>CAZBUL010000202.1:0-5112 GCA_964495045.1 uncultured Desulfobacterales bacterium | reverse complement strand
GGGCAATATATCGTATCTTTTTCCCATACAGAAAAAATTCGCTCAAGGATGATCAGTCTGGAAGAGATTGAAACTGCCATTTTGAATGGATCTATTATTGAACCCTATGATGAAGACTCCAGAGGTCCAAGCTGTCTGATTTTTGGGAGGTCACTTGCGAATCGGCCGCTTCATGTTGTATGTGGCAATTTTGAGCTTGACGAGTTATTGATAATCACGGCTTATGAACCGGAGTTAACACATTGGGAGCCTGATTTCATAACAAGAAAGAAAGAGGTTTGATATGCTAACCAGATGCTACTTTTGCAGAGGGAATGTTAAGAAAAAAAGCATTGCAATCGATTGGCGCTGGGGTGAACGATTGTTTGTAATCCGCAATGTACCTGTCGGTGTTTGTGAACAGTGTGGTGAAAAGTATCTTGATAGTGGCGTTTATAAGGATATGGAACGTATTACGGCGACCAAAGATTATATTTTGGGCAAAATGACAGTTGATATTTTGGGTTTTCCAGTCCAAGACGCTGCATAACTGTTCAAAACTGAAAACAAGCAATCTCCCAGTAGTACAAAATGAGAATATACCATGAACATGAAATCTATCTTTTTCTTGTTTATCTGTTTTCTGATGGCAATGGGTGTGGGTGTGGATTTCGTATCGGCTCAACCGCCATGTCCTCCGAATCACCACTGGGATGGTCGTATCGGCCGATGCGTTCCCAATCCGCCGCCTTGTCCGCCTGGCATGCATTGGGAGGGGCGTGCGGGCCGATGTGTTCCGAATATCCCCGACTGCCCGCCGGGGACTCATTGGGAGCCGCCCGTGGGAAAATGTGTACCGAATGTGCCTGTTTGCCCGCCCGGCATGCATTGGAGCAGACGCATAGATCGCTGTGTTCCCAATTAAGCGAAAGTGTTGTTGGATGAGAGAGCCGCCATGGTTTCCTTATCCAGCAGATGACAGGCACGGTCTATCGATGAGGCTGACAAGCCTGTCGATTTCGAAGTGTATCGACAGGCATCAAAGGCTTTTTTATTGTGGTTGAAAAATCGAAGATTCAGGATTCCAAGTTTCGATCTTATGAACCACTGCTCATGACGCAATTGCGTCTGGTGGATGCATTTTCCGGAGCAGCTCTTTATGGTATCATCAGTAAACATTGCAGCGAACTGCCGTATAACATCAAAGAAGTGGAGATCATCCTCTTTTTTTTGATTTTGGTAATCTTGCATCACACCGGAATCTATCGCTCCTGGCGTTTCTCATCTCCCCGTTATGAAATCAACAAAATCATCCTGGGGTGCGGTATCGTTTATTTCTGTCTGTTTTTCATCCTCTATTTTCTGAATCTATCCCATCTGACGACACACACCGCATTCATGTACTGGATGATCGCCTGGCCCGTGTTTCTTTCTTTGGGACGGATCGTGATCCGTTTCACCCTTCGCGGTCTTCGGAAAAAAGGCCTGAATACCAAAAAAGCCATCATTGTCGGTGCCAACGATATCGGAGAGGAACTGGCCGGATTGATCGTGAAAAATCCCTGGTCCGGGATGCAGTTGCTGGGGTTTTTCGATGATCATGTTCCCAAATATAAAAAGTTGAAACTGCTGGGGGGGCTCGACCGGATTGCGTCGTATGTTTCCGAGCACCCCGTCGATATCGTGTATATATCGCTTTCGATGAACGAACAGGCCAAAATACAAAATGTGCTGAGGTCGTTGAATGATTCCACCGTATCGGTTTTTTTTGTACCGGATCTTTTTTTCGTCGATTTGATGATCGGTGGACATCTGACGTATTTCGAGCATTTTCCGGTCATTGCCCTGCAGGAATCCCCGATTGTCGGTATCAATCGACTCGTCAAGCGATTGTTCGATATTCTGGTGTCCGCATCCGCATTGGTTTTGCTGTTCCCCTTCTTCGTGTGTATCGGGATTGCACTCAAACTGACCGACGCCGGCCGGATTATCTTCAAACAATGGCGGTATGGCTTGAACGGTCAGCCGATTTTGATATATAAATTCCGAACCATGACTGTGCACGAAGATGGTTACGATTTCAAGCAGGCCACCCGGAATGATCCACGAATTACCCGGCTGGGGGCTTTTTTGCGTAAAAACAGTCTGGACGAACTGCCGCAGTTACTGAATGTTCTCAAAGGAGATATGTCGCTGGTCGGGCCCAGACCCCATCCGGTGGCTATGAATGAAACCTATCGCAAACTGCTGCCAGGATATATGCTGCGCCATAAAGTCAAACCGGGAATTACGGGGCTGGCACAGCTCAATGGTTTCCGAGGAGAAACCGACACGATGGACAAGATTGAATCCCGTCTGAAATATGATATCGCGTATATCCGGAACTGGTCGTTGTGGAATGATGTCAAAATTCTGTTCAAGACAATTTTCAGCGGATCGTGGCGGTCCAATGCCTATTGAAACATGGCGAAATGAATCTGACGAGGTAAGTGAATGAACCGACCGGAGGCAGAAACCCTGGTGGATATGCTGGCAAAGAATGCCGCGCGTCAGCCAGATAAAGTGGCATTGATATATTCCGATCGTCACATGACGTATCGCACGCTGTATCGACAGTGTAACGCGCTGGCCAATTTTTTATGCAAGACCGGGGTGAGGCCGGGGGAGAATGTGGGTTTCATTTTAAACAAAACCCCGGAGCTGATCATATCGTTTCTGGGAGTGGTCTCTGCCGGTGCCGTGGTTTTCCCGGTGGATATCCATCAACCGACGCATCAGATGCAGCATTTGATGGATATCACCTGTCCCCGGATGATGATTGTTTGTGAAGAATATCGGCATCTGCTCTCTCCCCTTTCCCTGCCGTCGGATTATCTGGGAACCCTTATGGTCGGTACTCCGTTATGCGCGGAAGATTATCTCTGGAATGACGTCATTGATAACAGTGATCCCAATCCACCGGAGGTCGTCGTCCATCTCAACGACCCGGCCTATTTGAATCTGACCTCCGGCACCACCGGTTCCCCGAAATGTGCGGTGACCACGCATGCCAATATTTTTTGGAACACGATCGCCGCGGTCGAAACCCTTGGTCTGACAGTCGATGATGTGCATCTTTGCCTGTTTGCGGTATTCGCCCATCCGCATGAACTGGTGGCCCGCCCGCTGCTTTTGGGGGGAACGTTCGTGCTATTGGACAAGATCGCACCGAAAACCATCAGCCGGACCATCATCGAACACGGTGTCACCTGTATGATGGCCATTGCATCCATTTACCGGATGCTGGTGCAGCTCCATGATGCCGCTCCCTTCGCATTGCCTTCCCTGAAGTATCCGGAAAGCGGGGGCATGCATACTCCGGTAACGCTGCTGAAAGAATTTGAAGCGCGGTTTCATCGGCGGATCATTCCCGTTTGGGGCAGCACCGAGGCGTCTGGTATCGCCCTGGCCATGGCTCCCGAAATGGTGTACAAACCCGGCTCTGTCGGCATCCCCTGTTCCTATTATGAAGCCCGTATTGTTGACGATGACGGAACGGAGGTGGACGCGGGTCAGGTCGGGGAGCTTCTCATCCGGGGAGCTGGTGTCATTTCCCATTATCTCGGCAATCGGGAAGAAACGGAAAAAAGTATCCGAGACGGCTGGTTGCATACCGGAGATATGTTCCACAAAGATGCATCCGGATATTTCTATTTTGCCGGACGCAGGCAGGGGCTGCTGAAAGTCGGCGGTTTGAAGGTGTATCCAACAGAAATCGAAGAAATTCTTCAGTCTCATCCGGATATTCTCGAAGCCGTGGTTGTCAAGGAACTCGACAGCCTTCATGGTGAAGTTCCGAGAGCCATTGTCATCCCCAGGAACAGCGCTGTGTTGAACAAACGGGATATCCGGCTGTATTGTGAAAAACGTCTTCCGAAATATAAAGTGCCGAAAATCATCGAATTTCGTCAGGAGCTGCCGAAAACCAGCGGTGGAAAAATCCGCTGGAAAGACCTGTGACGGCTGAATTGTTGAGTCGTGAAATGGAGTGCTTATGGAATCTAAAGCGGTCGTGTTGAAAGCGGAAAAAAGTCCCATGCCGGGGGTGATGAACCCCGGCCCCCATCAATTGTATCGAAATCCGACGATTCATATTGAAAAAAAAGTCCTGGGTGCGCTGCATCCCGATGAAATCCGGGTGAAAATGATGTATGCCGGACTGTGCGGAACCGATGTCCATCTGATGGAAAGTGATCCCGTAACGGGGTACATCCGCAGTTCCGCGCCTGCCGATATTCCTGCTGCCGGACGGGTGATCGGCCATGAAGGTGTCGGGAAAGTGACAGCGGTGGGAAAAAACGTCCGCCACCTGCGGGAAGGTGCAATTGTCACCTTCGAGTCCATCATTGTCTGTCATTACTGTGATGTCTGCCGAAAGGGTCAGTTCAATCAATGCCGGAACGCCAAATTGCTTGGCTTGGAAAAAGACGGGATTTTCGGCGAAATCGTCGATGTGCCGGCCATGCTGGCCCATGATGTGACGGACATCATTTCAACGGATCAGGATTGTCAGGCCATTGCCTGTGTCGAGCCCGCCGGCGTGGCGTATGTGGCCTGTCAGAATACGCGGATTACCGGCGGGGACGGCGTGGTGATATTTGGTGCCGGCCCGATCGGGCTGTTTACGGCCATGCTGGCCAAAACCATTTTCGGCGCGTCGATGGTGCATCTGGTGGAGCCTGTGCCGTTCCGCAGGGAATTTGCCAGACCCTGGTGCGATCAGGCTTATGATGTCGAAGATTTTTTTGCCAATCCGCCGTCCTGTGTGGATGTTGTTATCGAAGCATCGGGTGCTGTTGGCAACGTCAATCGCATATTTCGCCGCGTGAACGCCAACGGCCGAATTGCATTGCTGGCCCGAAGCGGGGAATCGCTCATACTCGATGCCATCGATCACATGATCACCAACGCTATCTATATCATCGGATCCCGCGGGCATCTGTGTGGTGCATTCTCGGATATCCTGAATCTGTACAGAAAAGGCCGTCTGCCCTTATATCAGATCGTGACAAGCATTATCGACGGGCCGGATGGGTTTGCCGGGTTTGTTCAGACCAAAAGCCGGGTACTCCATGAAAACTGCAAAGTCCTGAT
>CAZBUL010000201.1:0-5167 GCA_964495045.1 uncultured Desulfobacterales bacterium | reverse complement strand
GGAAAAATCCTCAAACGCGATATGCGGGCTGCCAACAAAGACTTGTTTGCCGAAAACAAGTAATTCCAATCCGCTTCCCTGCGGCCGTTTCATCTGTAAACGGCCGCAGGGCCATATCAGGCATCGATCCAATCGAAAATATGCTGCATTTCTCGATGCTGAATTTCTGGAATGGGTTCCGGGTGGTGGTTCTTCAGAATGTCGTCCAGTTTCAACCGGGCTCTGTCTAGCAGACCCGTTTTTCCGGAAGCTTCCCAGTCTTCGTATCCCAACCGGCTGATGAGTTTCGGCCGCCACTGGGTGGTGCGCAGGTGTTTGAATGTATGCTCGTGAGTCAAAAATTCACCGCCTGGGCCAACTTCGCGAATGATATCGAGCGCCGCCGTCTCGTCATCCACGACGATGCCTTGTTTCATCCGCCGGATCATGCCGATCATTTCATCCACGATGACGATCATCTCAAGGCTTCCCGTCCGGCCGAAATCCAGATATCCCACATCATGATTGAGGTTGGCGCCGGCCATGGCAGACATGAATGTCAACAAACCGGCTTCGAAACAGGCCTGGCCATCGGGAATCTGGGCATCGCTCGTACCGGCATATCCCCAGGACGGCAGATGGATGTGATGGGCCATTTCGATCATGGCCATATACGCCATGTAGTATTCGGGTGCGTTGTAGGAACACTGTCCGGTGGCCATATCCAGAACGGCCGGGCCCATGCCCATGATGAAGGGTGATCCGGGTGAGGCCAGTTGATGGATGACAAGCCCGCAGAAACATTCGCTCAACCCTTGTATGACATGACCGGCGATGGTCAGCGGTGCCGTGGAGCCGGCAATGGGGGCGGGGGAATAGATGACCGGAATGCCTTTTTCTGCGCAGAACAACAGTTTGTCGAGGCTGCCAAAGGGATGTTTCAACGGGCTGATCGGTTCGGCATAATGGATGAAATATGGCTTTTCCCGCAAATGATCCGCATCTCCCCGCAGACATTTCGATATCTCCCATATCCGGCTCAAATCTTTTCGGGAATCCGCCGTGCAGACAATGGGTTTGACACAGTTTTCGGCCATGGCCAGAAATGCCGCCATATATGCTTTGGCCGGGTCGATATCGTTGGGATGAGCAAACGACATGATAAAGTCGATGTTTTGCAGCGCATCACACACTTTCGCCGCCCGGCGAACATCTTCCAGAACACAATGGTGGCGCTCTTGTGAAGCACCGTCCAGAGAAAAAATCAGATCCGATCCGGTGCCGAAATAGGCGCGATATCCGCCCAGATCCATGACAGGGCGGCTGTTTCGATCGCAGACGACAATTGCATCCGGTGCGCTCTGAATGGCTTTTTCCACAAGGGTTTCCGGAATCCGTACCATCCGGCCGTTACCGATGTTGCATCCGGCACGTTGCAGCAATTCCAGGGCCCCCTCATGTTGAACCTCCATGCCGATTTCGCCCAGAATGCGAAGACTTGCCCGATATAGTTTATGTTTGTCGTCATTCGAGAGAAACGTCAGGTTGGGATAGATTTTCAGGGGATTCATTTTTTTCCTCTCCGCCATTTGCCGATTCCGAAAAATATGAAAAAAATCACAGAGGCCAGTGTAACGATCGTAGCGCCAGACGCCAAATCGGCATAATACGAAATGCACAGGCCGCCGATGGTCGAAAACAGGGCGGCAGCAATGGCGACCGCAAACATGGTGCCGTATCGGTCGGTAACCTGGGCGGCGGTGGCCCCAGGGATGACCAGCAGGGCCGACACCAACACGATGCCCACTACTTTCATGCTGATGACCACCGTCAAGGCCAGCGTGGTCAGAAAAAAATGATCGAGAAACGTTACAGGTATGCCGCTGACATGGGCCACTTCCCGATCGAACGCCACAAACAGCAGTTCTTTGAAAAACAGCCGAATGGCCGCCAACACCAGACTGCCGAGAACGGCAATAACCAGAATGTCTTCATGGGTGATGGCCAGAATGTTGCCAAAGAGATATCCAAACAGATCCACGTTGTAGGCGTTGGAGAGTCCGATGAAAATGACCCCTAACGCCATGGCCAGCGAAAAGAAAATGCCGATGGCCGTATCTGCACTCAGCCGGCGCTGACTGCCCACAACCCCGATGGCATTGGCCACAATGACCGCAAATACAATGGCCGAAACCGTTGGTGACACACCGATCAACGCCCCCAGCGCCACGCCGCCGAATGCGGAATGGGCAACGCCGACGCCGATGAATGAAAATTTTCTCAGCACCACAAAACACGAAACCACGGCCAGCACCACGCTGAGCAAAACGCCGGCGGCCAGCGCATTTTGCATGAACCCGAGATGCAGCCATTCAGTCATGATCGATATGCCTCATATTGCAGGAGACGCACCGGGGGTCGTGAACCATGACTTTCAGGTTGCTGCCAAAAACCCGCCGATGAAGATCCGAATCCAGGTCTGAATCCGTGGTATCTCCATGATAATGAATTTCACGGTTCAGGCAGGCCACGCGGTCGGCATGAGATGTTACCATGCCGATATCATGAGACACCATGATGACGGATATCCGCTGGGGGCTGTCTCTCAACCCTGCCAAGAGTTCGAAGAAATCTTCCTGTCCGACACTGTCCACGCCGGTGGAAGGTTCGTCCAGAACCAGCAGCCTCGGTTCGGACACCAGGGTTCGGGCGATTTGAACTCTCTGCTGCTGTCCGCCGGAGAGAATTCCGAAATGTTTATCGGCATGGTCGGCCATACCGACCAGTGTCAGTTTTTCCATCGCCAACTGCCGATGTGCTTTTCGAAAGCGGGTAAACAGTCCGATCTGCCGGTACAGCCCCATCAACACAACATCGAGTGCCGTCACCGGAAAAGATCGTTCCGCATGGGATATCTGGGGGAGATACCCTACATGCATCCGGGCCTGCTTGCCAGGTTTTCGACCGAACAGATACACAGAACCTTTCGCCGGTTCGATCAATCCGAGTATGACCTTCAGCAAGGTGGATTTGCCGCCGCCGTTGGGGCCGACAATCCCCAGAATCTCACCTTCGAAGCACTGGAGATAAATGGATTTCAGTACCCATTTTCCATCGAACCGAACCCAGAGATCGGAAATATCCACCAGAATATTGGGTTCGGGAGCGGTCATCGCCTGGGTGAATGTCACAACATGGCCCCCTTCATGATGTGGAGATTGTACCGCATCAAGTCGAAATAGGTGCTTCGCCCGGGCAGGGATTCACCGCCCAGGGGATCGAGGATCAACACCTTGACACCGGCTTCCGAAGCGATCACATCGGCCACCTTGGGGCTGAACTGCGGCTCGGCGAACACCGCCCGGATGTGAAAAGATCGAATGCTCGACACGATGTCGGCGATTTCGCGGGGTGTTGGGTTTCTTCCCGGACTTTTTTCGATCACGCCGGCCAGGGTCAGACCATATCGGGCGATGAAATAATCCCAGGATGAATGAAAGGATACGACCTGCCGAGTCTTGAATTGGGCGACGCTGCCTGCGATTTCCCGGTCCAGCGCATCCAACTGATCGAGAAAGTTCAGATTCCGGCGTGCATAAGCCGCGGCGTGATCCGGATCGGCTGCCGAAAACGCCTCTTGTATCCGGGCGGCCATGAGCTTCACCAAGTGGGGATCGAGCCAGATATGGGGATTGCCGCTCCCATGATCGTGATCATGATTGTGTTTGGCATGCCGGGATTTTCCGGATGCATTGGATTGGTGGTCTGCAGCTTCATCATGGTGGGATTCCGTGGCATGAATCAATGTTATGCCATCGGAGAGAACGACCGGCTTGAGTTTGCCTCCCGAAGAATGCACCAGTTGATCGGCCCAGTATTCAAGGCCGACGCCGATCATCAGAAAAACTTTCGCGGAAGCAAACTTCCTGACAATGCTTGGTTTCAGTTCGAATGTATGCGGGCTGGCACCGGCCGGTACGATGGTGGTGATATCGACATATTCTCCGCCGATCTGTCGGGCCATGTCCGCTACCGGGAAGATGCTGGCAACAACGGGCAGTTTTTCTGCATAAGACAAGGTGGGGATACTGAAAAAGACAACCAAAAGAAGCGAAATCGAATAACGAATAATGGTCATAAGTGGTTCCTGTGTTAAAATAACGCCGGTCTTGATCATCGTTTTGGCCAGATTGAATAGCCCCCACCCCGACCCTCCCCCGCTGGGGGAGGGAGTTTTTATTGCTTTTTCAAGTGGAGAAGTCACATAACTGCCCCTCCCCCCAGCGGGGGGAGGCTGGGAGGGGGGCCTGCCGAAACAGTGATGAAGGCCATAAAACCAAGTTCATCGTTTCATCCAGAGGGCGTTCACATTCATGCAATTACAAAAACGCCCGCATCCGCTGAACGATTTCCGGTTTGGGCATGGCCCCGACCAGCGTGTCTTTCAGGTGGCCGTTGTCGAAAATGAGCAACGTCGGAATGCTTCGGGTGTCGAACCGGGCCGCGGTCTGGGGATTGGTATCGACATTCAGCTTGCCGATGCGGAACACGCCCTTGAACTCGGCTGCCAGCTCGGTGATGATGGGCCCGACCATCTTGCAGGCACTGCACCAGGGCGCCCAGCAATCCAGCAGCGCCGGAATGGGGGAATGCAGTATTTTTTCATCGAAATTGGCATCGGTGATCATCACCGGCTGTGGAACGAACAGCTCGGTCGTTTTCAACACCGACCCGCACTTGCCGCATTTGCCGGGCTGACCGGCATGTTCGGCGGGGATACGGTTTCGGGTACGGCATGAAGTACAACGGAAGAGATAATGGCTTGGGGCTGTCATCAGGGCATCACTCCATATTCTTTCAGTTTCTTGTGAAGGGTTTTTCGCGTAATCCCCAGTTTGCGGGAGGCCAGGCTTTTGTTGCCGTCCGCAGAGGCCAGGGCATTCAGAATCGTCGTTTTTTCAACAGCGGTCAACGGCAGTGTTTCGGTGGATTCCGCTGGTTCCATCGAGACGGGAGGGGAGGGGGCCGGAGCGGACGGCAAGAGCGGCAGTTCCCGGTCGTCGAGATATTCGCTGCGGGACAGCACGACCCCTCTTTCGACAGCGTTCATGAGCTCCCGGACATTTCCCGGCCAGTCATAGCGGATCAAATGATCCATGGTCTGGGGGGTGAACCCCTTGATGGATTT
>CAZBUL010000200.1:0-5172 GCA_964495045.1 uncultured Desulfobacterales bacterium | reverse complement strand
AGAATATCTACCGCCACCGATAATCTGGGTTTTCCATTTGTTCCGTAAAGATTGAAGGTAGAGCATAATTGCCTGGCTATATGAGATCGTACCGGATTCGGTTCCTGATCGATCATTTCCCGGATAATGCGAATTTGATTCACCGTGAAGTGGGTGCCAATGTAGCGCAGAGAAAATGGTGGTGTCGGGCCTAAAGCAGTTGATCGTGGATTATCGAGCAATGCCAGCATTTTTTCAACGGCAGATTCTCTCTGTGTGGGGCAACGATCTGGCTTGTCGAAATAAGCCATTCTGAGGCGAGAAAAATTGTTGATACATTTTACAATCGATGTAACCGGAACACGGACCTGGAACATCAATTTTTCAGGGCGGATTCCCTCAAGTACGCCGAGCAAGGCTTTTGCCCGTTTAATCCGCCAGATTCCGGCGGTTGTACTTGCCGCCAGCTCCCGCAGTTGATCGATTTCCTGGCTTGTGCAGCGCAATAACGGTTCGTCGGACGGGTCATTCATGTTTTCAATCCAGACAATGTTTCTATTGATTATATACTGCACTTGGGAACAATCTGCGCTTTTTGAACCCCCACCCCGGCCCTCCCCCGCTGGGGGAGGGAGTTTAAGGAAAACGCAGATTATGCCCGTTTGGAGTATAAGCTATAGACTTTCGGGAAATTCATTATGTCTATATGTTAATGGGTTAGCTTGGTCCGACCCCGAACAGAGAAGACCACATGAGATTCGGGAACAATAAAAGCGGTCGAAATCCGCGGAGGCGGTTTGGTGATCTCTTCCCAGATGGAAATTCAACCACGATGAGGTGTGATCCAGCTCCCACTTGCGGGGAGGGATGCAGCTTCGGGCCATTTCATCGGTTTTCCGGACAGAAGCCCAGCGATGATAACTCCGGTACCACAAGCACCACCTGTCCGGATAGACTTCGCAGCGGCCGTTGCGGCTGCCCCCGCAGGCGCCGTTTCGGGTATGCTTCGGACAGCCCGATTCCGGGCATTGAAACGCCACGTGCTGAATGGCGCAATCTCCGCATTGACGGCATCCCAACATGATCTGTTTTCCAACGTTTTCAGCCAGATCCAGAAGTCTGTTGGCAAAGGGGCTGGTGTCGCACCAGCGGCTCAGGCGCTGGTACAGGGGCGCCAGTGCAGCATTGGGATTGAAGAATAGATGATGGGCGATATCCAGAATATGAAAATGCAGGACTTCCCAAAACGGCATTTCTGCCGGATGTTGTCCGTATTGGAAAGAGGCGCCGGCGGTTTCATCGGAATCGCCGAATGCGTAAAACCCGTTTTCCGGTGAAAAATCGAAATCCGGCAGAAATTCCCGCCAATTGCTTTCGATTTCCTGCATACGGTTCAAAATCCTGGCAACCGATTCGAACTGTTTATGCACGCCACCGATGTGAATGCCGCGATATCCCAGCCCTTTCAATACCACGCCCAACCGGGCGGTCCTTTCGATACCGGCGGCTCTGCCCCGAACCGGGTCTTTCCATTCCTCCTGAACGATTTTCAGAAGCGGGGTGGGTACCACAGCTCCCGGTATTTTGCCCTGGTTCATCATGGCCGCAACCTTCGGCGTCAGAATGTACACCGATCCCAATGTCGGCAACGCCAGCCCCATTCGCTTCTGGATCAGCATGAGTTCCTGAAACTTCCGGGCGTCATATCCCAGTTGGGTGATGACATATTGTGCCCCGGCTCTGACTTTTCGGCAAAATTTGGCATATTGGGCAAAGCTTTCGCCTTCTGTATATTTGAAAGGGGAAACGGCGCATCCGGTCAGAAATTCGTCCGGATCGCCGGCTGCGAGGATGCGCTCGTTCAGCATGGCCATCAGGCACTGAAGGCTTACGGAATCCAGATCGAAGACCGGTGCTCCCTGCCCCGCAAATCCCTGGCCCGCATAGTCGCCGGTCAATGCCAGAATGTTTTTCATCCCCATCATCGCCAGTTGCAGCGCGCGGCTTTCCAGCCCCACCCGATTCATATCCCGGCAGGTGAAATGCACGATGACGTCCATGCCCAGTTTGAATATCTCGGAGCCGAGAACATCGGGGCTGAGGGAAGGGTTACCTCCCGGATTATCCGTTATGGATACGGCGGAAATCCGGCCGTCCTTGAAAGCGTCGGCAGCAATTCCCATGACCGTATCGACGGCTTTTCCGCCATGCTCACGGCCTGGCACCAGTTCAAGGGTAACGATAAACTGATTGGGATCGAACACGTCATTTCGAAAAACACGCAGCATGATGGGCAAACCTCCTTGAGATGATATCCACCCGATCGGCCGGGTTCGGGGGATATCCATCGATGATTAAAATATATCGACCTTCAGAAAAATAATTTCGCGCGTTATCGGTCGGAGATTTACTACAGTATCCTTTTATTTTAGAAAATCTCTCCGGCATGAAGCGCCTTTACAAATTCCTCCAGAGGCAATATGGTGAGCACATCGAACTGATAACGCCTTGATCCGCAATAAACTCCGATCAGACGATCGATTTTCAGACTGGGGGTATTCAGCAAGGAGCGCAGAGGCTTCTCCCAGGTTCGATCCCATTTATCGGATCGTTTAACCTCCACCGCCACGGCATGGGGAAGTTCGCTTGTTTGTCTTCGTGCGGTTTCGATGATAAAATCCACTTCCACTCCGGCAGGTGTGCGATAGTAATATAGAGGCCGAAGCTTACGGCTGACCTCGTTGTAAACCCGAAGTTCATGGTAAACAATCGTTTCCAGCGCAGTCCCCTGCCAGAGCCGGTCAACGGGATCACGCAGCCATCCTGCCGCTGCCCGTGCCACCCCGGAGTCAAACCAATAGAATTTGGGATGCATCGCTTCCCTTACCTTCAATCCCGGACGCCAGGTAGGCAGAAAATGCCCGAGCAACGTATCCAGCAGAATGGAAAAGTAGGTATCAACTGTGCTTCGGGATACGGCCGCATCCCGGGCGATACTCTGCAGGTTGACCACCTGTCCATTGAGCTGGCCCGCCAGACTCAAAAAGCGAACGAAGGGGGGCACCTTTCGCACCAGGCCTTCTTCCCTGATTTCTTCTTTGAGGTAAGTGTTCATGTAGGCGGCGAGAATCTCGATGGCTGCCTCCGGATCCTCCCGGACAAAGGGCAGCATTCCCCATTCCAGGGAGCGGGAAAGATTGAATTCCTTTTCCAACTCGACCGCGGAGAACCCCTCGATATTCAAAGTGATAGCCCGACCGGCCAGCAGATTGGCTCCGCCCCGGCGCAATTTTCGGGCGGAAGAACCACAAAGGGCAAATCGCCATCGACGGGATTCCATCAGCCGATGTACTTCATCCAGCAAGGCAGGTGTCTTCTGGATTTCATCGAGCACGATCCAGGCTCCTTTGGGCCTGTCACCGATAATGGCCTCCAGTCGATGCGGATCGCGAGAAAGCTCCAGATACAGGGAAGCATCGAGGAGGTCCAGGTAAAGCGCCTCCGGGAGAACCTGTCGAAGCAGGGTGCTCTTGCCGGTTCCGCGGGGTCCGAATAAAAAGAAAGATCGATCGGGAGGGGTCAATAGTCTCGGGATGTAGTGGGGTTGTTCGGCATTCATGCTTTATGACATCTCCAATGATATTTTACATTGTAATTTTACATTATAAATGCCATTTTTCAAGCTACTGATCAAGCGGTATCGTTGTGTGGAGCATAATAACGTAATGGGGCTGGTCACGGACTGGCATGGACTGTCACTGGTTAAATGAGTAACATCTTCATGGTAAAGACGCCTCCAGCCAGTCGAGCCTGCCGGTGATAAGGCTGTGTAAGGTGGATGGAATATCCGACTCGGTAAGAGAACCTGACAGTTCCCATTTGTTGTTGTTCTGAATCAGCCTGTCGGACTCGATCAGGGAGTTGATCAGCTCCTCCAGGTAAAAGGGGTTCCCTTCGGCCTTGTTCTGAACCCAGCGCATCAGCTCGGAAGGGATGCTTCCCGTTTTAAGAAGCGATGCCAGCATGCTCTGTGCATCCGACGAGGACAGATTCTCCAGCCGGATTTCATGGTAGTAATCGGCAACGGTGGTTCTTTGCTGATCCGTGAAAAGATTCGATGTCGGCCGGTAGGTACAAAGGACGATGCAGGGCTGGCGAATCTCCAGAAATGCGCGTCGTATCAATTCCATGAAAGAGGGATCCGCCCAGTGCATGTCCTCTATGAAAAAAACCGTGGGGGCTTTTGCGGCAAGTGCGGTAATGATCGAAAGAACCGCCGTTTGAAGACGGGATTTCCAATACTCCGGGCTTACGTTCTCCAATTGGGGATAGCTCAGTGAATACAGTCTGCCAAGATAAGGGATTGCCTCATCCTTGTTATCGCCAAGAAGCGATTCCATGCCGGATTCGATTTTTTGCTTTACCGACTCGGAGCTGTCTCGTTCTTCAATCCCCAGAATGCGGTTCAATAAATCGATCCATGGATAATACGAAATGTTCTGGGAATACGCGAATGCGTGCGCCTCGATCCACTGCATTTCATCGAGAGATCGAGCCCTGCCTTGAACTCTTCGATCAGTCTGCTTTTCCCCGTACCGGCAGCACCGCAGATCGAAAAAATGCTGCCCTTTCCCTGTTGCAGACGTTCGACCGCATCGCGCAGTTCCGCCATTTCCATGCTTCTGCCGATCAGCTCCGCACGAACGCCCGAAAGTCTGCGGATGGTGAACGGTTTTTCCCGCTCGGAGACAACACGGTTCACCTGCACCGGCTCGCTTCTTCCCTTGACGGTGGTTGTCTCCACAAATTCACAGGCGAAATACCCCTCCACCTGCCGGCAGGTGCCGCCGTCGATCAGTATCTGTCCCGGTTTTGCCAGAGCGCTCAGGCGGGCCGCCAGGTTGACGGTGTCTCCCACAACCCCCCGTGGGTGCCCCTTTCCATATCCACTTCACCGGTCACCACCAGGCCGGTGTTAACACCGCTGTGCATGGCAATGGGGCGGCCGATCTTCCTTTCGACCTCCGGGCTGATGGCATCGACCGCCTGGTGGATTTCACGGGCGGCCCTGACAGCCCGGATCGGGTCATCTTCATGGGAATTGGGCACACCGAAGATGGCCATGACGGCGTCACCGGCATATTTTTCGATGAACCCGTCGTAACCGGCCACGATTCTGGATACCTCGCCAAA
>CAZBUL010000199.1:2602-5230 GCA_964495045.1 uncultured Desulfobacterales bacterium | reverse complement strand
CCAACTCCAACAGCCATTCCGACTCCTACACCCAGTCCGACAAAAACACCAACTCCAACTCCAACGCCAACACCCACGCCGACACCAACCGTTACACCGTCAGCCTGATTAATGGCTTTCATGGAATTCACACAATGAGCGCTATGGATGAACACATTTTGAAGACAACCAAAGAAATTGTTGTCAAATTCATTGAAACCGGACGGATTTCTCCGAGCGGTTTTCCCGAATCTTTCAGGTCCATTTACCAGGCCATCGATGAAACCGTAAAAGGGGCGAAAGAAAAAGCCCGCAAAGAAGAGAATCAAGATGTCTGATCTTCCAGAAAATCTTCCCGGCAATCATGAAACGAGTATGGATTGGGAAAGAAGAAGACTCTGCCTCGACGAAAGTTGTATCGGTGCCATCGGCTCAGATGGCCGATGCCGGGTTTGCGGACTGTTTGATCCGGGTGCATCTGAAAACACGCCCCTGTCCATGAATACCGACCGGGGTGAAGATGAGCCCTTCGCATCATCCGATGTCGATCGATCCGCAGAAAATCAGGAATCTGAATGGGAAGACCGCAAACTGTGCAAAGATGAAAGCTGCATCGGCACCATCGGCGATGACGGGCGGTGCCGCATCTGCGGACTGGCTGAATAAACGATCGGTTCATTCAACATTACTGATTGCCATAACCGTTTTGACTCCCACAATCCGGACACTGCCAGGTGATGCCGTTGCACGACATTCCCCAGAAATTTTTGTCCATGCAGCCCTGGCAGATGGAGAATCCGCACCGGCATCGCCAGCAAAACGGCGGAAGACAGCCGCAGCAGGCACAGGGAATTTCTTTTGCCAAACGGCGTTTTTCTTTGTATGAAGATCGATGGGTTTGTTTGTCCATTGGATTTTTCGGTCTGACTGATTGATGGTTTTCAGGCCGCCTCTTTGCTTGGGAATGTGCTACGGCTGCATTTCAATAATACAGGAGATTGATGATGTCAACCCATACCGATCCCGGCATTTCCCGGGAAAAAGCATTCAAACTGCTCACAAAACATCTGAAAAACGAGAAACTGATCTCCCACTGCCTGGCGGCTGAAGCCATCATGCGGGAGCTTGCGCCCAGATTCGAGCAAGACCCGGACGTGTGGGCACTTGCCGGACTGCTGCATGATATCGATTATGAAATCACCGACGGAGACCCTTCCCGGCATGGCAAAGAAGGGGCCGAAATGCTTCTGAATCACGGTGTATCTCCGGCCATAGCCGAAGCCATTCAAAATCACAACGCCGAAGGGCTCGGCCTCGAGCGCACCACGGTTTTCGACCATGCCCTGGCCTGCGCCGAAACCATCACCGGGATGATTGCCGCAACCGCCCTGGTCTATCCGGATAAAAAAATCACCAGTGTCAAACCGCAGTCCGTCACCAAGCGCATGAAAACCCCGCATTTTGCCCGGTCTGTCAGCCGTGATATCATCATGGAGTGTGAAACCATCGGTATCCCTTTGCAGGATTTTGTTGCGATCAGCCTCCAGGCCATGTCCGGCATCGCCGACGACATCGGGCTTTGAAGCCTGCCAACTTTTCGATTTTTCAGACCATTTCTTTCAGCCAGAACTTAGACATCCGGGAACCCGCCATGACGACCAAGCCTGTTCTTTATCTTATCGACGCCACCGCCACCATTCACCGGGCGTATCATGCCATCCGGGGTTTATCGACATCCACCGGGATTCCCACAAACGCTGTTTTCGGATTCACCCGGATGCTCATCAAGCTCATTCATGACCGGTCTCCGGAATACATCGCTCTGTGTTTCGACAGCAAGGAGAAAACATTCCGGCACGACATGTTTCCGCAATACAAGGCAACCCGCCCTCCCATGCCGGATGATATGCGCATGCAGTTGCCTTACATCCGTCAGGTCGTGGAAGGATTCCGCCTGCCGGTCATCGAGCTGCCGGGCTTCGAAGCCGATGACCTGATCGGAACATTGGCTGTCCGTGCCGAAAAATCCGGATATTCCGTGGTGATGGTGAGTGGAGACAAGGATTTCGTTCAGCTCGTGTCGGAAAACGTTTCGATCTGGGATCCCATGAAGGAGAAAGCCACCACATTGACCACCGTCCGGGAATCCGGGCTGGAACCGGCTCAATTCATCGAAGTGATGGGATTTTCGGGAGATACCAGCGACAATGTGCCAGGTGTTCCGGGAATCGGCCCCAAAACCGCTCAATCGCTGATTCACCAATTTGGCAGCATGGATCAGGTGTATGAACGAATCGATGAGGTGGCTTCCAAGTCCGTTCGTCAAAAGCTGGCGGACAACAGAAACCAGGCATTTCTCAGCCGATCCCTGGTGACGATTCACACCGATGTGCCGCTGTCGGCCAGCCCGGAAGATTTCAGGATATCGACACCGGATACGGCGGCCCTCGCCCATCTTTTCAAAACATTGGAATTTCGTCAACTCCAGCAGGAATATCCCGTTGTTTCCGATTTGACCCGAAAAAGCTATACAGCGGTGTTTACCCGAGAAGAACTGGAACGGCTGATAGCCGATCTGTCCAAAGCCCCAATCATTTCCCTGGATACGGAGACGACCTCCGAAGACCCCATGCATGCCGATCTGGTCGG
>CAZBUL010000199.1:0-2502 GCA_964495045.1 uncultured Desulfobacterales bacterium | reverse complement strand
GGTTCCCATCGAAGCGGCCGTTCCCTATGCCTGCGAAGATGCCGACATCGCCTTGATGGCCAGAGATGTTCTGCTGCCGAAACTGCAATCCCTCAGCCTGATGGACTTACTCGATAAGGTTGAAATCCCCCTGATCGATGTGCTGATGCGGATGGAAATGCGCGGGGTCTGTGTGGACAGAGAGCGGCTGAGGGATTTATCCAAATCCTTCGAGACCCAGTTGGCGGACATCGAAACCCGAATTTACGCAACAGCCGGCGAAACTTTCAACATCCAGTCTCACCAGCAGCTCGGACAGATTCTTTTCGAAAAACTCAAACTGCCGACCCAGAAAAAGACCAAAAAGAAAACCGGGTATTCAACCGATGTCGAGGTATTGAAAGATTTGGCCGTCCACCACGAACTGCCCGATCTTGTGTTGAAATACCGTTCCCTTTCCAAGTTGAAATCCACCTACACCGATGCCCTGCTGGATTTGATCCACCCGATAACCGGCCGGATCCATACGTCCTACAACCAGACCGTCACCGCCACCGGCCGGCTCAGCAGCTCGAACCCGAATCTTCAAAACATTCCCATTCGCTCCGAAGAAGGCAGACAAATCCGCAGCGCCTTCATTCCGCAAGCGGGCTGGGTGATGGTGTCTGCGGATTATTCCCAGATCGAGCTTCGGATTCTGGCCCACTGCTCGGAAGACCCGCTGCTCATCGATGCCTTTATAAAGGATGAAGACATTCATGCACGAACCGCTTCCGAGGTTTTCGGCGGGCTGCCCGCCATGATGACACCGGAACTGCGGCGGCAGGCCAAAATCATCAATTTCGGCATTCTCTACGGCATGGGGGCTTTCAGTCTGGCCAAGGAACTCGGTATCAGCCAGAAAATGGCAAAAGCCTATATCGATCAGTATTTCAAGAGATATCGGCGTGTTCGGGAATATACCGAACAGGTGGTCGCATCGGCCCGCCAGACACTGAAAACCAGCACCCTTCTCGGCCGCATCCGCCAGCTCCCGGATATCAACAGCGCCAACAGCAATACCCGCAATTTTGCCGAACGGATTGCCGTCAACACCCCGATCCAGGGAACGGCCGCCGATCTCATCAAATTGGCCATGATTCAGGTGGATACGGATTTTGCAGAAAAAGGCTTTCAGGCCGCCATGCTGATGACGGTTCACGATGAGCTGGTGTTCGAAGTGCCGGAATCCGAGCTGGACGCGGTGACAGCCCGGATTCGGGATATTATGGAAGGTGTGTGGCACCTGAAAGTGCCGCTGAAAGTCAATATCGGTTTCGGAAAGAACTGGGCCGATGCCCATTAAATGGTTTCCAGGATGTATTCCCGGGAACCCAGCCCGATTTTTTCGGCATATTCGAGCTGGTATGCCCAGTCGATTTCCGGATAGATGCCTCTGAATTTGTCTTCTCCGGCAGCCGTATTTCGGGTGAGGCTGGAGCCTGGCATAGCCGATTCCTGATTGATAAGGTCCACCGATGCCTGATCAATGGCAACCGGATCCAGAGACGCCACCATACCGATGTCCCGAACGATGGGCGCATCGTTATGCCCATAACAATCGCAGGCTGGCGACACATTGGTGATGAAATTGATGAACAGTGATTTCCCTTCTTTTCCCTTCAACACCCCCTCCGTATATTCCACAATCTTTTCCATGAAGACCGGAATCGCCTGATTCCATTGAACTTGAATGGCCTCCTGGGCGCAGATCAGGATACACTCACCACATCCGATACATTTCAAAGAATCCATGACCGCCTTTTTCTTGACAATGGACAGAGCGCCCTGGGAACAGTGAGAAACACAGTCCCCGCATCCGATACATTTTTTTCGCTTGATTTCCGGCGAGACCGTCGAATGCTGAGCCAATTTTCCTTTTCGTGAAGCACATCCCATTCCCAGGTTTTTGAGGGTTCCCCCAAATCCGGTCAGTTCATGCCCTTTGAAATGGGCCATCGAAACAATGGCGTCCGCCTGAACGATTTCCGCGCCGATATACACCTTCTGGAAATTTTTCTGTTGAATTTCCACCGCCACTTCGCTTTTTCCCCGAAGCCCATCGGCGATGATAATTGGCGCATCCACCGAGGTATATGAAAAACCGTTGTGAAGTGCGGTTTGCAAATGGGATGGGGCATCGCTCCGGGTGCCAACGTAGAGGGTGTTGGCATCGGTCAAAAACGGGATGGCGCCGTCTGCTTTGATCAACTGAACCATTTTCCGGACAAACAGAGATCGAATGAATGCCGCATTGCCGGCTTCACCGAAATGTAACTTGACGGCAACCATATCCCGAGGTTTGATGGCGGATGAAAGTCCGGCCGTTTGCGCCAGCCGACCGACCTTATCCACCAGATTTTCTTTGTGGCCGGCCCGCAAATCGGCAAAATACACTTTGCTTTTCATGATTCCTCCTATAGCAGATGTCAAAATCGATTATGATGAAACCAACGGCAATGATCATCAGATTGCATATAATTT
>CAZBUL010000198.1:0-5247 GCA_964495045.1 uncultured Desulfobacterales bacterium | reverse complement strand
ACTATCAGAAGATTATTTCGGTTTTCTCTCAACGATCAATGCCAGCCCCTGGCCGCCGCCGATGCACAATGTGGCCAGACCATAGCGGGCATTGCGTTCTTTCATGGCATAAAGAAGCTTGGTAACGATCACACCGCCGCTGCCGGAAACAGGGTGCCCGAGAGCAATGGCGCCACCGTTGATATTGACTTTGTTGATATCCATGCCCAGTTCGCGGATGCAGACCAGTGCCTGGGAGGCAAAGGCTTCGTTCAGTTCGATCAGGTCGATCTGATCGATGGTCAATCCGGCTTTTTCAAGCGCCAGACGGGTTGCCGGGATTGGACCAATCCCCATCACCGAAGGATCGACACCTGCCGATGCATAAGAAACAATGGTCGCCATCGGTTCGATCCCCAGGGCATCGGCTTTTTCTTTGGACATGACGACCAGCGCAGAGGCACCGTCATTCATGCCGCTGGAATTACCGGCAGTAACGCTGCCGCCTTTTCTGAAAGCCGGTTTGAGTTTGGACAGGCTTTCCTTCGTGGTACCGAAGCGGGGATGTTCATCCGTGTCGAATATTTTCGGGTCTCCTTTTTTCTGAGGAATTTCGACTGGAATGATCTGCTCTTTGAATTTCCCTTCCTTGATGGCTTTTTCGGCCAACTGTTGACTTCTAAGACCGAATGCATCCTGATCTTCCCGGGAAACGTTATATCTTTCAGCGACGTTTTCGGCGGTCTCACCCATGGTGTCGCCGCTCAGCGGATCGAACAAAATGAGCTGGTCTTGAAGCTGCCCATGACCCAGACGATATCCCCAGCGGGCTTTTTTCAGCATAAATGTGGCATTGCTCATGCTCTCCATACCACCGGCAACTACGATTTCCGCATCACCGGATTTAATCACCTGGGCGGCCAGTGCAACGGCCTTGATACTTCCGGCGCAGGCTTTGCTGATGGTGAATTGCGGTTTTTCGATCGGAACACCGGCTTTGACGGCTACAACACGCGCCGAATTGATGGGAAGATCACCCGTCCGATATCCTGATGCATAAATCACTTCATCTATCTGATCTCCGGTGAGCCCGGCACGTTTGATGGCCTCACGAATCGGAATAGGCCCGAAATCGATATCACTCAATGCGGCCAATGTACCGCCAAATCCGCCGATGGCCGTTCTGCATGCGCTGACAATTACCACTTCCCTCATAATTTCCTCCTGATTTCCAGATGATAAAAGGTTTTAATCAAAAAATTCAATCGGTCCGGCCCAAAATCGGCAGTGACGCTGTATCGAAAAAACACTAAACGAACGTTTCGTTTCAACATATAATCAAAATGCCTATCCGAGGCGAAATCTGAATATTTTATAGCTTAATTATAGCTTTAATATAGCTATATGATATCAAGCCATCTGTCAAATGAATTTTCTGGAAGCCTTTAGCACGAGGTGTGAACGACAGCAGATCACCGTTGGAGCACACTGGGCAGCGCCGATAAATTACTTCATATATCCCATTTTTTCAGAAATTTTTCTGGCCGCATCCTTGACCAACTGGCCATATTTGTCCTTGTCCATAAGATCGAAACTGAAAATGCTGGCAGAAAGCCCGATACAGCCAACCAGTTCATTATCGATATTGAAAATGGGAGCCGCCACCCGCCGGACCCCTTCCCGAAGTTCCTGATCTTCAAAACCATAACCGCATTCCTGAACCTGCCGGATTTCATTCTCCAGTATCTCGATATCCGTGATCGTATTTTTTGTTACCGCCGGAAGTCCGATTTTTTCGAGCACCCGCTGTCTTTTTTCTTTGGTCATGAGCGACAAATAGACTTTTCCGACACTGACGGCATGCAGATAGGGAAAGACACTGCCGACACGCGAATATAACGACAACCCCTCGCTGCCGCGAATCTGTTCGAGCAGTATCAGTTGATCCCGATCCAGGGTGGACAGTTCGATGGTTTTTCGCGTCTCCTGAGAAAGCTCCTTCATGGACTCCCAAGCCATCGTCCGCAAGTCGAACTTATCCTGTAAGCGGTGACCCAAATAAAGGAACTTGAGTCCCATTCGGTAAACCCCTCTTTTGCTGGACTTATCCAGAAACCCCCGATTGCAGAGCGTATTCAGAATCCGGATCAAAGACTGACGGGGAATGTTGACATTGTCTATAATATCGGAAAGAGACAGATCGTTTTCACGAGATGAAATAAATTCGATGACATCGATAGCCCGATCGACGGCCGGTACGGTATTGAGCGTTTTTCCATGTGTCATAATAGTACCATATACGGTATTTACATCATTTTGGCAATCGATTTCCCTGTTCATTTTGTCCAAACCATTCATCTCGTTCATACGCTCCATTGATCACCACCTGTTTTCAAAACACTCGCAATCAAGATGCTGCCATTTGTGATTGCTGCACCCCCCCAAAAAAACAACAGCCGGCTGATCTCCATCGATCAGCCGGCTGTTGTTCATGACAGATAATCAATAAAACAAAAAGCTATTTCATTTCTTTGATCTTGTCGGTCAACTCAGGGATAAATTCCAACAGATCCGTCACCACACCCACATCGGCCACCTGGAAGATGGGCGCTTTGGGATTCTTGTTGATGGCCACCATGAAGGGGTTGCCTTTGATGCCGCCCAGATGCTGGAAAGAGCCGCTGATACCCAGTGCGATATAAACTTTTGGTTTGACAGTCTTGCCGGAAGTGCCGACCTGCCGGGATTTCTCGAGCCATTTGGCATCGACGATGGGGCGCGAACAGGAAACAACCGCACCGATGGTGTCAGCCAGTTCCTGAGCGATCCCGATATTTTCCTGATCTTCGATACCGCGGCCGACAGATACCAGCACGTCAGATTTGGTGATATCCACATCACCGACTTCAGCGGCCACGACTTCGAGAAAACGCCGTTTGGTCTTGCAGTCTCCAGCCTGGCCGGATTTATCCGTCACCGCACCGGAAGCTTTGCTGTCATCGGCCAGAAAACACCCTGAACGGACATTCAGCACCGCGCCCGCGGAAATGTCGCACAGAATGTGGGTACTGACCTGGCCGCCGAATTCCTGGCGAACCGTTTTCAGATTGGCGCCGTCGATCCCTTCGATCCCCACCACATCGGGCACAAAAGCGGCATTCAGTTTGATGGACAGCCCCGGAGACAGGTCCATGCCGAACGTATCGTGAGCAACCAAAGTAATCGCGCCTGCAGGCAGCAAGTTGACCAGGACACCGCGCGTGATTTCGGCATTGGGATAGGCCAGTGCCGGATTGGACACTTTCCACACTTCAGGATAGACCCCGGCAACCGCCGTACACACAGCATCCAGCTCGGCACCGGCACCGCAAACGATAGCGGTTACCGCTGCGGCAGGATCGATTTTTTTGGCGGCCACGATCAGCTCGAAGGCGGAATCGTCGGCAGTTCCATTCTTATGGGATATATAGGCGAAAATCGGTTGCGTCATTATTTAATCCCTCCTTTGGACTTCAAGAGTTCAATCAATTTTTCGGCAATCTCATCCGAGCTGCCTTCCAGAATCTCAGCACCGGCGCCCATCGGCGGTACAAAATAATCCACCCGCTTGACCTTGGCACCGGCGGCGCCTATGGACCCGGCATCGATACCGATGTCACCGGCACCATGAACCGGAATCTCGACAGATGCCACTTTGCGGATGCCGCGAATGCCGACATACCGGGGTTCGTTGATACCGGTCTGAATGGAAAGCACGCAGGGCAGATCGATTTCGCTCATCTCCTGGTTTCCGCCTTCGATTTCCCGTCCGATCTTGATGAGTTTATCGGTGACGACTTCGATTTTGTTGACCAGAGAAGCATAAGGCAGATCAAGCATGGCGGCCAGCATCCCGCCAACCTGTGCGGCGCCGTCATCGGCCTGGGCCCCGGATAAAATCAGATCGTATTTGCCTTTGGCGATTTCGGCCTTCAGAATGGCGGCAATGCCTTTGCCATCCGAGCCGTTGAATGCATCGTCCGACAGCAGAATGCCCTTGTCTGCACCCATGGCCATTTCCCGACGCAGAATCTCTTCGGAATCCGCGTCTCCGACGGTTACGACGGTCACGCTGCCGCCGACATTGTCCCGAATCTGAATGGCTTCTTCCACTGCATAATTGTCCCATTCATTGACCGAGTACACCAGATCGCCCCGCTCAATGTCCGTACCCTTGCTGTTGACCACGATTTCGTTTTCAGCAGTATCCGGTACTCTTTTCACACATACCAAAATTTCCATGCGACTCCTCCACGCTGATTGTTGACTCGTTGTGATATTCTCGATGACTGTTTATTTTGTTTCCAAATGCCGCTCGATCAGTTCGCACAAATCGATGGCTTCCATTTTTCCTTCCAGACCGGCCACCTTGATGGCATCTTCCATATTCACCAAACAGAACGGGCAGGCGGTGACGATCACGTTGGCACCGGCGTTGTGGGCCATCTGGACACGAAGCACGCCCATCCGTTGTTCTTCTTCCGGTTCGTAAAACAGCATCAATCCGCCGCCGCCACAGCAAAACGATCGATCCCGGCTCTTGAGCATGTCCACCCGAGTCAATCCGGGGATGGCGTCAAGGGCCTGACGAGGATCTTCATAAATGCCATTGTGTCGTCCCAGATAACAGGGATCGTGATAGGTGTAAACTTTGGTGGCATCCTCGATGGGTTTGAGACGAATTTTACCTTCCTTGATGCTTCGTGTCAGGGTCTGGCTGATGTGTTCGACCGGCGGCAGCCCTGAATATTCGTTTTTCAGGGTGTTGAAGGCATGGGGGTCGGCAGTGATGATTTTCTGGACTCCGGTTCCCAGAATCGCTTCTGTGTTCTGGGATTTGATATCCTGAAACAGCATTTCTTCACCGAAACGCCGAATCTCGTTGCCACTGTCTTTTTCGTCTTTCCCCAGAATTCCGAAGTCCTCTCCGGCAGCGCTCAATATACATGCCGTTGCCCGAGCGATATTCTGCATTCTGTCATCAAAAGAGGAAATACTGTCCACAAAGTACAAGGTCTGGGCCTGATCGCCGTTTTCAAACAGCTTGACATCGCATGTTTCCGGTAGGGATTTGGTCCATTCAGCCCGTTTCTTTTCCATTTTGCCCCAGGGATTGCCGCGTTTTTCCAGAGCTTTGAGGGGTTTTTGCAGAGACTGCGGTACCAGGCCTTCATCCACCATGCCCCGGCGCAGATCCACGATCTTGTCGATGTATTCGATGAAAATGGG
>CAZBUL010000197.1:0-5270 GCA_964495045.1 uncultured Desulfobacterales bacterium | reverse complement strand
GTCACGGAAATCCGGCCATACACAGCCTTTTATCCGGCCGAAGATTATCATCAGCAATATTGCGTCAAAGAGCCCTTGCGGTATCAATCGTATCGCAGGGGATCAGGCCGGGATCAGTTTCTGAGCCGGGTGTGGCAGGATGCGCCGAAACAAGGCGGCATGGAACCGGTGGTTACGCCCAAAAACTTTGTAATGCCCGCACCGGAGGAACTGAAAAAAAGACTGACCCCCATCCAGTTCGAAGTCACCCGACAGGATGCCACCGAACCCCCTTTTCAGAACGCATATTGGAACAACAAACAACCGGGGATTTATGTGGATGTGGTATCCGGTGAGCCCCTGTTCAGCTCAGTGGATAAATATGATTCCGGCACAGGATGGCCCAGTTTCACGAAGCCGCTGGAACCCGGCAGCATTGTCGAACGATCCGACAACACCCTTTTCATGAAACGCACCGAAGTGCGCAGCAAGCAGGCGGACTCACACCTCGGGCATGTGTTTCCGGACGGCCCCCCGCCGACAGGACTGCGATACTGCATGAATTCCGCGTCCCTTCGGTTCATTCCAAAGGAATCGCTGGAAAAGGAAGGATATGGACATTACGCGGCGCTGTTCGAGTGATGGATAATATGTCACGAAATGGATGGCATCGTTCCGAACGCCCATTTCATGTGTTTACCCCCTGTTTGACGGGGGTGACATCCCTGAAAATCGCCTGAATCACCGGTCGGCCGTCCAATGTGGTCGATTTGGCTTTGAGGGAAAACTGGCGGATTTCTCCGGAAATAGTCACGGCCGTGATTTCCCTGATCTCATTCGACATGTCCTGCAAGCCCGTCAGAGATAAACACAAGGCCGGTTTTTCATCGGCATCGGGCTTGAGCAAAAATGAATGGCCGGTCAGAAGATATATCTTTTCCGTGTCCATCATCTCGGCGAATGCCTTGTTGCATTCCTGCAAACAGCCCGTTACCGCATCGAAGAGCGCAATGCCGTCAACAGCATCATCGAAAAGCATGCGAAAACGGGCTTCCGATTCCTGAAGCTTTTTTTCCGCCTGCCGCTGCACGGTGACATCCACGGCAGCGACGTGGATCAACCCGCTGCGGGCGCCCGCAACAGAGTGAGAATCCGGAATTTCCGGCCGACTTCCCTGCAAAGCGATGACCGTTTTGTCCTCCGATTCGTGCCATAGATGAACATCCAGGGATTTGCCCACAGGATATCGATAAAATGCCGGGAAGAAACTGTGAAACAACGAACGGTCGTTTTCGCTGATCCAGCGGCTGAAAGCCGAACCGATCAACTGATGGAGGGGAACCCCCACCATGTTCGAGAAGGTCTGATTCGCCTCCCGGATGATGGCGGCTTCATCCAGGCTGGCATATCCGATCGGTGCCCGATGATACAGGGCGGCATACCGATCCCGGGATTCCTCGAGTTCCACCTGGGTGCGCAGCACCTCATCGTTTTGAATTTCGAGTTCAGCCTGATATACCTGAAATTCATGAATGAGATGATGAACAGCATCGGCACTCATATCGTCATTCAATTTTGGATAGGACTGCACAATAGTTTCTGCCCGTTTCCGGAGAGAACTGCCGCGACCCTTGATCCGAACAAAGGCACCCACCTGGGCAACCAGTTCCTGATTTCCGATGGGCCGGGCGATATAGCCATCGGCGCCTTTGGAAAATGCCTGCAACTGATATTCGAGATTGATCCGAACCCCGGAAATCATCACCACAATTGTATTGGCAAGCGCCAAAATGGCTTTGATTTTGGCACAAACTTCGATACCTTCTTCATCCGGCAGCATGCTGTCGAGCAATATCAAATCCGGCCGATGCTGAAGCGCCATTTTCAGGGCTTCCTCCCCGGTTCCTGCCTTGATCACCTCATATCCGGACTTGACCAGCGTTCGGCATGTTCCAAAAAGAATATCCGGATCATCATCCACCACCAGAATGCGGACAGGATCACTGATTGCGGAAGACATATCTGTCATGGGTTTCTCCTTCCATTCATTCCCGTCCGATGCGGTCTGTAATATCGTCATAAACCAGCACCACTTCACCGGATGCCAATCGATACAAAGAATGTTCAATCCATACCACACGGTCATCCCGATGGTAGGGCAGAACCGGAAACCGCATGGTATTGCCGGATGTTTGCACATGGCGGATCATTTCCAGCAGACCGTTTTCCAGCACATCCGGCAGATGATCGAGAAGATTCGCCCCCCGGACACCGGAATCCGGCAATCGGCTGATCGTCTGAGCGGAATGATTGAAATCAACAATGACAAAACCGTTTCCGTTCGATTCTCCGGCCAAAACCAACACGCCACTGCCGATATGGTTAAAGAGTTCCAGATAGCGTTTCTCGGAATCGGCCAGGGCTTTTTCGATTTCGATCATCCGCGTCACATCCTGAATTGCTCCGGTAATGACTTTCGGGAGCTTTCCGGACAGATCGGGCCGACCGATGATCCGAATCCAGCGATGCCCCGTGCCGGCAATTCGAAAATGAAAAACCTCATCAAAAGCCTCATTCAATTTCCAGGCTGCAGAAATCAGGCGGGCTGCCTCCTCTTGTCGGCCTTCGGAAATCTGCTGAATCAACGTTTGTAAAGAAATGGATGAATGGCTGTTCAATCCGAATATTTCCTGTGCCGGCATCGAAAAACGGAATATATCCGACTGCACCTGGTACTCCCAATGTCCGACAGATGCCAGATAAGTGACTTCATTGAGTTTTTCCTGACTGGTAATCAGGGACTGCTGGGCTTTTTTCAACTCGGAAATATCCACGAATGTCAGCAGCACGCCCGAAAACGTTCTCGGACCGATACTGTAGGGAACGATGCGCAGCAGATACCATCGCCCATCCAGGGATGATACCTGGGTTTCCATGGAGCGGGCACTCTGTCTGACCTTTTCCATCCAGTCTTGGAGGAACACTTTTTCGAGGTGATGACCGAGATCCATCAGCGGCCTGCCGATATCGCTGTCCATGATTTTAAAGATGGATTTCATGGCCGGTGTAAATTTCCGGATACGAAACCGTTCATCCAGATAAATGGTTGCAACCTGCGTGCTTTCAAGAAGATTATTGATATCATTTGATAATTCCGTCAATTCCATAATTTTCTGTTGATGTTCGGCATTGACCGTATGCAGTTCTTCGTTGACGGACTGAAGTTCTTCGTTGGTGCTGTGCAGTTCTTCATTGCTGGCCAGCAGCTCTTCGTTGGTGGCCTGAAGCTCTTCGTTGGAGGTTTCGAGTTCTTCGATCGTGGCCTGAAGATTTTCCCGGTTGAACTGCACCTCGTGCTCGAGATCCTGAATGCGCTGGCGGGCTTCCCGTCCCACATCATAGCTTACCGTCTCTCCATCGGCATCGGCCGGTTCCATCTCGCGTTCCTTGTCGAAAAAAACGACCAGCAACGCATCCTGACCTTTTTTCATGGGCAGCGGTTTGATGCGCATCTGCACCTGAATACTGTTGTCTTCCGATTCCACCCGAATATGGGAATAGGTGATGGCTTCATTCTTGTCGATAGCCCGCTGGAGACCGGTTGCCAGCGGAATGGAAATTTCGGAAACCGCCATTTTGATGATATCGTTGTGCATCCGGCCGCTGGGCAGATGAAAGAACAGCCGGGTTTCGCCCAGTGTGTGCAGGAGTTCGAGACGATTGTTGACGATGACAGCCGCCAGAACATAATCTCCGGCCATGGCCTGTAAAAACCGTTCCAGAATCCGCTCTTCTTCCTGGTAACGGACCAGGCGGGTTCCGCCGGTAGTTCGGTGGTGCGGGGGAAGCGTGGTACGGGGCGCAGGCAGCACCGCATCAGCGATTTGAATGACCGGCAGCCGTTTTCCCTGGGCCCGGTAGATTTTGTGTTTGTGGTTGAGGGCTTCGAAATAATCGGCCATATCTCCCGTGGTTTCACTTTTCCCAAGGAACAGAATGCCGTCTGGATTCAAAGAAAAGTTAAAGAATTCCATCGCCTTGCGTTGAAGAATCGGCTGCAGGTAGATCAGAAGATTGCGGCAACTGATCAGATCGATGTTGGTAAAGGGCGGGTCTTTGATCAGATTGTGCTGAGCAAAGACCACCATTTCGCGAATACTTCGGGCAATCTGGATATCCTGCTGCCGGATATGAAAATACTTCGACAGATATCCGACGGGCAGATCATTTCCGGCACTGACGGGATAGGTGCCGGCACTGGCACGCAGAATCGCATCCCGATCGACATCCGTGGCAAAAATCTTGAGGGGAATCTCTTTCCCGACCTGCTCCAGGGTCTCCTGACAAAGTATGGCCAGACTGTAAACCTCCTCTCCGGATGAACACCCCGGCACCCAGAGCCGCACCTCGCGGTTGGCGGCATTCCGGATAAGATCGGGCAGCCATTTGGTTCCCAATTCCGCAAACGATTCCACATCCCGGAAAAAGCTGGTCACACCGATCAACATATCGCGGAACAATCGGGTCACTTCCTGGGAATGCATTCTCAGAAAGTCGGCATATTCCTTGAGGGTTTCCACCCGATTGAGCGTCATCCGCCGTTCGATGCGCCGGAGAATGGTGCTGGGCTTATAGAATGTGAAGTCCAGTTTGCACTCTTCCCGGAGAATGGAAAATATCCGGTCGATATGGCTGTCTTCCGTCAAATCCCCCAGCGGGCTGTCTGCCCGAACGATGAGTGGATGCTTGGCCAGAGTTAGCAGTTGCTCCGGCATTTCTTCCGGGGACAGGATGAAATCGGTCAGTCCGGTGGATATGGCGCTGCGCGGCATGCCATCAAATTTCGCCGAATCCTCGGACTGAACGATCACCACGCCGCCGGCTTCCTTGATGTGGCGGATCCCCCGCGTGCCGTCGCTGCCCGTTCCGGAAAGGACGATGCCGACCGCTTTTTCAGCCTGATCTTCGGCCAAGGACTGGAAAAAGATATCGATGGGCAGATTCAGCCCCTTGGAGTGGTCGGTGTCGCTCAGGAGAAGTTTGCCGTGAAAAATGGTCAGGGTTTTTTTCGGCGGAATCAAATAGACGGCACCAATCTCTACCCGCATCCCCTCTTCGGCCCGATAGACCGGCATGCGGGTTCTCTTGGACAGCAGCTCCACCATCAGGCTTTTGTAGTCGGGAGATAAATGCTGAATGACGATGAACGTCATGCTGTTATCCGGCGGCATGTGGGAGAAAAAATTTTCGATGGCTTCCAGCCCCCCGGCAGAGGCACCGATACCTACATA
>CAZBUL010000196.1:0-5294 GCA_964495045.1 uncultured Desulfobacterales bacterium | reverse complement strand
TTTTTTTGAGTTGCCTTACATACGTTGCGTCTTTGCGGTGAAAGAACACTTACTTTTTATTTCGTTTTGACGACGTCATCTACCTGGAATCCGCCGCCGGAAACGATTTCGGCATCGGCACTGTCTGATCGCACCGCCGTGATCCGGATTTCACCGATGTTGTTTCCGGGAAGCAGATACGTTTGACCTTCGGTTCCCTGAATGCGGGAACCCGGGCCGTAAACCTTCAGCACCCGGCCGACAGCCAGCCCGGCATCACTGCCGGAAGAAAGGGTCAGGCCGTCTCCCGACACGCGCGTCACGAATCCTTTCCAGGGTTTTCTGATCAGCGCATCACAAACCGCATCGGCCATTTCCTTGATGATTTCGTTGACCGCCTTGTCGATTTTCGGAACCGAAGCGACATTTCCTTTTTTCACCTGCTCCGCCGAATCTTCGTCCAGCTCGATTTCACGGGTGAAAGTTTGATCCATAAACTTGGCGCCGGTTTCGATATCGAAGACCTCGGTGGAGGCACTGATCCACGCAAACGGCAGTTTCTTGCGGAGCCACAGAATCCCCGTATCCTCTTTGCGGATGGCAATGGCATAAAAACGGCTCGACACCACCGCCGTCAGCCCGAGCTGTTTGCCGATCCGAACCAGCGCCAGATTGTCCATCGGACCGGATGCATTCTGGAAAAGCTGATTCAGCGGCTGATAGGCTGGCTGATTATCCGGCCCGATCAGAAGCAGCACCGGACAAGACTGGGGCAGCGATTCCCCATAGCGGCTGGCGATAGCCTCCCCCAAATCCTGACGGGATGCCGCCACCTGGTTGTACAACGCCACGCGGAACACCGATTTTTTTAGATCGTCATCCGGCGCGCGAAAATCCCGGACGATGTTTTCGGTGGATTTTTTCAGATTCGTATAGGTGCCGCATCCGCTCAGAAATACCGCCGCCAGAACCGGGAATACAAGCAAAAGCGACCTGAAACGCATCATACCGGCCTCTCGTAGTCGGCTGTGACGATCGAGGTTAACCCGCCGCGGGATGTGAAATTGCCGGTAACGGTCATGCGTTTGGGGGCGAGCACCTGAACCAGGTCATCCAGAATCCGGTTGACGATATGCTCATAAAAAATGCCGACATTGCGATATTGCAGCAGATAGTATTTCAACGATTTCAATTCGATGATCCGCTCGTTGGGGCAGTAGCGGATGGTGATGCAGCCGTAATCGGGCAGGCCGGTCAGCGGACAGAGGGATGTATATTCCGGCTGGGAAATGGTGATGTCGATATCCCGCGTCTTCTGGTAGGCATATTCGATGGGATCGAGAATATCCGTCTGGATATGGTTCGGAGATTCAGGCGTGATGGCAGGTTTATGTTCGAAAAATGAAGACATGAGGATTCTCCAATCATGGCGGTTGAGTCTTGTTTATGATATTCAGCGCAGTTTTTCGATTTCCGCAATCAGTCGATCGAAAATTTCTCCGGCTTTTCCCTCGATGAAGATATCGCTGACCTCTCGTGTCAGAAGCGTTCTTTCGGAATTGATTTCAATGATCCGGGCGCCGGCCCGTTTGGCGATCACCGGCATGTAGGCGGCCGGCTGAACCGTGGCCGACGTACCGACAACGAGCATGATATCGCAACGGGATGCCGCCATCCGGGAACGGCTCATGTCATCGAAAGAAATCATCTCACCGAAAAAAACACATTCCGGCCGAAGAATGCCGCCGCATGCACATTTGGGCGGCATTTCATCCAGCGAAACCTGTCGGGTTTCGATCCGTTCCTGGCAGTGCATACACCGCTGCCAGGCAAAGCTGCCATGGAATTCGATGACATCGGAGTTGCCGGCCATCTGGTGGAGTCCATCGACATTCTGGGTGATGACGGTTTTCAGAATTCCCATCGCCTCGAGACGGGCCAGCCCCAGATGGGCGGCATTGGGCCGGGCCCGATCCACGACATCTTTCATGTCTCGGATCAACACCTGCCAGACCGTGGCCGGATCTTTCATGAATGCATCGATGTGCGCATATTCCATGGGATCGATTTTTTCCCACAGACCGCCCTTTCCTCGAAAAGGCGGAATACCGCTTTCCACTGAAATGCCGGCACCGGTCAATGCAACTACCCGGCCGGCGGCGGCCAGATGGCGGGCCGCGCTCTTGATCTGGGAGTCCATAAGTATCTGCGCCTTATCTTGTTAAGGGTTATCCGTTTTTCTATACGCATTCGCCGATTCAAAATCAACAGTTATGTCACCCCGGGTCAACCGCAGTTGTCATTGACAGCGCCCCCGACCGGATGATATAAATTTCCCATTGTTTGCCGGGTTCGAGCAAATTTTTCGTGGTTCAAAACTTTTTACAGCCAGGACTACCACCATGGCCGACATCATCTCCCTGAACACCAAACTCCAGCTCTCACAGGATAAACGGGATGCGCTCATCCGCAAACGAAAAATCCTGGCGGTTCAAAAAGTGTTTCAATGCACCCACTGCGCCCAGAAATGTGAAAAATGCGGTGTTCATACCGAGCTCACGTCCGAAAGCCGCATCGATCATAATCATTCGATCGGCTGCCCTTACCGGTTCTGCGACAGTTGCCGGGAAGAATACATCGATTTCATCCTCCGCCTCAAAGGCGGGGGGGATCCAGCCTGCTATTGGCACAACGATGCCTGGTTCGAAAGCTGGCGGCGATGGCTCGATTATCAGGCGGCCATGGACCGCTATGTAAAAACCCCTGAATTTTTTCAGCTTATACAGGAATTAAAACAAAACCGTATCGACGAATAGGAGTCTTGTATGTTTGGTTTGGGAATGTCGGAACTTCTTGTAATCCTGGTCATCATTCTGATCATTTTCGGCGCAGGCAAGCTTCCGGAAATCGGCGGCGGCCTCGGAAAGGCCATTCGCAATTTCAAAGACGCCACCCATGAAAACAAAGAACCGGGCAAGATCGAAACCGATAAAAAACCGGAAGATTAACCCTTCTCCATCTCCTCCCGAATGCCTGCCAACCGTCCGGCGATTTCACGGGCCTGCAGCCGCAGATCGTTCAATGCCTGTGAAATCATGTCTTTGTCACTCTGATGGCCATCGGCCTGCAGAGTTAGTCGTGTCATATCCGTAGCGTAGGCATCGAATCGATCCATCAGACATTCCAGCAGGGCCGCAAAGGCGGCATCCGCCAGTTTGAAAATATATTGAAATTTCAGGTTTTCCCGGTAGTCCGTAAAATGGGATACGATGGAACGTTCGGTTTCCCGTTTGATGCGCTCCATCCCGTCCTTGAGGGCATGCATTTCATCCGCCTGCCGGTTCGGCAGGGTTTTCTTGAACAGCCGGCCGATCCATGACATCACGGTGTAACACCCCAACCGGGCCACCGCTTCGGTCCGAATCCGGGCGGAATATTGCAGACTGACAACCATGGACGGCAGCCGCAGACCGATTTTGGATTTGACAGCATCCAGATCGGGAGTGCGCAGAGGCTCCATGGGATGCTGCATCGCTGAAACGCCGATACTGCCCAGCGACGCATTGTAGTCGGCAAGGGCTTCCTGCAGCAGGCCGTCATAGGGGGCGGCTATCGTCTGCAGGTGCGCGGCGATTTTGGATTCCGTTTCCCGGACAAAGCGCACCGTCTCCGGCAGGGTGGTTTCCGTCACATACATATCCAGATGGTGCTTGAATTCCTGAAACACCAGAAACAGAGCCTGCGTGAAGCCGGCGTTTTCATTTTTTTCTGCAAACGGTTCCAATGCCGCTTTATATTGATGGATGAACCCCAGCATGCCCGAGAAAATTTCCCCGTCGTATTTATCGAAAAACCGGTCCACATCAATTCTCAGTTCCTGCCGAATCTTCTGAATCGCTCCGTCCAGCGTGCTTTTGACCATGGTTTTCAACTGAAGCATTCTGGATTCATGCCGCTTGATCCGCTCCAGCATTTCCGTTGCACCCGCCGCATCCCGGCTCAGGATGTCCAGATTGAGATCGATCCAGTGATCCACACCGGCCGATATCACCGACAGGCGCTCGACCGGGTTGCGCAGCAACAGCCCGTAACGTTCATGCCGTAGCAGGGCCTCGAAATCATCCATGAACCGACGGGTTTGATCGTCTGAGAATATCGTGAGATCTGGCTCATTTTGCCATTGCAGCAGCCGCATCCGGTCTTTTTCGCGGAGCGCGGATTCCGTCTGAACAAAGAGATTGTACAGGGAAGACAGGGTATAGATACGCGGATTCGGCCGGATCAGTGAGATTTCTTCCCGGATGCGCTCGATCAGCGGCAGCAGGCTTTCCAGCGACTCATGCTCACTGAAATCGCAGTTGACGACAAACAGAATGTGCTCGGACAATCCCATTTTCTGAATCATGGACAGAAATCGGATGTCTGCCCGCCGCAGCCCGGTGCGGCTGCTGATCACATAGACAATAAGATGGGTCAGCAGCAGATAATCCTGAATCATGGCCAGATGCAGGGGATTGGGGGAATCGCTGCCCTGGCAGTCGGCCACTTCCAGGCTGCCATCCAGAATATCCGCATCGATGTCGATCTGAATATCCTTCAAATAAACAGCCAGGGAATCATCGCCGACAAAATCACGGTGGTTGGCAAATGCTTCGTTTTCGTAATGGCGGATGACGGTGTCGGTGGAGATGATATCTCGAACACGATCATATCCCTTTATATAGGCGTCCATCAGCACGCTGTTTTCGTTCCGGGACCCGCTGTGGATCAGCCGGTCGGGGCCCAGCCCGGCCAGCGCGGATTGCAAGGCTGAACGGCTTTCCGCCTGACGAAAATCGAAGGGTGCGGAATCGGCGTTCACCGGCCGGGACGGCAGCAGCACCATGGCATGTTCCAGCTCCGCATGAATCTCGTCCCACGATTTGAAATATAACGTCGCCTTCAGGCCCGGGCCTTTTCGCACCCGGGTGACGATAGACGTGACCACGCCCGCCCCCCGCCGGAGATGATCCCCTTTCAAAAATGCGTTGATGAACGTGCTCTTGCCGGATTTGATAGACCCGACCACCGCCACACGCACCATTTCGCCGGACATGCGGGATACATGATCACATGTTTTTTCCCAATCGTTTCGAATGGTGCCGGAAAGCCCCGGTATCTTTCTGGCTGTATCCAGAAGCGCTGCCATATCGTCAGCGGTTGCCAACAAGTCTTCTTGAGTTTTTTGAAATGAACGCATTATCGCTGTCATCCGAATCCGTTTCATGCGGTGTAACCGCTCATGATCAAGCAGCCCCGCGGGAGAATAATCATAT
>CAZBUL010000195.1:0-5296 GCA_964495045.1 uncultured Desulfobacterales bacterium | reverse complement strand
TGGGTTGAATAAAATAGGGATTTTCGAAAACGCCTCCCCCCGTAATGACGAACGGGTGAACCTGAAGTACTTTCATGATCGTCGATCCGGGAAAGCGGTTGACATCATAAAGGCAGATGCTGATCCATGTCTTGCCCCAGATGAATGTATTGAGCAGGGATTCATAAGTCATGAGATGCTCGATTCCGGGGATCTTTTCAATCGCCCATCCCATCTCCGCTGTCCCCCGTACGTTTCTTGCCCCGGTGTGCAGGTTTTCGTCCCATATATCCTCATGGGCCTTCAGCATGTCAAGAGGGGAGAAAAAGCCTTTGGGATGGTACAATTCGTGCGGGTGAAGCAGTCTGAAGGAATCCAGATCAGGACGGGCGACACCCGGACACAGCGCATGGACACTGTCGAGTGCATGGTCGTAATGTCGATCATCGGGGCAGCAGACCAGCAGTTCCCGTTCTCTCAGCCCCTGAGCGAGAAAACCGTGCATGATATCGTCTCGTTCAGCATCCGATTCGTAAAGCCCGCAGAAATGGGTACCCCAGTTGCATGTGTATCCGCCGAATCCAAGGTCCATGACGGATAAATCCGAAGTTTTCAAGTGCATGGCATCCTCCTTTCGATTGGAATGTTCCTGTGCTATTTTTTCGAATTTCAGAATGTATTGTTCGATACGCCAATTGCCAGGTTGCGTCGAAAAATCAAATCGGTTCCAGATCAACCAGCGCTTGTTCGAACTGTTTTTTTTCCGCTTCATATATGGCGGTCAGGGTTTCCAGCTCATCGAAGAGACTGTCGATCCGTTGCTGGGAGTGATGGATCTGCTGAGACAGCTCGACGATGCGGGGGCCGTCATTTTCCTGGGTGGCCGAGACCATGGCTTCACTGGCGCCTGTGATGCGGGTTTCATGGTCTTCGATCTCTTTTTCGATGGCGGCCAGCCGGGTTTCCATGGGCTTCAATTTTTTGGACCGGCGGGAGATGATGTCTGAGCGCAGCTTGCGAAGCTGCTTGGACGACATTCGGTCGGCCGCCGTCTCCGGAGGCGATGAAGCGTCCGGCCCATCATCTTCCCATCCGTTTTTGTCCAAAAAACGCTGATACCCGCCATCAAACATGGATACCCCGTTGGTGCCGAAAACAATGAGCCTGTCCGCAAGGGCATGCAGAAACAGTTCGTTGTGCGTCACCATGATGACCGTGCCGTCGAAACTGTCGATAGCTTCGAGCAGGGCATCGCAGGATTCCATGTCCAGGTGGTTGGTGGGTTCATCCAGCAGCAGCAGATTGACGGGGGTCACCAGAATTTTACCCAGCATGACCCGGCTTTTCTCGCCGCCCGACAGTACGGCGATTTTCTTCAAGGCTGTCTCCCCGCTGAACATCATGGCTCCGCAGATATTTCGGGCCAGTTGCCGATCGACATCGGCATGGGAATAGAGGATTTCCTCCTCGACCGTGCGTTCATCGACCAGGGTCTGGATGTTTGTCTGTTCGAAAACACCGGCGGCAACCGCCGGATGATAGGTGATGTTGCCCGTCTGGGGTGTCAAAGAACCGGCCAACAGCTTGAGCAGGGTGGTTTTGCCCCTGCCGTTTTTTCCGATGACACCAATCCGTTCTCCGGCCTGAATGGAAACGTCGAGCCCATCGATGAGCGGGGTCTTCGGATCGAATCCAAACCCCAGACCGTGAGCTGTCAGTACGGTCTTGGCGGAAAAGGGCCTGGTCTGAAACGAAAATTCGAGGTCTTTGATATTTTCGAGTTTCTCCTGCCGGGTCATTTTGGCCAGTGTCTTGATGCGGGACTGCACCATGTTGGCCAACCGGGCTTTGGCCCGGAACCGGGAGATGAAGAGCTCGATTTCCTTGCGGCGTTTTTCGTCGTTCAGCCGGGTTTTTTCATAGACTTCTTCGTCCATGGCAACCTGGGCGTAGTATTTTCCGGTGTCTCCTACGATCTTGCGGACTTTCTGACGATGGATTCCCAGGGTGTGGGTAACGACCTTGTCCATGAAACTGCGGTCATGGGTGATGAGCATCAGCTCATGGGGCCAGTTCACCAGAAAGCGCTCGATCCAGCGGATGGAGGTGATGTCCAGATAGTTGGTGGGCTCATCCAGCAGCAGCAGATCCGGTTCGGACAACAATGCCTTGGCCAGATTCAGCCTTACTTGATATCCACCCGAAAATGTCTCCGGCGGCTGCTGCATGTCGGCAGGAGAAAAACCGAGACCCGCCAGAATTTTTTCCGCTTTCCAGGAATGATCTTTTTCACTCTCCATAAGCCCTGTCATGGCTTCATCCAGCACCGTGTATTTGGAAAAATCGATATGCTGCTGCACATAGCCGATACGATAATTCTTGGGAATCAAGACGGTTCCAGAGTCCGGCTGTTCCATACCGGCAATGAGGCGAAACAGGGTGGTCTTGCCATGACCGTTCCTGCCCACCAGCCCGATCCGCTCGCGGGAGTTGAGTTTGAATCCGATGCTTTCAAAGAGCACGTATCTGCCAAAACTTTTCGTCAGATTTTCAACGCTGATCATGAGTAACTTTCTGGAATGGTTTTATATTATCACCGCAAAGGCGCAAAGGTCGCAAAGAGAAAGAATCGAAAAAGAAATGTGGCTCATGGACGTACTTTGTGCTTTTAACATGCAGCTTGCATACAGGGTTAGAAAATTCATTTCGCAAGGCAGCAGGGAGGAAATAGGCCTTTTTCGGCCATTCCCGACCGATAACGCAGCGAAATTATTTTTCTGAAAGTCTATAGCTTTTTCATAGGTGAGAAGCCTTCGGCATAAAGCGCTCGACAACAATGCTGGAAGCGAGATTGCGCACTTGTGCAAGATCATTGTTCATCTGCATCCGAAGCCAAGTATCGGCGGTACTGCCAAAAGCTTTTTCAAAACGTATTGCCATTTCGGGCGTAACGCTGCTACGCCCTGCAATGACGTTGTGAAGCTGTTGCCGCGTGACCCCAAGACCTTTTGAGGCTTCCGCAACGCTCAAGCCAAGTTCATCGATGCACTCCTTGACGAGAAGACCAGGATGCACGGGGTTCTTCATTTCCATTTTTGCCTCCTTCAATGATAATCTACAAAATCGACGTCAGACTTTTATGCTGCCAATTCAACCCTTTTCCGCAATCATTCACGCAGGATTATGCCATGCTGCGCAGTACATAGTTGAGAATGCCGCCGTGTTGATAATACATCACTTCGATGGGGGAGTCGAGCCGGGCGATAACCTGAAAGCGGGTTTGTTTTCCGTCGGGATGTGCGGCGATGACCGTCAGTTCTTTTCCCGGAGTCAAATCAGATGCAATTCCTGTAATTTCATAAACTTCATCGCCGGTCAGCCCGATGGATTCATGACTGCCGCCGGCTGTGAACTGAAGCGGCAAGACCCCCATGCAGACCAGATTGCTGCGGTGAATCCGTTCGAAACTTTCGGCAATGACCGCCCGGATGCCCAATAGCAGCGTGCCTTTGGCGGCCCAGTCCCGCGAACTGCCGGTGCCGTATTCCTTTCCGGCCAGAATCAGCAGCGGGGTCTTGTTTTCCCGGTACTTCATGGCGGCATCGTAAATGGTCATTTTTTCGCCGTCGGGCATCCACAGGGTCCATCCGCCGTCAACACCCGGAACCATGCTGTTTTTCAGGCGGATATTGGCAAAGGTTCCCCGCATCATGACGTCGTGATTGCCGCGGCGGGCGCCGTAAGAATTGAAATCGGCCGGCGCCACATTCTGGGCGATCAGGTATTGCCCCGCGGGGCTGGTCGGCGGGATGGAACCGGCCGGAGAGATGTGATCGGTGGTGACGCTGTCTCCGAGCACAGCCAATACCCGTGCGTTTGAAATGTTCCGGATCGGGGCAATGTCGGCAGTGGTGTTCTGGAAAAACGGCGGCTCCTTGATGTAGGTGGAAGCGGCATCCCATGGATAGAGCGCATAATCCGGGGCGGGCAGAGCCTGCCACGCGGCGTCTCCTTCAAATACGGTTTTGTAGGCATTTTGGTAGCGATCCGGCGTGTTGAAGGCAGCGACCTTTTCCTGGATTTCGTCTGCTGACGGCCAGATGTCCCGGAGATAGGCCGCTGAGCCGTTTTCAGCCGTGCCGATGGGCTCGGTGTCGAAATCGATATCCACGGTGCCGGCGATGGCGTAGGCCACCACCAGGGGAGGGGACGCCAGGAAATTAATCCGGGTCAGGGGATGGATGCGGCCCTCGAAATTGCGGTTTCCGCTGAGCACCGAGGCGACGGACAGGTCGTGATCCCGGACGGCCTGGGCGATGACATCGGCGAGAGGACCGCTGTTGCCGATACATGTTGTGCAACCGAATGCCACGGGATAAAAATGGAGGCGCTCCAGATAAGGCAGAAGTCCGGCCGATGTCAGATAATCGATGGCTACTTTGGAACCAGGCGCCAGGCTTGTCTTGACCCAGGGTTTGACGGACAGTCCCAGTTCCACGGCCCGTTTGGCCAGAAGACCGGCGGCCATCAGGACGGATGGATTGGAGGTGTTCGTGCAACTGGTGATGGCGGCGATGACGACCGATCCGTGACCGATGGCGGCGGGAACATTGTTCAGCGAAATTTCGACACGGGTTTTCGGGGCAGGGGAATAGCCGGTGAACACCGTTTTCATGTCTTTGAGCGGCACCCGGTCCTGCGGCCGTTTGGGGCCGGCCAGACAGGGTTCGATGCTTTCGAGATTCAAGCGGACGATATCGCTGTACACCGGGTCTGGCGATGATTCGGATCGGAAAATCCCCTGGGTCTTGCAGTAGGTTTCAATCATTTGGAGGGTATTGTCGGATCGGCCGGTCAGTTTCAGATAGCGGAGGGTTTTGTCATCCACCGGAAAAAAGCCCATGGTCGCCCCGTATTCCGGCGCCATGTTGGCGATGGTGGCCCGATCTTCGAGGCTGAGTGCCTGAACACCCGGGCCGAAAAATTCGACGAATTTCCCGACGACTCCTTTTTTTCGCAAAATTTGGGTGATGGTCAGCACCAGATCGGTGGCGGTTGTGCCCGGCGCTGGTTTGCCTTCCAGATGGAAACCGATCACCTGAGGTGTCAGCAGATAATACGGTCTTCCCAGCATGACGGCTTCGGCTTCGATGCCGCCGACTCCCCAGCCCAGCACTCCCAGGCCGTTGATCATGGTGGTATGAGAGTCAAGGCCGACCAGGGTGTCCGGATAGGCGATGGGCCCCAGCGGGCTGTCTGCCGTGCAGACGCCGCGGGCCAGATATTCCAGATTGACCTGATGACATATACCGGTGGC
>CAZBUL010000194.1:0-5328 GCA_964495045.1 uncultured Desulfobacterales bacterium | reverse complement strand
CAGTATAATCTCCTCCCTGCTGCCTTGCGAAATGAATTTTCTGAATGTCTATAAATGGATTCTGAAATCAGGGATATTGCCCGTCTCGACCGAATGGAGAGATTTTATGAAAACAATCATACAGATAGGGCTGTTATGGTGTATGATCCTGGGAACGTTTCCGACCCTGGCGGCTGCCGGCTTCACCAAACTCGACGGGAAGGGCCAACCGCTGCCAGATTCTGCACCGGCCTGGGTATTGGTCAAAGACAATGCCACAGGGCTGATCTGGGAAGTCAAACAGAATATGGACGGTGTCAGCCATTACGACGATCCCAATGATGCCGACAACACCTACACCTGGTATGACAGCAATCCCGACACCCATGGCGGATTGGCGGGTACATCCGGAAACGGCATGAATACCGAAATGTTCATCCGCGCCATGAACCGGATACAATTCGGCGGTTTTTCGGACTGGCGCCTTCCCACCATCCAGGAGCTGGCCAATCTGGCGGACACGCAACGATCGAATCCCGCCATCGATACGACACATTTCCCCAATACCGTCTCATCCTGGTACTGGTCGTCTTCCACCACCGTCAATTATCCCTATCATGCCTGGGGTGTGGGCTTCCGTTACGGTCATGACAGCTATAACTACAAATATTTCCACGGGTATGTCCGGGCCGTCCGAAACGATACACAACGGATCGAAAAAACAGACCCGATCAGCGGCAGCACCGATGCCCCCCCTGTTCCTGATAAAGCACTATCCGGAACCAGATGAAGAAAGGAGAAAGCCAATGAAAAAGAACGCCGAAGCCATGGTAATGGCTTCTTTTGCTGCCGATGCCTTGGCACTGGGAGCCCACTGGATCTACGATACGGATCAGATTGCCCGCACGTTCAACAACGTGGAAACATTTCAAAAGCCGGGCGAAAATTCCTACCATCCCACCAAACAGGCGGGAGATTTTACGCATTACGGCGATCAGACGATGGTGCTGCTTGAATCCCTGGCCATCCGCCAGAAATTCGACCTCGAACATTTCGCCGGGCTGTGGCGGCAATTTCACCAGAATTACACCGGTTATATCGATCATGCCACACGGACAACCCTTGTCAATTTCAATAATGGCTCATCCGCCGAATCCGCCGGTTCGGAATCCACCGATCTGGGAGGTGCGGCCAGAATTGCACCTATCCTGTATGCTTATCGTTCGTCATGTGATGAAGCCGTACATCATGCCCGAACGCAGACCGCCATGACCCACAACAGCCCGTTGGTAATTGACAGTGCGGCATTCTTCGCTCACGTTGTTTTTCGCATACTTCACGGAGAATCGCCGGTGGCCGCCATCGAGACGACAACGTCTTCGGCATTCAATCGGGAACCATTTCAGACCTGGGTCGGAAGCGGTTTGGAGAGCCATTCATCCGGCACAATCGAAAGTATCAAACGATTCGGACAGATGTGCCAGGCCGGATCCGCTTTTCCATCCGTGATTCATCTCGTTGCCCGGTATCAAGATGACCTGCGGCAGGCATTGATCGAAAACATGATGGCGGGCGGCGATTCTGCCGCCCGCGGCATGGTGGCAGGCATGCTGCTGGGTGCCTTTCATGGGATCGATGCCATCCCTGAACCCTGGTTGACGGCGCTGACAGCCCGCCAAACGATTTTATCCTATCTGGCGGACATCGGTGCGTAGGCACCGGTAATCCGCAATGAATTTTCCGAATGTCTATATCTCGGGATTCACGGCATCCATATTGAAAAAAACTAAGGAGAGGTAAGTGATGAAACGATTGCTCTTACGATCATATATATGGTTACTTGTTCTATTGATGTTCTTTCCTTCGGGGGGGCTTGCCCAGGAAACGGCATCGGAACCAAGAATGTTCGGGCAGGAAGAACTGAGCCAGATGCTGGCGCCCATTGCCTTGTATCCGGACTCCGTAATGATACAAATATTTATGGCGGCGACCTACCCCCGTGATGTGACACTGGCCGCCCAATGGGTCAAAACCTACCCGAATCTGAAAGGCCAGAAACTGGCGAATGCTCTCGAAAAAAAATCTTGGGATCCGAGTGTCAAGTCTCTGGTCAATTTTCCATCTGTCCTCTCCATGATGAACGAATATAGGGAGTGGACCCAAAACATTGGAACCGCATTCAACTGGCAGAAAGATCAAGTGATGGCCACCGTTCAGGAGCTTCGGGCCAAAGCGCAGGCGGAGGGAAATCTCTACACGACGGAAGAACAAATCGTGGATGTACGAGATGATTCCATTGTCATCGAACCGGCGAATCCTGAAATAATCTATGTTCCAACCTATGATCCCACTGTTGTTTATGGTTCCTGGTGGTATCCCGCCTATCCCCCCTTTTATTACCGCCCGCCGGGATATGCCGTTTACGCTGCGGCAGGCCTCGTTACATTCGGTATCGGCATTGCCTGTGGCGCCGCCTGGGGATATGCCTGGGGAGACGTCCATTGGCCAGGATATCGCGTATATGTCAACCCAGCCCGCAATATGGCTATCTACAATAATTTTTACCGGCACCCATTACCGCCACCAGGACCAAGGCCTTTTCCGGGACATCCTCCTGCACCCGGACCGCATCCGAATCCAGTTCTCGGACACCCCCCCGGGCCGGGAGCACTCCCCAAACCTTATCCCGGACATCCCCCCGGACCGGGAGCGCCTCCCAAACCCTATCCCGGTAATCATCATCCGGCCCCAGGCATTCCCCCTGTCCATGGGCAGCCTCCAGGCGCGCCTCATCAGGCCGGGCCTGCACCCGGTCATCCGCCAGGCACGGCGCCGAACCCCAGACCCATATCCGGCAATCCAGCCGGTCCGGCACCTGTCAAAGTACCCGACCATGCACCGGCGGCCCCAGGATTCCAGCCGTCAAAACCAAACCCGCAGCAGAACCCTGCCGCCCCTCCCAGCGGAATGAATCGGCCGCCTGCCCAGCCGCAGCAATTTGACAGGTCCAGACAGACACCCGCAGGACAGGATCGACAACAGGGTGATCGCGGCCGTTCTGGCATACCCACCAGCCAGAAACCGCCGCAGACAAATCAGGGAGGGGCGATCAATCCAGGTGGCAGCGGTGCCAGTCCGGGATTCGGAATACCCAAATCTGGCGGCGGGCCTCCTCCCCAGATGGGAAGCGGCAGTCCCAGTGCCCCTCCCTCACAGAGTGCACCGCCCCAAAGCAGCGGCGGGAATACGGGGCGCAGCAGAGGAAATCAGCCGAATCAAGCGGCACCACCAGCACAAGGCGGCGGCGGGCCAGCCGGTAGCAGCGGAGGGCCGCCCCCAGGAGCGGGACCGCCTGCGTTCGGCAGAGGCGGCCCCCATCCGTAGGTAATCCAACAAGGCTTTTCGACACAACGGATCGATTGAAAGGGCGCAGTGATCGGCGATTATTTGGACGTGCCGGACATCACAGCGCCCTTTCCGTCTTCCAGCCATGCATCGAGCAATTTATGGGCTACCGCCAGCACGACCGGACCGATAAAAAGGCCGATCAGACCAAATCCGATCAGACCGCCGACAACACCTGTGAAAATGAGGAGCAGCGGCAGATCCGCCCCTTTTTTGATCAGAATCGGTCTCAGGAAGTTATCCAGGGTGGCCACAATGACCGTGCAGATCAGAAGAAAGATGCCTTTTCCGGAATTGCCGTTCCAGAAAAGCCAGAGAGTGGCCATCCCCAGCACCGGAAGCACCCCGATTTGAGAAATGGCCAGAATCAGAATCACTGCGGTGAGAATTGCGGCAAAAGGAACACCGGCAATGACCAGACTCAGACCGGCCAGTACGGATTGCACCAGAGCCGTCACAACAATTCCCAGCGCAACACCGCGTACTGCTTGACCTGCCAGACGAACCGTATTTTCTCCCCGCGGCCCTGCCAGCCGGTGTCCGAAAAGCAAAAGCCGATCCGCCGCGGCTTCTCCGTTTGCATAGATGATGGCTGCCAGAATAGCCGTTAAGAGAAATTCGACCAGCAGCATCCCCAAACCGCCCACCTGAGCGCCGAACCATTTGATCACCCCTCCGGCATGGGGAGCAATCCGGACAGCAATCCCCTGGATGCCGGCAGCGGCAACCTTCTCCCAGATTTCCACAATTTTCTCACCGATGACCGGCAGACTCCCGACCCATTCCGGCAGATGAGGCATGCTGAAATTCTCGAGCGACTTCACCCATCCGGTAATGACATCGATGTTGGAGACGATCGTTCCGATGGCAAACCAGAGCGGTACAACCAGCACACACAGCAGTATGACCGTCATAACGGCAACCGCCAGAAATCGTTTATTCCAAAGTCTTTTCTGAATCAAAACCATGAGGGGCCATGTGGATACGACAATGGCGGCAGCCCAGATGGCAGCCCCCAAAAAAGGCTTCAATATCCAGATAGACGATCCGATAAGGGCGAAAATGATGATGCTTGCCAGCAGATTTCTGGATAAATCACGTTGCGCTTCGGCCATAATGTGTCTCTCTGCCTTTTAAAATATCGATCAACAAGTTTTCCATAATTCTTCTTCAATCCGGATGTCAATCGGACAATTCAATCAGGGGGTGAGAAAAAGATTTCGATGCTTTCTGCAAGCAATTCAGCGAATTGTTTCCTGAAAAATGTCGATGAAACCAATTTCTCATCTTCTGCGTCCACGATGACACCGGCTTCGATCAGCACCGCCGGCATTTCTGCATTTCTCAACACGGCCAGAATCGCCTTGCTGTCATAAATGCCGCGTGACGGGTCGAGACTCACGTAATTGTCCTGACCGGGTTTTTCTTCATGATAAGTCGATGGTTTTCGGCCGATGGCCTGCATTTTCCCGGCGAATATTTCGGCGAATTTCAATGAATCTGAAAAATTACGTTCCGTATTGGGATAAGCTGGATCACAGGAAATATAAATGGAATAACCGGGATTGAATTGCTGTTTGAAATCATCCCGGACATCGATGATTTTTCCATCTTCGGTTCTCCGCAAATGATGTTCCTGAACCGAATCATGATGGATGGAAATAAACAGATCGGCTTTCAGTTTGTTGGCAATGGCAATACGGCTGTATAACTGTTTGTGATTCTGCCATTTGCCATCGTCCAGCGGATCGACCAGATAGTGGCGCAACACGTCAGCTTCATCGATATCCCGATCTTTGGTGCGGGTGACAACAAATTGAACACGTTTTCGGTTCAATTCTTTCGAAATTTCATCCACCAGATCATCGTTGTAATCGACTTCTTTTTTATTGGTACAACTGACCGCTCCATAATTCATCGGGGTGTGACCGGCATCGATCACGA
>CAZBUL010000193.1:0-5347 GCA_964495045.1 uncultured Desulfobacterales bacterium | reverse complement strand
CCGAAATCCTGGGAGCCGTTGGGATGCAGGATATACTGGACGGTTGGCATCACCTGAATGCCATAATCGAAAATGATGTTATAGTCCAGTTCGAAGATGGTTTCATCGGTCCGCATTTTGTTGGAGACGTAATCGTGGGAGTAGGTATTGTATTGGGAATGTCCGGCCTGGGTGAACATCAGGCCCATTTTGTCCCGGTCCCGTGTCGGGATCAGACCTTCATACACCAACCCGAGATTGCCGGATAACGGCAGCGCCGCAATCTCATTGTTGGCATTCCAGACCAGCGCCCCAAAAAAGGACAATCCCTGCGTTGCGCTGCCGGATTCCCGCATCAGCATCCAGTCGGTCAATACATAAAGCGATGTTTGCCCGGAAGTTTCCCCGCCGGTCTTGAAATTGTTGAAGTTCCCTGTGTGTTCGTTCACACCGAATTTCACCACCCGCGGTGTGCCACCGGCGTCGGCCCGATCGAAATAAATCTGGGCTTCACCGGCAAAGGCCGCTCCGTTTTTGCCCATCGTCCAGTCCCAGCCGTTCGGGTATTGCTTCATCCATCCGCCATCGAAGACACCCGCCTTGAGATCGAGAAACGTGTTGGCCCGGTATCGGACATGGATGCCTGCCGTGGCATCGGGATAGGCACTCAGCGCATAAGGCGTGAAAACCCCTTTGGGGCTGCCGCATAAGGCGTTGTTGATGAAGTTGCAGTAGAGATCGGAGCGCAGAAACAGATCATTCATGACCAGCCGGCCGTAGTCGAACTGCCATTGGGGGGTAACCTGGGTCGTCAACTGGAAATTGACGAGTTTGGTAGTCTGGCCGCCGTAGGCTTCCTGGCTTTTGTTGTAGTACTCGCCATAGTTGTAACGACCGTCTTCTGTGGAGGCGGGGACGACATACTTCTCCGATAAATTGTCGCCGCTGCGGCTGGAATATTTCATCAGAAACGTGGTGTTTTTGAAGCGGACGAGTTTGTCGAGATCCATCTTGAGTTCGGCGCCGATGTTGTGGAGATAGGTACCGTCCTGCCGATAACCACCAGCGACCGAGGCCGCCGGTTCTGCGGTGTAATTCAGGCCGAAATCGATGCCTTTTTCATGCAGGCGTGTGCGGGTGCCTGCCCAGTCTCCTGTCAGATTGTCGCTGGACGGACAGCATTCCCCGCCGAAAACGGGTGAAAATGTAACAGCCATCAGGATAAATGCACTGCATAGAATCAAATGCGGCGTTCTGTTCATTCGGTTCCTCCCGGAATTGAGGTGAATAACGGTCTGTTGAAATATCTTGACGTGATGTTTCATAAAAGAGTATCTCGTTTTTTGTCAATCAGAAACTGATAAATCGATAACGCATTGCATTTCTTCTCACATCGATGTGAATTCAACAAATCGCCGAGCATGATGGAGGTACTGTCATGAATGTCATGATCGAAATGCGGGAAATTACCAAAACATTTTCGGGGGTGGTTGCCCTCGACCACGTATCCCTGCAGGTCGAAGCCGGCACGGTGCACGCGATATGCGGCGAAAACGGCGCCGGTAAATCGACGCTCATGGGGGTGCTGTCCGGGGTCTATCCGCACGGCACATATTCGGGGGAGATTTTTCTTCAAGGCCACCCCATGGCATTCCGGAATATCCGTGCCAGCGAACGGGCGGGAATCGTCATCATTCACCAGGAATTGGCGTTGGTGCCAGAATTGTCCATTGCCGAAAACCTCTTTCTGGGCCACGAGCAGGCCCAATGGGGCGTCATCGACTGGGATCATGCCAGAATCCGCGCACGGGAACTGATGCACCGCGTTGGGCTGCATGAAGACCCGGACATCGCCGTCAAGCATCTTGGGGTAGGCAAACAGCAATTGGTCGAAATCGCCAAAGCCCTGGGAAAGAATGTCCACCTGCTCATCCTCGATGAACCGACGGCGGCTCTCAACGAAACCGACTCCGCGCATCTGCTGGGGATCCTGCGGGGTCTGCGTCATCAGGGCATCACCTGCATCATCATCAGTCATAAACTGAACGAAATCCGGGCCATCGCTGATGCGGTCACCATCATTCGGGATGGAAAGACCATCGAAACGCTGCTCATGGATCAGGCGGTGGATGAAGACCGCATCATCCGCGGGATGGTGGGCCGGTCCATGGGCGCCCGGTATCCTGACCGAACGACTGCTGTCGGCGATGTTTTCTTCGAGGTCCGGAACTGGACGGTGCGCCATCCGCAGGTGCCCGAACGATATGTGTGCCGTCAGGTCAACTTTCACGTGCGCCGCGGGGAAGTGGTCGGTTTTGCCGGTCTGATGGGTGCGGGGAGAACAGAACTGGCCCGCTCGTTGTTCGGACGATCCTATGGCATTTTTGAGAGCGGCGAAATTGTCAAAAATGGGAAGCAACTACATCTGCACAACGTGGCGGAGGCCATTCGTGCCGGCATTGCCTACGTTCCCGAAGAACGCAAAACTCAGGGGCTGAATTTGTTGGACAGTGTTCAGGCGACCATTGTCTCCGCCAATCTGCGCGGAATTTCGCAGGGGTGGGTGCTCGACCCCCACCGCGAATTTGCGGTGGCCGATCGGTACCGCAACTCCCTGCGTATCAAGACCCACGGGGTGTCTGCCAACGTGGCCACACTCTCCGGCGGCAATCAGCAGAAAGTGGTGCTCGGCAAATGGCTGTTCACCGAACCCGACCTGCTGATTCTGGACGAGCCGACACGCGGCATCGACGTCGGCGCCAAATACGAAATTTACGAGTTGATTCAGGAATTGGCGGCGGCCGGCAAGGGCGTCATGGTCATTTCGTCCGAACTGCCCGAAGTGCTGGGGCTGTCTGACCGCATCTACACGATCTGCGAGGGAAGGGTGACCGGGGTTTTCGACCGGTCCGAGGCTTCACCGGAGCGGCTGATGAAATCGATGACCGATATCGCCGTCCATCCGAGCGAAAACATGGAGAATTCACCGACATGAAAATCATCAGGGATATTTTGGGACGCAATCTCAGACAATTTGGCATGCTGTTCGCTTTGGTGGCGCTCGTGGTCTTCTTTCAGGTGCGCACCGGCGGTCTGGTGCTGACGCCGGTCAACATGATGAATCTGCTGAACGGCAATGCCTACATCCTGGCGCTGGCCGTTGGTATGGTGCTGGTAATCATCGCCGGACACATCGACTTGTCGGTTGGATCGGTGGCCGCCTTTTCGGGTTTGATGCTGGCGCTGGCCATGCGGGACTGGGGGTTGTCTCCCGGAGCGGCGGTGCTGATGTGTCTGGCCATTGGGGCGGCCATCGGCGCCTGGCAGGGGTTTTGGGTGGCCTATATCGGGGTTCCCGCTTTTGTGGTGACACTGGCCGGTATGATGCTTTTCCGGGGAGCCAACCAGTGGATCGGCCGATCGAATACCATTCCCGTGCCGGCAGAAATCCAGTTCATCGGCGGCGGCTATCTGCCGGAAATCGGCCCCTGCACCGGCTACAACAACCTGACCCTGCTGATTGGCCTGGCCGGTCTGCTCTGGCTGGCGGCCGGTTCTCTGAGAGCCCGGATGACGGCGCGGCGTCTTGGTGGCGAAGTCAGCCCGGCCGGTATTCTCGGTGTGCGCTTGACCCTGTTGGGAGCGGCCATCGGTTATGTGACCTATCTGTTCGCCACCGGCCGTGAGGGAACATCATTCCCGATTCCGGGGCTCATTTTGCTCGGGCTGGTGTTAATTTACACTTTCATTGCCGGCCGCACGATCATCGGGCGGCATGTGTATGCCGTTGGCGGCAACATTCAGGCGGCGCGGCTGTCGGGTGTCAATACCAAACTGGTCAATTTTCTCGTGATCATGAACATGTCCATCCTGGCGGCATTGGCGGGGTTGATGTTCGTGGGGCGGGCTACGGCCTCTGGCCCCTTCGATGGGATGAACTGGGAGCTGGATGCCATTTCGGCCGTGTTCATCGGTGGCGCGGCGGTCTCCGGCGGGGTGGGTACCGTGATCGGATCGGTCATCGGCGGTCTGGTGATGGCCGTCCTGAACAATGGGTTGCAGCTCCTCGGCGTCGGAGCGGACATGACCCAGATCATCAAGGGCCTTGTGTTGCTGCTGGCCGTTGCCATCGATGTCTATAACAAGTCTCAGGATCGGCCTTCTCTCATTGGAAGATTGTTGGGTGGGAAACCGGCGGTGCGGCCCGCGCCAGCCGAGTTCGAAATCAGGACTGAATCTGCCAACATACCGGCCAAAAACGGACAACCGGTCATGCTGGCGGCATGGGGAATCGGAGTTACGGCGGTTTTGCTCGCGGCTTTTTTCATGGGCGGCCGCCCGGGACCCTGCGGCGGAACGGCCGGAATCGTTCAGACAGCGGGTTTTGCCAAAGGGTCCATGATCGGTGTGGCCATGCCGCAAAAGACATCCGAAAATTGGGTGCTGGCCGAAAAGCTGTTTCAGGCGGGGCTGGGTGCATCGGGATATGCCTACGACGTGCAGTTCGCCAACGGCGGCGTGCCGGAACAGGAGAATCAGATTCTGTCGATGCTTGCCAAAGGCGCCAAGGTGCTTGTCATCGGGGCCATCGACGGCTCCCAGCTTGGCAGTCAGTTGAAGGAGGCCAAGGCATCCGGTGCGGTGGTCATCGCCTATGACCGTCTGCTGACCAACACCCCCGATGTGGATTATTACGTGGCCTACGACAATTTCAAGGTGGGACAGTTGCAGGGAAGGGCGCTCCTCGAAGGATTGGCCCGTCGCAAGAACCATGCGCCCTGGAACATCGAGCTTATTGCTGGATCTCCCGACGATGCCAACAGCCAGGTTTTTTTCAACGGGGCTATGAGTGTGCTCACCCCCAAGATTCAGGACGGCACCCTTGTTGTCCGGTCGGGTCAGACAACGTTCGCCCAGGCTGCCACTCAGGGCTGGAAGGCTGAAAATGCTCAGAAACGCATGGACACCCTTCTGGCCGGCGTTTATGCCAAACAGGATTTACACGGTATCCTCTCACCCAACGACACCCTGGCGCGGGCGGCCATGACATCCGTGCGGTCGGCGGGCAAGGATATTCCCGTGGTGACCGGTCAGGATTCCGAGGTGGAGTCGGTCAAATCAATCCTTCGGGGCGAGCAGTATTCCACCATCAACAAGGCCACAACGAATCTGGTGCGGCATGCCATCACCATGGTCAACGACCTCCAGCAGGGAGTACCCCCCGAAGTGAATGACACAAAAAGCTACAACAACGGGGTGAAGGTGGTGCCGGCATACCTTCTCGAACCGCAGATCGTCACCCAGGACAACATCCGTGAAGCATATTCCGACGACCCGGTACTGAAATCGGTCGTTGGACCGTGAATTC
>CAZBUL010000192.1:0-5348 GCA_964495045.1 uncultured Desulfobacterales bacterium | reverse complement strand
ATCCACGATCTTGTCGATGTATTCGATGAAAATGGGGCATTCAGCCTCGCAGGCACCACACGTCGTGCAGGACCAGATTTCATCTTCGGAGAGAATAGTGCCGATCAAATGCTCGTCCTTGGGGGTCATTTCGCCGCGGATGGGATAATTCTTGAAGGCATATTCCCGGCATTTGATCGAAATGAAACGCGGAGACAAAGGACGTTTGACGGCATTGGCCGGACATTGATCGGAACACCTGCCACAGTCGGCGCAGGAATAAAAATCCAGCATATTCTTCCAGGTGAAATCCTCGAATTTCTTGACACCGAAGGATGTCAGCTCATCGAGTTTGTTTTCTTCAACACCCCACTGAACCGGTTTGATCGTTCCTTTTCGCAGTTTCATGAAAAAGACATTCGGGATGGACGTGATGACATGAAAATGTTTCCCCATGGGCAGAAAACACAGAAAGAAGAAGAAGACAAGATTGTGGAGAAAAAATGATCCGAGGTGAAGATTTTGCAGGGTCGAAAGATCGGCGCCGCCTAAAATACTGGCAGCAATCCAACCTCCCATTCCGGGCATCAAACATTCGGAAGGCAGGCCTTTAATTTTCTGGGCAGCCACCAATGATCCATCAAAAATCATGTCACAGGTAACCAGGGTCGTGATCAGCGCCAGCACGAACACAGCCTCGGAAGTATGATCCTTGCCGTATTTCTTGGGAACACTGTAACGATCCGGCTTGAAGATGCCCCGGCGGACCATGCCCACGATACAGGCCACAAAAACGGCGGTTGCGGCAACGTCTTTTAAAAGGCTATAGATATGTCCGACGGTTCCTCCCAGCCCCGGCAGAACGAATCCTTCCTTGAGGCCGAGAATCACCAGCGTGATGGAGCGCAAAGACAGAATCATGAAACCCGCAAAAAGGACGATGTGCAGCACACCAGCCATCATGTAGCGCGGCTGCCGATACTGGGCGAATGCGAATTTCAGCATGTTGAGCACCCGGTTTGGGATACTGTCGAAACGGGGATCGGGTTTGGAGCGAACCAGCGGTGCGGCACGCTTGGCGATGATGTAGGTGAAACAGGCCACCCCGATGATTGGAATGATCAGTGAAAAAAGAATCGTGGGGATGAATCCTAGCACCCATGCCTTAGCCGGAGAGATTAAAGCGGTTTCCATTTTTTACTTTCTTTCTCCCTTCAATTATATTATTGGTTATTGCCGAAATGAGTTGTTACTCAGGACTTTTTATTAATAAAAAAATGAATGAATATTCATTCATTTAGACAAGAATTCATTTTTCGTCAAGATAAATTTGTTTTTCTGAACATTCGTTCGAAATTGTATTCAATATCCGATAATGGGGACGATTTCAACGATTTTTTGATGATTTCATAAATCGAGGTAGAAAGCGTTCTCATCACATCACAACAATTCCCAATCATTTTTTCGATGCTCCGAATGGCTTCAACATTAACGTAGAGCCGCAACGGAACGTGATATCCGGTATAAAAAGGAGGTTTGGAGACAATGTCTGTCACTTATTCAGATAAACCCTGGGTGCAACATTATGAAAAAGGCGTTCCTGATACCATTCAATTTGAAGATGCTTGTCTTCCAACGTTTCTGGAACGATCTGCAATAAATTTTCAGGATCATACCGCACTGATTTTTCAAGGATTCAAGGTGTCATACCGTGAACTGAACGATATGGTGAATCGGTTCAGCAGTTGCCTCAAATCGTTTGGCATTCAACAAGGAGACAGTGTCGCCATCCTGCTGCCAAACTGCATTCCCTGTGTCGTCGGGTATTATGCCATAATGAAAATCGGCGCGATCGCAGTCATGAACAATCCGCTTTACTCCGACCGGGAGCTGCTGCATCAGTTCAACGATTCCGGCTCCAGACTTCTGCTGACCATCGATCTGCTCGGCAACCGGATGATCGATCTGAGACCCCGGACGGGTATCGAGCACATCGTCTATACCTCTATCGGGGATTACCTGCCGTTTCCAAAAAATTTGCTGTTCCCCCTGGTTGGGAAGAAGAAAAAGCTGGCGGCCGATGTCAAACCGGCACCAAATGTCCATCGATGGAAATCCGTATTGTCATCAGCCACACCAGATCCTGTCGGTGCGAAACTGTCATTCGACGATGTGGCCATGTATCAATATACCGGCGGCACCACCGGCGTTTCCAAAGGAGTTATTCTGACCCATGGCAATTTGAGCCGTCAGGTGCAGCAACTGGAAGCATGGTTTCCAGGTTTCAATAAAGGTGAGGAAATCATGCTGGGTGCCCTCCCCTTCTTTCATGTATTCGGTCTGTCGGTTGCCATGAACCTGGCAATCTATATGGGATGGTCGGATATTCTCATTCCCAGACCCCAGCCTGAACCTTTGCTCGAAACCATCGGCAAATTCAAGCCCACGTTTGCCCCCCTGGTTCCCACCATGTATATCGGAATGCTCAATCATCCCCTGATCGATAAAATGGATATGACCTCCATCAAGGGATGTTTTTCCGGAAGTGCCCCCCTTCCGGTTGAGGTGATCCGTGATTTCGAAAAGAAGACCGGCTCCGTCATTGTGGAAGGTTTCGGCATGACCGAATCCACCCCCGTGACCCATATCAATCCTTTTGCGGACGCTAAACGCAAAGTCGGAAGCATCGGTGTACCCATCCCCTGCACCGATGCCAGAATTGTCGATCTCGTTACCGGCACGATCGATATGCCCGTGGGCGAAACCGGTGAGCTGATCATCCGCGGCCCCCAGGTGATGCGCGGGTATTTGAATAAACCCGATGAAACCGAACAGACGATCACCGACGGCTGGCTGCACACCGGAGACATTGCCATGATGGATTCGGACGGATATTTCTTCATCGTGGATCGAAAAAAAGACATGATCATCTGCGGCGGTTATAACGTTTATCCGCGGGATATCGAAGAAGTGTTCTTCAGCCATCCCAAGGTGCAGGAAGCCACCGCCATCGGCATTCCCCATCCCACACGGGGTGAAACCGTCAAGGTGTTCGTCGTTCTGAAAAACGGCGAGACCGCCACCGAGCAGGAACTCATCGATTACTGCAAGGGAAATCTTGCCGCATACAAACTACCGACCCGCATCGAATTCCGAAATGAACTGCCCAAAACAAATGTCGGCAAGATATTGAAGAAGGATCTGCGAAAGGAATCACTCGGACAATAAAGGAGCTGAAACCAAGCAGGAATTCGATTTCAAACACGACCCGAGGGGGGCAGGCAAGGAGCCTGCCCCTACAATGAAAAACAGGTTCCGAATAAATATCATTTCCCCCCGGACTCAATAAAAATGGGGCGATTCTTTCGAACCGCCCCATCCAGCCGTCTGAGATCTACCCGTCGGCCATTTTTCTCAATCGATTATCCGCCATTTTATCCGCCAAACGATACCTCGGGAATCTCCACCGCTGCATTGCACGAACCCGTGATGGACTTCATCTTGCCATAGGTTACCGGCAGAACCGTGTGGATGAAGAACTCCGCACTGCGGATCTGACCTTCATAGAACGCAGCGTTCTTGTTCTTTTCGGCAGCCTTTTTTCGGACATCGGGATCGAATCCGCCGGCCAATTTTTCCAGCAAGGGTGCCGCCACCGTTGCACGCCACAATAGCATCCATGCCATAACGACATCGCCGGCCACTTCAAGGAAAGGATGGGCATGGGCAAAAGCGGTCATCACCTGGGGAGACATGGCAGTTGCCCCGATATGCATGGCCACTTCGCCCAGTTTGTTGACAGCGGCTTCCAATTTAGTGGCAAAGGGTTCGATGGCAGGAATCGCCTTGGCAGCGGCAATGGTTTTCTGGATTTCACCAAACAGATCCATCACCGGCTTGCCTTTTTTCATTCCCAGTTTTCTGCCCAGAAGGTCCATCGCCTGAATGCCGTTGGTGCCTTCATAGATCATGGTGATGCGGCAATCCCGCATAAGCTGTTCCATGGGATATTCCTTGATGAAACCATAACCGCCATAGACCTGAACCCCATGACTGCACACCTCGAATGCCTTGTCGGTGATATACCCCTTGGCGATCGGGGTCAGAATTTCGATCAGTCCCTGATATTTGGCTATTTCGTTCTCGTCTTTTGTGATGGCGATTTTATCGGAGCAGAGGCCCACATAATACAGGATGCTTCGCATGCCTTCGGTGTATGATTTCATGATCATGAGCTGCCGGCGGACATCCGGATGCTCGATGATCGATACCGACGGTGCCGCTTCATTCATGGATTGCAGCAGGTGTTTTCCCTGTTTTCTTTCCCGTGCATAAGTCAGGGCGTTCATGTAAGAAGACGAAGCACAGCAGAATCCCTGGAGACCGACCAGCAGACGGGCTTCGTTCATCATCAGGAACATGGCTTTCATGCCTTTGTTTTCTTCGCCCAGCAGGGTCCCCCGGCATTTTCCCTTGCCGCCGAGGGTCAAAGAACAGGTGGCATTGCCATGAATGCCCATTTTTTCTTCGATGCCCGTGCAGACCACATCGTTGAATTCACCCTGGCTGCCGTCGTCGTTCACCCAGAATTTGGGCACCAGAAAGAGCGATATCCCCTTGGTGCCGGCCGGTGCACCCTCGATGCGGGCCAGTACCGGATGGATAATGTTTTCCACCAGGTTGTGCTCCCCGCCGGAGATGAAAATTTTGGAACCGGTGATCGAATACGTGCCGTCATCGTTCTTGACAGCGATCGTGGTGAGGGCACCGACATCGGAACCGGCCTGCGGCTCAGTCAGCAGCATGGTTCCGGCCCACTCGCCGGTGTACATTTTTTTCAGGAAAAGCTTTTTCTGTTTTTCGGTGCCGAATTCCTCGACCAGTTTGCCCGCACCATGGGTCAGCCCGGGATACATCATAAATGCGAAATTGCCGCCAACCAGATAATCTCCGGCGGCCAGCGAAACGGTGCGGGGCATTCCCTGGCCTCCCCACTCCGGGCTTTCAGGCATTGCCACCCATTCTCCTTCTTTGAACAGATCATATACCCGATGAAAGGCTTCTGGAACGGTGACCTTGCCATTTTCAAATTTACAGCCTTCTTCATCTCCAATCTTCTGGGTAGGAAGAATTTCTTTGACCGCCAGATTTCTGGCTTCGGTAATGACCAGATCGATGGTCTTCTTGTTGAATTCGGCGAATATTTCATTTTTGCTGAGTTCATCTACATGAAATTGCTCAAACAATACAAAATCCACATCTCTTCGGTCTGCAATCGGCTGTGCCATGGTGTCGGTTCTCCTTGGTGAAAATGATGAAGTATGAAGTATGAATGAAAATCGGTTGAATGCTGATGGTATGGGTGTTAT
>CAZBUL010000191.1:0-5391 GCA_964495045.1 uncultured Desulfobacterales bacterium | reverse complement strand
TTTTTGTCTTTGAGCCGCATCATGAGGGGGTTGGACAGATCCGACCAGATTTCGGAAAACGGCCGGGTGCGGACATTGCCGAAACTGTAATGCCGCCAGAATTGATCGGCATGCACATCGCCGTTCCAACTGACACAGCCGATACCCCGGCCGGAGCTGTTTCCTTCGTTCATTTTCAGGAGTTCCAGCACTTCCGCCGCCCGGGCCGGGTTTTCCCGAAGGAGCCGCAGATAAACGTAGGGGCCATCGGCATGGTTATCGACTGTCAGGATTTCCTTGGACAGCCCCTTGTCGTGCAGCCGTCTGGTTTCATCCATGATCAGATCCACGATGGTGCGGGTTTCCTGATGGGTGGAATCTTCCTCGACCAGTTTGGAGCCCCGTCCGGCATACACCAGATGATAGAAACAGGCGCGGGGAATGTTTTCGGTTTCCAGTAGCTGGAAAATGCCGGGAATTTCATCCGAATTGAATTTATTGATGGTAAATCGCAGCCCCACCTTGATGCCGGCGTTCTGACAGTTGCGGATGCCCTGTAATGCGGCCTTGAAGGCGCCCTTGACGCCCCGGAACCGGTCGTTGATTTCCTCCATACCGTCCAGGCTGATGCCGACGTACGACAGCCCGATGGCTTTGAGGGTGCGGGCAATGTCTGCTGTGATCAGGGTGCCGTTGGTGGATATGACAGCCCGCATGCCTTTTTGAACCGCATAATCGGCCAGTTCCGGCAAATCGCTTCTTACCAGCGGTTCTCCGCCGGAAAAGAGCATGACCGGTGACCCGAATGCCGCCAGATCATCGATCAGGGCCTTGCCTTCGGCCGTGGTCAATTCGTCGGATGATGCCTGGTCTTTGGCATGGGCGTAGCAGTGGACACAGTGCAGATTGCACTGACGGGTCATGTTCCAGACCACCACGGGCTTCTTGTCGCTGGAGAATTGCAGCAGATGAGACGGCAGGCTGGACGACAGGCGATGATAGCGCAGGGCGTCGGAGGGTTCGACCGTGCCGCAATAAAGCTTGGATATACCGATCATGGATTGTCTTTCGGGGTGGTGATTGTGTCGGATGCCGGGTCGGTGTGGGAATCGGGAAGGCTGATGGTGCCCGCCCGCAGCTCATCTTTGATCAGATTGCTGATAAACGATTCGGGCTCGAGCAGAGCTTTTCGGGTGATAAAAAAGCGGTTTTTTCCGGTTTTTTCCCGCACCAGTTTGAGACCGAGTTCGAAATCGATGGACATTTGCCGCTCAAAATCAGCGATCTGAACGGCCGGGTTGGACAATTGCTCGATGATGAAATCGATGGCATTGTCTTCCAGCACGATGTTGATGTCGTGCTTCTTGTAAAACGACAGCTCGATTTTTTTGATTTCGTCGTAGAGAGATTTCACTTTCTGAATGATCTGGCCCACATCCATCACATTTCTGGAATAAAAGGAGGTGATGTTGTCCATGCGGGACGGGGTGAGGGTCAGCCCGTATTTTTCGGTAAGCACCTTGCGGTTGGCTTGGAGATACGCCTTGATGGAAGTGCGTTCGTTTCGGGCCAGCCGGTCGTATTCTTCATGAATTTCGTGGATGGCATTCGTGTCTGTGAGTCGGGCCAGAGCCTGTTCGGGGGTTTCCAGAACGGATAATGTTACCGGAAATTTTTTGACATCGGTCGAAGGCAGGTGGCGTTCGAAGAGCAGCAACGCTTTTTCGACGGCACTCACCAAGCCTCTGGCGCCGGTGTTTTCCAAGAATGCGTTTTTGGCCAACACTTGCAGCACCGGATCATCGAATTTGATATCGATGTTATAAGCGGCAAAATCGAGTTTTTTCCCCAGTATCACCGGGTTGTTGGGATTCTTGAGAATGTCGAAGAGGTCCGCTTCGGTCAAACGTTCGAAAATGGCCCGTACCGGCAGGCGGCCGACAAATTCGGATTCGAATCCGAATTCGATCAGATCTTCGGATTTGACATGCGCGAGAATGTCCTGCCGATCCTGATGGGTCTTGACGGATGCACCGAAACCGATATTCTGCCGGGTCATCCGGCGATGGATAATTTCCGCCAGATCGCCGAACGCCCCGCTCATGATGAACAAAATGTTTTTGGTGTTGACAGTTCGCTTATCCCGGCTGCCGGTTTTTCGGAACCGCTCGATTTCCTGCAACATGGAAATGGGGTCGTGGGGCACCTTCAGATCCACATCTGTTTCTTCCATGGGTTTGAGCAGCGCCCGCTGAACGCCGGTTCGGGAAACATCCGCGCCGATGATGTTCCGGCTGCCAGCGATTTTATCGATTTCATCGATGTAGATGATGCCGTACTCGGCTTTTTCGATGGTGTCGTCGGCTTCCCGGACCAGATCGCGGACCAGGTCTTCCACATCGCCGCCGACATAACCGGTTTCACTGAACTTGGTGGCGTCGCCCTTGACGAAAGGAACCCCGATTTTCCTGGCGATCAGTTTAATCAGGTAGGTTTTCCCCACCCCGGTCGGGCCGATCATCAGCACGTTGTTCTTGATGCTGCCCACCATGTCATGGGAGGCCGCCACGCCGACCCTGGCATGTTTGATCCGGTTGAAATGGGTGCAGATTTTGGTGGCCAGAACCGCTTTGGCGTGATCCTGCTTGACGATGTACTGATCCAGATAGGAAATGAGGTCTTCCGGTTTCATGTCGAAATGAAAGGTGTCATCGGATTTCGGGGTTTTGCCGGAAGCCTCCATCGGCTGTTCCTGGGGCAGGATTTCCTGAGACACCATCTTGACGGTGCCGCCGAATTTTTTGGCCAGGAATTCGCCGATCTCTTTTTCGATTTCTTTGGGATTGGGTATGGTATCGTTTTGATTGCTCATGGGTATGTTCGCTGTCGTCAAAGGTGTTGATAAAAAGTCAAAACTGGTGAGAACTATAATCACATCCATTTCAAAATGCAAGCCATGCCGGAGCATCCAGGAGACTGATATGGAAGTAACCGTTTTCTATCGATAGGCGGCAATCGTTCCGAAACCTTCTGTTTTGAAAAATTTCATGTTTTAAAAAAAACGTGATCATGCTATGGGTCAGGGAAGACGATATCAAAAAGAAACGGTGAGATGGTCAACCGTTTTCATATAATCATAATGCCTTTGATTATGCAATGACCCGAATATGTTCTTGGGATGTCTCCTTGAAAAATCAACACAACGAAGATGTTCCGATGACTGTTTTCTGAAAACTCAACACCAGGAGGCGATGCATGCAGATTCTTGAAAAAGCCCTGTCTCTGGGCAAACGGGCCCTGAACGAACATGAATCCAAAACACTGATCGCGTCTTACGGCGTTCCGGTGGTTTCGGAGCGAACCGCTAAGGACGTTTCCGAAGCGGTGGCCGTTTCCGAAGCAACGGGGTTTCCCGTGGTTGTGAAGGCTCTGGGGGCGACACTTTTACACAAGACCGAGCGGGGACTGGTGAAAGTGAATCTGTCTTCTTCCGAAGCGGTGCGGGATGCGGCTGCCGCCATGGCTGCCGAGGCCGGTGCGGAACTGGAGGGATTTCTCGTTCAGCCCTTCGTTCAGGGAAAGCGGGAACTGGTTGCCGGGTTGTTTCGGGACAAGCAGTTCGGGCCAGTTGTCATGCTGGGATTGGGCGGGATTTTCACCGAGGCCATTTCCGATGTGACGTTCCGCATTGCGCCGCTGACCGAGGCCGATGCCCGGGAAATGATCGGTGAGATCAAGGCACAGCGCTTTCTGGGGGCTTTCAGGGGCGAGGCGGCCGTCGATCGGGATGCACTGGTTCGTACCCTGCTGGGATTGTCCAGTCTGGCCATGGAACACCCCGAGGTTTCTGAAATCGACATCAACCCGCTTCTGATATCTGCCAGCGGCGATGTCTGTGCGGTAGATGCGCTGGTGGTGCTCAATCCCGAAATTGAAGTGCAAAAATATCCACCAGCCGTCGATTCTCATGCATTGGGTTCACTTTTTTATCCCCATTCCATCGCTTTTGTGGGCGTCTCGGCGGGATTCGGAAAATGGGGCCATTCGCTGTTCACCATCACGGCAAGCAGAGGATTCAAAGGCGAAATCTATCTGGTGAACCCCAAGGGCGGCACCATCGCCAACCGGCCGGTGTTTCGGACGGTCGGAGAAATTCCCGGAAAAATCGATCTTGCGGTTGTTACCGTGCCGGCGGCCGGGGTCATGGATTTGATTCCGCAGTTCAAGGCCAAGGGCATCACCAATGTACTGCTCATCACATCGGGTTTTGCGGAGATCGGTGCGACAGGCAGAGCCCTGGAAAAACAGCTTGTCGAAACCGCAGCACAGAATGGAATTGTCCTCGTCGGCCCGAACACCATGGGTATCTGCAACCCGCATATCCATCTTTATTGCACCGGCAGCCACGTGATGCCGGAACCGGGAACGACGGCAGTGGTGGCCCAGTCCGGCAATATGGGCACCCAACTCCTGGCATTCGCCGAGCAGCAGGGAATAGGCATTCGGGCATTCTGCGGTTCCGGTAATGAGGCCATGGTTACCATTGAAGATTTTGTGGATGCTTTTGAAAAAGACGATGTCACCCAGACCGTCATGCTGTATATGGAAAGTGTCAAGAACGGCCGGCGTTTTCTGGACGGCTGCCGGCGGGTCGGCCGCCAAAAGCCCATTGTTCTGATGAAGGGCGGGCGGAGTGAGGCAGGTAACAAGGCCGCCGCCAGTCATACCGGTGCCATGAGTACGGACACCCGGATTTTCGATGCCGTATGCAAGCAGGCCGGAATCGTCAAGGTGGAACGCTCCATGGATCTCCTCGATTTGTCCGCGGCCTTTTCATCCCTGCCCCTTCCCAAGGGAAACCGGGCCGCCATCATGACGCTTGGCGGCGGCTGGGGGGTCGTCACGGCCGATCTGTGTGCGGAATATCATATCGAGGTGCCGGCGCTTTCGCAGGAATTGAACGATCTCATCAGTACCATCCTGCCGCCGTATTGGAGTCACTCGAATCCGGTGGATATCGTGGGGGAAAACGACATGAGCATTCCCATGCGGATCATGGAAGTCCTGATGAAATGGGACGGCTGTGATGCGGTGATCAATCTGGGCATCATGGGCCGGCGGATTCTGGCCAACCGGGTCGCCGAATCCGTATCCATGGCTGATCCGACCTATTCGCCGGAATTTCTTGCCGAGGTGCGTGAAGCACTCATCAAATTCGAATCCGAGTATGTGACCCATATCGTCCGGTTGATGGAAACCTGTGAAAAACCGGTGTTCGGCGTCAGCCTGATCAAAGAATGTCAGGATAAAACCGTTTACAGCGATGACAACGGCCGTTACAAGGCGGTTTTCTACGAAAGCCCCGAGCGGGCGGTCAAGGCGTTTTCGCGGATGGTGGAATATCGGCGGTTT
>CAZBUL010000190.1:0-5398 GCA_964495045.1 uncultured Desulfobacterales bacterium | reverse complement strand
CCGCCGATCATCGACGCCATCGTTAAAGCCCAATGTCTTAACTGCAACCCTAAATGTGTTTGAAATAAACTTAATTTCGTTTCCAGCTCTTGAAATGAAAACGAGATCATTTGCCTTACCTGGTATCATTTCGCTGAACATCTGAACAATGGAATCCGCCATGAATGCCGTTCGTGATGTTCCGTTCTTCGGATCAAGGATGGTTATCTGTTTGTGCTCGATGTCAACAGCCTGCCATTTTAGCTTTGCGATTTCACCAAATCTCATTCCAGAATACAAAGAAAACAACGAAAAACGGTATGATATAAGTGAGTGTTTCTTGATTTCCTCAAGTAATGCGTTTGCTTCATCAACCGACAAAAATCGTTTTCGTTTATTGTCAAATTTCGGAAGTTTAACAGCTTTGGTTGGCGATTCGCCGTTATAAATCTTCATCCTCTTTGCATAATTGAATACCTGCCTGATGATTGCGAAGGTATATTGAATGCTGCGGACAGCTCTCCCGGCTTTCGTCATGTCCCGTTTGATGCGCTCAATATGAAAAGACGTGATTTCGTCAAGCCGTTTGCCCTTTACAACAGGCTCCACCCACAATCGAATCAACGTTGATTCGTCATGCAGGCTCTTTTTGTCAATGTTCGATTCACAATACCGTTTAAAAACGACATCAAAAACGGTTTCACTCTCAAGCCTGATACGTTCCGCTTCGGCCTGTTCAGTCGCCAGTCGTTCAGCTTCGATTGCTGCCTTCTTTTCTTCAGAGATACGTTTCTTTTCCGCCAAGGTTCCGGGCCCCTCTCCGGTTCTCCTGTTCGTTTTGATTTCGGCCATAGCTTGTGCTGCCTTATCAAGCGTCATTCCCTCTGAAGCCCACCCTAACGCCTCTGATTTGGTCTTTCCGTTCAATTTATAAGTCAGGACATAATACCGGTCGGGCTGTATCCCGTGCTTTCGGGTAGCATGTTCCCGGTATCGAATTCCGGGATATTTCGTCTTTATCCATTCCATGACATCACCTCTCCCTGGTCATCTGACGTTTCATCAGCAGGTGAAAGGGTTAAATTCTGTACAACCCCTGTACAACCTTTTTTGATGAAAACAAGTGAAATCTTGTGAAGATTTAGGAATGACGATAAAGACAAATTATTGATATGTCAAGGAGAATGTGAAATAATGGGAAGGGTAATGAAGGGTTGAAAACCGATTCGTAATCAGCAGGTCAGCGGTTCAAGTCCGCTCGCCTGCTCCAGAAAAAACAAGGGGTTATAGCTAAAAGCTGTAACCCTTTTTTTTATCGAACGGTCAAACACGCTGTAAAAGGCCAACGCTTTTCGATAAATGCCAAGCGGCTCGTCGAAAACGGACGGGTCGGTGATTCTGCCCATAATTTGATATATGGATACCGGTTCCTGCTTGCCTTGCACACGAATCACATCCAGGTCCCGCCCTATCAACCGATCTTTGACCCGAAGCTGAAGGATGCCAGTCGCATCGCCGTCACGATAGGGGCGGATCTGCCAGGTGCGATTCATCCGGTCATGAACCCCGCGATGAACCGCTGATTGATATCCCGTGTTTTCAGTGAAATCCGGATGAATCGATCGGACAGCCCCTCGAAATTACTGCAATTGCGAATCAAAATCCGATCGGCCAACAGTTTTCGGCAAACGGATTCGGCAGAGAGAGTTTCCAATTTTACCAAGATGAACGAGGTCACACTCGGAAACACCCGAATGTTCGGTGCCTGCTGAAGTCCGGCCGCGACGAACTGCCTTTCTTCGGAAAGAAATCGTCTCGTTTTCTCGATAAATTCCGTCACTTCCCGATCATGGGTCATCAGATAATTCACCGCTGCCTGGGCCAGGGTGTTGACACTCCACGGCATCATGTAATGGCGGATGCGTTCGATGATGTCTGCTGATGCCACGACAAAACCGATCCGCAGACCGGGAATGCGGAAAATCTTGGACATGGAGTTCAAGACGATGAGGTTGGGCAGGCCGGTGCCGATCAAGCTGTTGCTCTCGCCATTCGGCACAAAGGGCAGATAGGATTCATCGATGATGAAATGGGTGTCTGGAAATCGTCGGCACAACGATAGGATGGCATCTGCCGCGATCAGCGTGCCGGTCGGGTTGTTGGGGTTGCAGATGAAAACGGCATCGCCGGGTGCGCAATCCACGGCGTCGAGGTGATGGTGGAACGCGGTGCTTTCACCGGAGAGGATGAACCTGAAATCCACATCGTGCATCCGGCAGGCATCGGCATAATCGGCGTATGTCGGCCCGAGGATCAAGGCCTTTTGCATCTTCAGCGCAGCCGGAAGTATATGGATCAACTGGGTTGTGCCGTTTCCGGCCAGCACGGTGTCCGGGTCGATGCCGTGATGGTTTGCAAATGCACGGGTGATTTCACCGGCATTGGCTTCCGGCAGAGCGACGATCCGATCCAGACAGGCATGAAGGTGGGTCATGAGTTCGGGCATGGGGCCCAACGGATTCACATTGCTGCTCATGTCTAGAATTTCCATGGGATGGCAGCCCAGCTCCCTGGCTTTGTCGAAAATATTCCCGCCGTGTCCGTCGATCATCGTAAATATCCCGTATCGAAAAAATGATAATTGAGACGCATGACTTAGCTTTTTTGTATGGGGAAAACAATATATTTTTGGCTGCGATGGCCGGTCAATTCATCACCAGAAAATGCAGCGCCGTCTGCCGCTTCCGGTTGTCGATCTGTCTGACGGCCATGGACAGGGCTTTGCGGCTGCCGACAAACACACACAGATGTCTGGCACGGGTCAGCCCCGTGTAAATGAGATTGCGAAACAGCATCTTGAAATGCTGGGTGGCCACGGGAAGGATGACCGCATCGAATTCACTGCCCTGGGATTTGTGAATGGTGATGGCGTAGGCCAGGGATATTTCGGTCAAATCCTCGCGGGAATATGAGATGGGTGCCTGTTTGCCGAATTGAATCCGGCAGGAATAGTCTTCGAGATCGATCTCAGCGATGCGGCCGATGTCTCCGTTGAAAACCCCCAAGTCATAATTGTTGCGGGTCTGGATGACCCGGTCGCCTTCCCGATAGACCCGTTCGCCGATGACGATCTGTTTTTTTTCCGCCTGTTCCGGATTGACGGTGTGCTGAACGGCCAGATTAAGGTTGAGCGTTCCAAGACTGCCTCGGATCTGAGGGGAGAGAATCTGTATTTCCGTTTCCTTGCCGAAATATTCCGGGATGGACCGGGTGTAAAGCCGCAGCACCATATCCAGCCCCGTGACACCGTGATGCAGGGCCGACCAGGGGTGAATCGATTTGATGATGGATTTCAACTCCGCGATACTTCCTTCGGCCGCATGCACTTTCATCAGATCGACATGCTTGAATTTTTCCGGAATGGTGAAAACAGGGGCGTGAATTTCCGATACATCCGTGAATTCCTGAACGAGCAGATTGTCGATTGTCAATGCGTCATCCTGCTGTTTCATCACGCCCGTGATGGTATCCCCCGACTGGATCATCTGTGCTTCGCCGGTGGTGAGGGTTCGCCGGATGGCGGCCTTGGCTTTTGCCAGAAATTGCAGTTGTTCCTGGGTGGCCTCATCGGCATCGATGAACATGCAGCCGGTTTTGTCTTTCCACAGTTCGGGCCGATGAAACGGAGAATCGATTTTGGGAATCTGCCCGGCGTTGATTTGATGGGCGAATCGGATGATCAAGGACTCTTCGGCCTGACGAAATACACGCGTAAGCCTGAAACTCGGCACGCCTGCGGCCTGCAACAGATCGTGGAGTACATTGCCGGCGCCGACCGATGGCAGTTGGTCGGGATCTCCGATGAACAGCACCTGGGCATCCAGCGGAACGGCTCTTAAAAGGGCGGCCGCCAGATGGATGTCGAGCATCGAGCATTCATCGATGATCAGATAGTCCAGGTGTAAGGGATCGTCTTCATTTTTTTTGAACCCACCTTTTTCGGGAGACCATTCCAGCAGGCGATGGATGGTTTTGGCTTCGACATCGATGACTTCGCTCATCCGCTGGGCGGCGCGTCCGGTCGGGGCTGCCAGTACGACATGCTTCTGCATGGCAAACAGCAGTTTCACGAGAACGCGGGTGGTGGTCGTTTTGCCGCAGCCGGGGCCGCCGGTTAAAATGGAAAAGGATTGCCCGGCAATACCGGCAACAGATGCCATCTGCTCTTCGGAGAGAACAATCCGTTGGTTTCCGCAAAAGCGTTCGAGCCAACTGGATATGCGGGCGCGATCGATAGAAATGGGCCGGTCGATCCAGTGTTTGATCCGTTTGGCCACAAACTGCTCGTCGAAGAATATGGAATTGGCATAATATGCGGTGACGGTCTGCCCGTTCTCATCTATCCCCCTCTCCCCGTGGGGGAGGGGCGGGGCGGGGGACAATAAATCCACCGGAAGCGTCCGTTTCTTGATCTGATCGCTCGCGATCAGGGACTGCAAAACGCTGGTTAGCTGCGCTGCGGTACCGGTCTCGAGCAGTTCCTGAGTGTTATGGACGATCTGGGATTCGAGCAGATAGCAGTGGCCGTTATCCCGTGCCGCGGCCAGCACGTATTTGATGCCGGCTTCGATGCGGGGAACGCCGTCTTTTTCGAATCCCATGTTGAGGGCGATTTTGTCGGCCGAAAAAAAACCGATCCCGTAAATATCCCGCGCCAGTTGATACGGGTTGTCTGAAACCTTCTGAATGGCATCGTTGCCGTAGGTCTTGAATATCTTGACGGCGTAGAGGGTGCTGATGCCGTATCCCTGCAGAAACATCATCACATCGCGGATCGCCCGGTGTTCCTGCCAACTGTTTTTGATATCCACCAGTTTTTTTTCGGCGATACCCGGTACGTGCAGCAATTCTTCGATTTTTTCCTCGAAAATCTGGAGGGTGTTTTCGTTGAAATGCTTCACGATTTTGTGGGCGGTTTTGGGGCCGACGTTTTTAATCAGCCCCGATCCGAGATATTTTTCGAGGGCTGCACTGGTGGAAGGTTTTTTTTCGACGGTTCGTTCAGCCTTGAACTGTTCCCCGTGTTTGGGATGAAATGTCCAGGTACCATAAAAATCCATGGAGCTGCCGGCAAATACCTTGGCCTGATGGATGATCACAGTGACGAGTTTTTGCGGTTCGTTGAATGGCGACACCTTCAGCACCGACCATCCGTTTTCGGCATTGTGGAAGGTGACGCGCTCGACAACTCCGGAAATGCGGTCGAGATTCTCGATGGACGGTGCTGTGGTGGGCGATTTCATTACAGATGGTTATCAAAACACTGTATGTGACCGAAACCCGGATCCGAAAGGGTTTTGTATGATACCGGTACTGAACGATCGGGTGAAGACATGGTGATGAATCGGGAAATTGGATA
>CAZBUL010000189.1:0-5400 GCA_964495045.1 uncultured Desulfobacterales bacterium | reverse complement strand
GGTGCTGAAAAAGGCGAGCCCTGGTATGAAAACGAAAAAGCCATTGCCGACCGCCATCAGGTTCAGTTGATCAATCTGGCATTCGGGTCTCACGAACTTCCCCAATACAATCGGCTGAATCAACTGGTGGATCTGTTGCAGTCCGCCCCCCGCCCCATTTTGCTGCATTGTTACCGAGGGTCGGACCGCTCCGGCATGGCCAGCGCCATCGCCTTGATTTTATATAACGATTTGCCTATGGAAATCCTTGAAAAGCAGTTTTCCTGGCGATTCGGCGTCATCCCCTATTCAGAATCCATCGGTGTTATTTTTTTCGAGAAATACAGAGAATGGCTTCTGATGAATGGAAAGACGCATAATCGGGCGAATTTTTTGGAGTGGATCCGTCATCACTATGTGGATATGAAGGGAAACATCGAATATGATATCGACAGTATCAACGGAAAAGGGTTTCAGGAAAACGGGTGGGAGAACAAGAAATCGGCGACCGTAAAAAAAGGATCATCGCCATATCTTCTCAGAGGATGGGCGGTCGATTATCAGCGGTTATCCCAGGTGAATTTTCTTCGGATCGGTATCGGCAATGTATTTCATGAGGCCAACTATACATCGCATCGTCCACAGTTGCCTGTTTTTCTGGATCTTTCAGGGCGGCTTGACCCCCAATTGAAACTGGAATGGGAATGTCAGTTTGGTGAAAATGACATGCAGACGGGCTGTCATGATATTCATCTGTCCATAGGCAATCCACAAGGATCGGTCACGGTGATCAATACCCGAATACAGCTCTGCATCGACAATAAAACTCAATAACTCTGTCTCCATAGATATAGACTTTCAGAAAAATAATTTCGCGGCGTTATCGGTCGGAGATATACGACAGTATAATCTCCTCCCTGCTGCCTTGCGAAATGAATTTTCTGAAAGTCTATAGGGTTTGGACTTTGTAACTAATGTTCACCTGGTTATCGTTTCAAGGGAGGTGCCCGCATGAAAATATCTTTTAGGGGGATTCACATCGCGCTGGTGGTTTTATGCTTTGCATCTGTTGCTTCGGCGGATGTAATCGACCCCTATGACGGCATGTCTGCTCCGCCGGGAACCGTTGCCTTGTACAGTTATTTCGGGCAAACCCATTACCCGGACATTGCAGGCAATTCCGGCGACAAGTATCATATCGGCTACGATCAGAGCTATATGCTGATTCGTCCGGTGTATTTCATGGGAAAAATTGCCGATAAACTGTCCTATGGTTTAAATGCCATCCTGTCGGTTGCCAATATCGGAATGGACGGGGCAGATAATGAATTCGGCATGGGTGATATCGGAATATCCCCCTTTATCTATTTATATGAAAATCCGGATTCAAAAATTTATCTCTCCTTCTGGGAATTCATCTTTATGCCGACCGGCAGGTACGATGAAAACAGCATCTTCAATATCGGCCGGAATGCATGGTGGTTTCAACATCAACTCGCTTTCGGGTGGTATCCCAACCAGTTCGGAATGGATTTGAACGTCAACTATTTTCAATTTACAGAAAGCGACAAACTGAAATATGATGAGCCCGATGCTTTTGAACTGGAAACCGTTGTCCATTATGGAATCACCGAAAAACTCCGTGTCGGTGTCCATGCCGCCTATTGGGTCGGAACCGAGAACTTGGTCATTGACGGCTTCGATGTATCCGACACGAAACCGCTGAATGTCAAGCTCGGTCTCAATCTATCTTATAGCTTTTCGGAAAAGATCACCGGCGGTATCCGCTGGATGCATGACGTTGACTCGATCAATTATCCCAGTGGAGACTGGGTGTATGTGCGTTTTGCCTATATCTTTTAATTTGACTTTCATTCAAGCGGATGTATTGCCAGACATCCTCATGATTGCATCTTATGACCGGTTGAAGTATATGTGAGCAGATGCCCCCGGCCCCCCCCCGCTGGGAGAGAGATAAATGAATTTTCTGGAAGTTTATATGAACCCTACCGCATCGGTTGAAAAGAATATGCCGGAAACTTCGCCAACTGAATTGGAACGATTGCGGGCTGAAAACGCTCACTTGCGGAGCGAGCTGGCAGACCTTGAAATGCTGTATGAAACCACGATGGAACATGGCGAGACTATCGAAAATGAGCTTGCGGAAAAAAACATCGCACTTGAACAAATTCAGGCACGGCTGCAAGAAGAGCTCGATCAGGCACTTCGATATGTGATGTCTCTGCTGCCGGAACCCATGACCGGCCCGATCCGGGCGGAATGGCTCTTCATACCATCGTCGGAGTTGGGAGGCGATTCGTTTGGCTACCACTGGATCGATGCGGAGCATCTGGCCATCTATCTGCTGGACGTATGCGGCCATGGTGTCGGCGCATCACTGCTGTCTGTTACAGCCATCAGCACATTACGCGGCGAAACACTTTCCGGCATCGATTTTCGGTCACCGCATCAGGTCCTGACATCCATGAATACCGTGTTCGATATCTCCAAACAAAATGAGATGTTTTTAACCTTATGGTATGGTGTGTATCATATCACGAGTCATCAATTGACGTTTGCCGCCGGGGGGCACAATCCGGCCGTCATGATTCCTCATAGCGCCACACAGACATCGATAATCCTCAAGTTCCTCCGCACACAACCCATTATCGGCATGATTCCGGATTTCACGTATCGGGATCAGACGATAACCATCCCCGAAGGCAGCCGTTTGTTTGTGTTCAGTGACGGCGTGTATGAGCTGCAAAAAGAAGCCGGCGGCATGTTTTCTTTCAATGAACTGTGCCAGTTACTGGAGCGATATGGCCCAAATAATCATTTCGGGATGCCTGAACTGGTAAATGATTTGCGCGCGGTGCAGGGACGAGATGCATTCAATGATGACTTTTCAATGATTATTCTGGATTTTTAAAGGACATCTATGCCCCAGACAGCAGACTCCATGCCGATCCCACCCGCAATTCATATATGCTGCGATATGTCCGGCTTTACTGCCGATTGGCGCCGATGCGATCAGTTATCAAATTTTTTGGCAGAGGCATTCAGTTTGGTCAAGGCGGATCCCTTTGCATTTTCCAATATGCTTTCCACGATAATCAACGAAGTTCTCGAGACGATATTCTATAACAATGCAGGGAAGGGTTCCCTGATTCTACAGTTGCGTGAGGAGAATGCCGTCACGATACTGCGTGCGGAATTTGCCGTGGACGATAGTACCCGTTCGCTGTACGAGCGGATCATTACCTCACTATCTACCCAGGACCCTGTTATGTTGTATGAACAGTTACTGTTTCACGTTTCATCGGCAGACACGCGTGAAATCTGTCTGTATGAAATTGCCGCCGATTACGGAGTCCGTTTGACCGTAGAGAATGGGAGCCAGCCCGGTTTGATCTGCCTGGCCGCGTATATCGACATCGCCACCTGTCTAAACACTGACATCGGGGGTGTCTGATGTCTTCCCATCCTGTCATCACCTTCGACGAGCAGCGGCAGGAGCTGGTTCTGGCTGGGACATGGCTGTCAAGAGACAGTGCTGAGACATCCATAGAAAAGGATATTATGCATTCCGCGGCGGCGTCGGTCAGCGGAGTACTTTATATCAATTGTAAACGGCTGCTTCGGATGAATGCGCCGGCCTTCCATGCATTGCTGAATATGCTGCGCTGGGTCAAAGACTGCAAGTCCGAACTATGCGTAAAAATCATTGTTTCCAGTGCCATTCCGTGGGCTGAAAAGCGTTTCCGCGGCGTGATTCCGATATTGGGGAAAAACTTCAGCGTGGAACAATACGATAAGCATTTTTATCCGGGGCAGGCCGCTGTGGAAGATGCTTCTTTCATTCCGGTGCTGCAGACGCAGGCTAAAATCATTTGGGAGCAGGAACGGCACATTCTGCCGCGACACGGATTGTTCCCCCACATGAAGGTTGCCGATATTTGTTGCGGAATCGGCAGCTTTGCCATGCAGGTGCTTCGTTATTTCGATCCGAAAGTCGTTGTCGGCGTGGATCACGCTCAGTCTGCCTTGACCTATGCCAGGCATTTGGCCCAGGAATTCTGTCTGTCCAATCTGGAATTCATTTATGGCGATGCAGCGAATTTGCTGCTGGCAGACAATCGCTTCGATTTTGTGGCGTGCCGATTAGCTTTACAGATCTTCGACAAGCCAGAAAATATTTTGCGCGAATTGGTACGCATCTGCTGCCCCGGCGGGAGAGTGTATTTGATCAATGAAACATATTCCCGCTGCTTCGGTTATCCCAACGCCGAAGATATCTCCTGGACCTATCAGGAAGCATCCGGACTATATGGCGCCTTGGGCATGGACCTGGAATTCGGGCCCAAAATGCGGTGCTACATGGTAGAAGCCGGGCTTAAGGATATTCAGGTTGAGCCGCTTGTGCTTACCAGTTGCAACACCAACGGTACCGACTTTGCCGATGTTATCCGGAGCTGGGAAACTTATACGATCGATCAGCTTGCCAGGAATGCCGGAAAAGATAAAGCCTATTGCCACCGGCTGCGCAATGGATTTGCAGCCCATTTGCGCGCGGTGACACATGAGAAAGGTTTTGGCGGGTGGCCAATCTGGGCGGCATCAGGCTGCAAGCAAGACTGATGAAAACAGAACAATACGTGGAACGCAGAAATAGTTTTCGGGTTAAGTTTTTCCTTGTGGCCGCAGGCGGCGTGTTACTGGCACTGATATTGAGCGGGATATTCGCCGTGCGTAATTTCAATCGACTCGGGCAGGATGCTTCTGTCAAAATTCAACAGGGTCTGACAGAAGCCAGCCATGAATACCTCTCCAATTACATACAAACCGTTGCCGAAAGAACCCGTTTGATTCTGGACCAGGCCTTTTCAGAAACGCAGGTTCTGGCGGATGCGCTGCAAGTGCTGCTCGACAATCCGCAGGATGCGCGAACGATTGGAACCGCGCTGGCCCAAACCAACGCATTCAGCAGCACGTTGATCCCCAAAGTGTGCGCAGGAGATGTTTTCTGGGTACAGAATGAGCCGCCGGCACCCTCTGTAATCACCATTTGGAAGCCACTTTTGGAAAGTGACGGAAGCGTCCGGCCGGATGTGCTGGCATCAGTTCAGGATACTGCGGTGTTGGACCTGTTATTGCCGACCTTGACCGACAACGGGGCCAGTAAACTTTACATGTATATTGTCGGTCCGCATCAGCAGCCCTTTTTACGACTGAGTCACTTTCGCGATATGGCCTCCGAATTCGACAATAATTATCCTGGAAGCACATCGGCAAACTTCTGGGATAATTTTTTCCCTGGTATTGTGGACTGCTGGCAGCAGTTGTCAACCACACAGATACCCAAGGATTTGCGCCGTACCACAACCACCACCCCTCCCTATTTGGATGCCGCAGGCGGCG
>CAZBUL010000188.1:0-5402 GCA_964495045.1 uncultured Desulfobacterales bacterium | reverse complement strand
CCCAGTCGATTTTCGGGAATATATCCGGAAAAAAGAATTCGATAAACCGGGGAAAGTATGCCTCCAATATGTCTTTCCAGGGGGAATCTGCATTCATCGAGTTTGCTTTCGGCATCTGTAATCAATCCTTTGACCTGGCTTACCGAACGGAGCTTTTACCATGAAACCACCGTTTCTACTTCCCGAAGAACATTGAATAAAATCCGAAATCGAAACAAATATCAAATGTCAAAGACCTAAAGTCGATCCCACTCATCCAAAGACAACTTCATGTCAAGTCCATATTCAATTTCCCTGAGAAGCATTTTGAGCTGCGATATCGAATACTCTTCATTGCTGGGCAGGGTCAGGGTATAGCTGCCATATCGCATATAGTGGTGGTTTCAACCGGACTCAGGCCGATCAAAACCAAATTTCTTCATTTTCCTGATAAAGTCTCTCCGTTTACATGGGCTCCATTTACCCATGAATTGCAGCCTCACTACGAACGATTGGTTTTCTTTTGTTCAGGCTGATATTGCTTATTACAGGCAATTTGTCGCCATGTCTTAACTTTACAATAAGCCATCCCTCAAGAGAAGCTTTTAGCTCTTGTTCGCATTGATAAAGCGTTTCTCCAAAAGCGATTACTCCAGGACATTGTGGAATCTTTCCAGCAAAAGATCCATCATCCAACTTATCGTAAACAGCTTTACTCATTGCTCGATCAATATATTTCACAATCATACTGCTACCTCATCAACCGAAGATCAGCTTGAATGCAAAATCTATCTTCGGAGACATCAAGTTGCTGATATGTTTCGACGGATTCATCGTTATTTTCATTATGCTGTGTTCCGATACATTCTTCGTCTTTGCGGCATGTCATAAAAACCATCCATCCGCTGGTTCCCAGGCTCCAGCTGCCAGTGTCATCGGAACATCCGGAAAAGACTTGAAGCAGAGCTTCATGGGCATCGGTTCCCAAGCTGGGGCTTGGGAACCAGCGGAGCAAATAAATCTGTCCTGCTGCCTTGCGAAATAAATTTTCTAAAAGTCTATTTGTCCCCCATAAAATGTGTAGTGACCACAAATTTTCGCGAAGGCCCTCATGTTATAAATATCTATGGCAAAATTGGGCTAAACATGCGTCTGACTCATGATCTCATTAAATTCATTTACAGATCCGACAAAAATGGCATTTTTATGCAGCATTTTCAATATGGATGTATCTTTTATCTTTTTGATTTTGCTGATCAGGGGGGTGGGTACAGCCTCGAACCGGGCTTCCAGGACATCGATCACTGTTTCTCGGGCTTTCTTCAACACGCCTTTCTCGATGCCTTTCTTTTCCCCTTTCTTTTCCCCTTTTATTTCCCCTTTTTTCATTCCAATTCGTTCAATTGATGTAACGTACTGCATCTTCATACCCTCATGGATAAACAATACCCAAATCTTGATAATCGAGTGTAAATTTCTGGCTCTCCTGATCAAATGCAACAGGAACACTGAGATCTTCATTAAGCATCAGCACGTGCCCTTCGGCGTGGATCTCCGAAACATTGAGGGAACTCACGTCAATTCCCTCAATTTCCAGCACATCTAAATATATGGGGGCAATATCTTTCATAAGAGGGAAATGCGGCTCCAGAAGGGAGCGAAACAATTCAAACAATTGATTCAGCGTCATGCGTTCATTGACCGCCACGTTACATACCTGGTTCAAAGCCTCCGGATATTCCGTTACAGCCGCCAGCAAATTAGCCTGAACCGCATTGTCGATATACCAAAAAACTCGACTGGTTTCTCCATCCCCATTGACAGCGTGAACAATATGAAAAGATTCATGATCGTTTACCATGTAAACACTGTTAACCATGACATACACGAGCAATCGGAACGTAGGGAAATGACTTGAAGCAAAGTTTCATGGACGCTGGTTCCCAAACTGGAACATGGGATCCAGCGGATATAATTTTCATGCCTGACTGCATTATTCGGATGCTGACAGAACAGTTGAACTCCCATTTCTGATCAGTTCTTGAATTGCTGCATCAAATTCTTCTTCTGTTTCATACGCTTCATCGATAAAATTGCCATTTATATATCCGAACAGGATAAGATTCGACCTCACAGTTTTATAGAAATATTCATCATATTGATCTCTTAAGCCGGATTCAAAATATCCTGAAAGAAATCCGACAATGTAATTAATAAAATAGTTGATTTGCTGTCTTGGAAATTCCTCGAACGGTTTATGAAGGATACCTCTTTCAAACCTTTCATCATCCTCTTGAATCAATTTAGCAATATTGAACTCTATTAATGACCTGACATTATTGATATTCATTAAATATCCGATTTCTCCTTCACCTTTTTGGAAATATATCAAAAAAGGAAAAGAAAATGAGCCTTTCCAATCATCATAATAATCACCATGTTCTCCGAATAGAGATTTCAACGTTACATACATTTTTGAATAACTCGAATAAATATTATCATTATCTTTAGATAGATAAAATAAATGGGCATAATCATCAAATATCGAAATACTATTCTTATGCAGCGCATAATACTGATCGTCATCAAGCCTTATGAGTTTAAAAATCTGTCCATCTATATCGATATCTATCGAGATATTTTTCACCGATATCTCTTTCTTTTTTTCACAATATTTTTTAATCATAGAGCAAACAATTGCCGAATCATCATCATCATTGTTTTCGCTTATTTCGGGTTTATTTATTGACATTTATTTATTACCTCGAATGGCTGCTCCGGTTATCAGCCAGGGTTGTGAATGAGGTTGGGTTTGGGTTTGGGTTTGAATTTTATTCTTGTTCAAGGAAAAAAGGTTGGAAATTACGACATACACGAATAATCGTAACGCAAGAAGAAGACACGAAGCAGAGCTTCATGGACAACGGTTCCGAATCTGGAGCATGGGATCCAGCGGATATCATTTTCATGTCTGACGGCGTTACTCGGTTACTGCCTGAACATTTGAACTCTCTTTTTTCCTCAGTTTTTGAATTGCTGCATCAAATTTTTCTTCAGTTTCATACTCATCATCGAAATAACGTCCATCTTTGTAACCATACAGGATAAGGTCTGATCTCACAATTTTAAAGAAAAATTCATCATATTGATTATTTAAGCAAGATTCAAAATATCTTGAAAGAAATCCGACAAAATAATTAATAAGATAATTAATTATCTCTCTTGGAAATTCCTCGAACGGTTTATGATGAATACCTTTTTCAAACCTTTCATCCTCATCCTCAATCAATTTGGCAATTTTGAAGTCTATTGATGACTTGATATCATAAATATTCATTAAATATTCGAATTCTTCTTCTCCTTCTCGAAAATGAATTAAGAAAGGAAAAGAAAAAGTGCCACTCCAATCGTCATAATCATCGCCATGTTCTCCGAATAGAGATTTCAGTGTTATATACATTTTTGGAGTACTTGAATAAATAATTTCATCAACACTATACAGTAACATTAAATGGATATAATCATCAATAATCGGAATACTATTTTTATTCAGCACATAAAACTGATCGTCGTTAAGCCTTATGAGTTTATAAATCCGTCCATCTATATCGATTTCTATTGAAATATTTTTCACCGACACATATCTCTTTTTTTCAGTGTATTTTTTAATCACTGAACAAACTAATGGCGAATCATCATCATAATTGTCTTCGCTTATTCCTGGTTTATTTTTTGACATTTTCGATTACCTCGAATGCATTCGATAAGGGAGAACCCGCATCCGTTATCAGACAGAGAATGGCGCATATCTCCAACACGGAAGTGAATTTTCGCCATTCATGAAGTATTGCATGATCTATGAGCTGCCTTACCGCCGGCAGAAAGAGAAAAAAAAAGGGGGGGGTGTCGGCCGGCCGACACCCATTATCTATCTAATATAATTAATGATAGTATAGGGTCATGAAAAGTTTTGCCCCTCACCGCAGGCAGCTTTTTCACTTCTTCAGCATTCGCCCGGCAATGAATTGCCGGGCTATTTTAGATCATCTCTACGAGATTCGCTTGCAGGAGCCTGGTTATCTATTTGTAAAGTTATCTACCATCCGCCGGTCCAGCTTGTTCTTCACCTCGATCACAAGAACCCGACCCTTGTCATCCGCAACAATGTCGTACTCCCCCCGGCCCTTTACCTTTACATTCCGGCGAATCCGCTCAAATCGCAGATCCAGCGGGCTGAACAGACCTTTCACATTGCGGTAAAACAATTCCTCCGCTACCTCGCCCTGAACCAAACCCATATCCCCCAAAGATTTTTTCAGCTCCAGTATTTGGGCATCGGTCTTCATCTGAGACTCTTTCAACTCCAGTATCTGGGCATCGGTCTTCATCTGAGACTCTTTCAGCTCCAGTATCTGGGCATCGGTCTTCATCTGAGACGCTTTCAGTTCCAGCATACCTTTGGCAAATTCTTCAATATATCTTTCAATTCGGTCTTTTCTGGTTTCCATTATATCATAAACCGTGAATAGATCAAAAACCATGCAATTTTCACATATTCTCTGGCAATGAATTTCAGATCCGCCCTGGTAAGCGTAAACCAGCTTTCGCGAGCCGGTTCCAAGCGGGCAGGTACGAATGCGATGCTGTATGAAGGGTCGCTGAATACTTTATCCGACATGATTTTGATTCGGCGCATGTGGTAGGGAGAGCTGACGAAAACAGCCGTTTTGAATCCGTATTGTTCCATCATCCTTCTGGCTTCGAGCACCTCGATGTGGGTATTCTCGAAATATCTTTTGATCTGGAGAAGCGATTTCGGCAACTGCGGCTTTATCAAAGGCGGCGGCGCATCGGATGTTAATGAGACTGCGGCCTGGATTTTTCGGTATGCCGGAACGATCTGATAATCGGCATATCCTTCGAACAACAGCATCTGAACTTCCTGATTGCGCCGGTTGGAATCTGCTCCGACAAAAAGAACGATGGCATCGGATTTTGCAGGACTGTCGGAATATATGAGAAAGGCTGGGGCGTAATATAGCAGAGCAAACAACCCGGCGATAAAAATAATGAAATATCGGGTTGCGGATATCGATTCATCCGTCAACATGAGGCAAGAGCGCATCGATCGGCGAGAACCGGTGGAAAATTTACTGAGCGAAAACATCTGACCGTAGATATAGCTCCGCCCCTTGAATTACAATATTAAAAAAGGGTTGAATGCCGGGCGATATTATGACAACATATAACAGAACTCACCGGCGGTATAGACTTTCAGAAAATTCATTTCGCAAGGCAGCAGGGAGGAGATTATACTGTAGTATATCTCCGACCGATAACGCCGCGAAATTATTTTTCTGAAAGTCTATAGATATGGCGAAATTTTGAAATCAAGAAGCGAACGGATAGTTGAGACACAAGAC
>CAZBUL010000187.1:0-5441 GCA_964495045.1 uncultured Desulfobacterales bacterium | reverse complement strand
TATGTATGTGCGCATGTTCGATGACCTCAAAAAAGGTGAAGATGATAACCCCACCCTTGGCATTATCCTTTGCCGTGACAAAGACCATACGGTAGTTCGGTATTCCGTACTTCATGAAAGCCAGCAACTATTCGCATCCAAATATCTCCGGCTACTTCCTTCCGAGCAGGAACTACGGCAGGAACTGGAAGCAAGGCATATTCTGGAGCCAGGGCAAACTTTTGGGTTCGAGGATACCTCGCATCGATAAAGACAACAGACGAAATACGATCACAACGCTACATCAAAGGCGCAAAGAACATAAAGAAAAAGTAGTGGTGGGAAAATCGTATTCCAAAATTTGATATTTTCATTTCTGAGTTTGTTGTGGATGCTTATCATATTGCAGTTGCGGCTGTGAATGGTATGGACTACCTTCTTACCTGGAACTGCAAACACATTGCAAACGCTGTGATGCGACCTATGGTTGAACAGGTTTGTCGAAATCATGGTTTTGAACCGCCAACCATTTGTACACCTCAAGAATTAATGGAGGGTCAATAAATTGTGGCAAGACCCTATAGTAAAAGAAACCAGAGAGTTAAGAAAGCAATATGCTGATAAGTTCAATAATGATGCAGATTCGATTTTTGAAGACATTCTAAAACGTCAAAAGAGTTCAAATCGGAAGCGTTTTAGTTTTCCAGCTCGAAAACCCAAATCTGGAAAAATATCTCCTGATCTGCCAGTGCACCGGATGGAGCAGATAAGCTGTCCTTCCGGTGAAGATTGGACATTGGCGCAAAAAGGTGAACAAATCAAAAAAAATCCCCAAAGGATAAAACAATATGAAACTTGAAGAAATCAGACAGGAAATTAGTTGGTTGGATATGTCTGAAAAAAAATGTTGATAGCGGACGTGTGGGATTCCATTGCCCAATCCAACGGGGAACTCACCATGCCCGAATGGCAAAAACGGGAGCTTGATATGAGGTACAAATCGTACAGGACAGGCGGGCTAAAGCTTCATGAGTGTGCATCCGTTCATGAAAGTCTCCGGAAAAAATTCATAAGAATAATCAAGTAATGTAGTTTGTACAAATCAGATTTGATTCGGAGGTTATATAATGATTTCAAAACTTTATCTTAAAGGTTTTAAAGGTTTTGATCTGCTTGAAATCCCCAACATGTCAAGAGTCACCCTATTGGGCGGACGGAACAACGTCGGCAAAACTTCATTGTTGGAAGCGCTTTTCATGTTCCATGACAGAATGAATCCGCAAATGATTCTCAGACAATTTTCATGGAGGGGCGTTGGGAGTATCGCATTTGACCCTGATTCAATGTGGGCACCAGTTTTCTACAATTATAACATTCACAATAAGATTGAAATCTCCGTCACGGTTAATGGCGACGAAGAAAATATGACGCTAAAATTCAACCCCAATTATATACCAGCGACAATTGCAGTAAAAAATGTTCGTCCAGGATTCAGACCAACTCAGATAAGTACAGACCAGAAGCCTGAACCATCTTTTTCACTGGATATCCTATATGACAGTAAAAAGATGAAAAACCAGAAGTCTCATCTTCTCATGGGAACTGATGGTTTTGGAATTAGGGTTGATAATGCAAACAGTGAGCGGCGTCAGGCCGTGTTTCTTGGCGCAAGGGTAGCAATTAATCCGACTGAAGATGCCCAAAAGTTTGGCCAATTGGATGTTCTTGGAAAGATAGATGAAATAGTAAAATTTTTGAAAATTATTGAACCAAAATTGAAGTCTCTTTCATCTGTTGCAATGGGAGATTCTTCACTTATTCATGGCGATATTGGATTAAAACGAAAAATTCCAATTGCTTACATGGGTGACGGTATTTCTAGATTACTTTCAATAATTTTAGCAATTGCAACGACCAAAAATGGAGTTGTCCTGATTGATGAATGCGAGAATGGTATTCATCATTCTGTAATGCCAAATATTTGGAAAGCAATTGCTATGGCTGCCCGTGAATATAATTGCCAGGTGATATGCACAACGCACAGCTATGAGTGCTTGGAGGCAGCCTACAAAGGTCTTTCAGGTGAACTGGCAAGCGATTTCAGCTATATCCGTATCGACAAAAAAGAAACAAAGACTGTCGCAAAATGTTTTGACCATGAAATGCTGAAAGTTGCTATTGATACCAATATGGAGGTGCGTTGAAAATGGCGCCTCGAATTGAAATAAAGTGTCCTAAATTGCTTTTGGTTGAAGGTGCTGACGCCCTACACTTCTTTATCAAGGCGCTTGAAATGTTTCGTGTGGATGATGTTCAAGTGTTGGACTTTGGAGGTATCTCTGACTTGACCAACTACCTCAAAGCCTTGCCGTTATACCCGGATTTTGATCGCGTTACCAGCCTCGCAATTGCCCGTGATGCAGAAACCAACTCTGAAGCAGCAATCAGCAACGTGAAAAAATCGCTTAAGCAAACATCTTTTTCGGTTCCAGATAAACCATTTGAATTTACAGAAAATAATCCAAAAATTGCTTTCATGATTTTCCCTGGTTTTAACGAAAAAGGGCTTCAATCTGGTACACTTGAAGACTTGTGTCTGGATATTGTAAAGGATTGTTCGACATTTGATTGCGTTGATGCATATATCCAGTGTTTACAGTCAAATGGATATGAAATAAAGCGGCCGCATAAAACAAAACTCCATGCTTATCTCTCAGGAAAGAACGATTTTGTCGGCTTAAAAATCGGTGAAGCAGCAAAAGCAGGGGCATGGGATTGGGATCACGCTAAATTTAAGCCGTTCAAAGATGTAATCATTGCAATGTAGGGTGGACAACAAAACGATAAGTCCAATTCTATAGTGGTGGGAAAATCGTATGCCGAAAAGTTTAACTGAAGAAAGATGTAGTGAGATTTTGAATAACTCGAAGGAACTACAGTTATGGATAAAGCAGAAGTTATAATAAAGTTAAAAAAATACAAAACATTACTATCTAAAGAGATGGCATTCGAAAAGATGATCCTGTTCGGTTCTTATGCTAAAGATACCCAAAGAGAAGACAGTGATGTTGATGTGGCTATTATTGTTGATAAAATACAAGGCGATTATTTTTCAACGAGACCGCTGTTGTGGAGAATAAGAAGAGAAGTAGATGACAGGATTGAACCTGTGATTTTAGAAAACACGAATGATCAAAGCGGTTTTTTAAAAGAAATAAAAAAAAATGGTATTCTGATCTAAACGATCATGGCATAGGCACAATGCTGCCCCGACATGAAAATGAAAAAGGATGAAAAATCATGACAGCGTTAGACAACAACAAAGGGATACTTCTGGAAAGTGGGACGAACGAGCTGGAGCTGATCGAGCTCTACATCGACGAAACGGACGGATATCGGGGATACTACGGTGTCAATGTGGCCAAAGTCCTGGAGATCATCAGCCTGCCGCCCGGTATTTCCAAACCGCCCTATAAATCGTCTTTTGTGGCCGGTGTTTTCAATCATCGCGGAAAGGTTATCACCCTCGTGGATTTGGGCCTCTGGCTGAAAAAAGATCGGAAACCAGGGGGAAGCCCCATTGTGATCATCACGGAGTTCAACAAATTGACATCGGGTTTTCTGGTTTCCGGGATTACCCGAATCCATCGTTCCAGTTGGACAGACATTCGTCCGGTCGATCCTTTCATGCAGAAATACTGTGATGCCATTACCGGGCTCATTCATATCGAAGACAGAACGGTGCTTATGCTGGATCTGGAACGGGCCATCGGTGAAATCGATCCTTCGTTGGCCGTATCCACGCCGGTTTCAGGCACGGATGCCGGCGCAGCACCCGAGACCGATGCATCCGGATTGGCGTATCCTTTACGCGTGCTGCACGCCGACGATTCCGGCATGATTCGGCGCACGACCAAAGTTATTCTCGAAAAAACCAACGAATTCACCGTCACCTCCAAAGTCGATGGGCTGGAAGCCTGGGAATATCTGATCGGGATCAGAGAGCAGGCTGTCAAACAGAACCAGCCGGTAACCGATTTTCTGGATGTCATTCTGTCGGATATCGAAATGCCTCAGATGGATGGCTATCACCTCTGCCAGAGAGTTAAGAGTGATCCGGTTCTGAAAGGTCTGCCGTTTATCCTTTTTTCCTCTTTGATTACCGATAAACTGCGGCATAAAGGGGATGCTGTCGGGGCCGACGCCCAACTGTCCAAACCCAATGCCGAAGAGCTGGTGAGAAATCTCAAAGAAATCATGTCTCAAAGAAAAAGGAACGGATGACCATGCATCGCATAGCGGTTTTACCCGGAGACGGGATCGGGCCGGAAGTCATGAAAGAAGCGCTGAAAGTGCTCGATGTCGTCAGCGAAAAATTTGATTTTCAGTTTACCTCTCAGACGGCGGCTGTCGGCGGGTGTGCCATCGACAGCAGTGGTACGGCGCTGCCGCCGGAGACGGTGGCGTTGTGTGAAAGCAGTGAGGCCATCCTCTTTGGTTCCGTCGGCGGGCCGAAATGGGAGAATCTGCCGCCGGAACAACAGCCGGAACGGGCAGCCCTTCTTCCGCTCCGAAAGCATTTTCAGCTTTTCTGCAATCTGCGTCCGGCCAAGGTCTATCCGGCGCTGGCCGCCGCCAGCCCATTAAAACCCGAAATTGTCGGCAATGGATTCGATATTCTCTGCATTCGGGAACTGACCGGCGGCATTTACTTCGGATTGCCCAAGGGCCGGGAAGGGGAGGGGGCTACTGAAAAAGCCTTCGATACCATGGTTTATTCCCGTTTCGAGATCGAACGCATCGCACGGGCGGCTTTTGAAATCGCCCGCCGGCGCCGGAAAAAGGTGACTTCCGTTGACAAAGCCAATGTGCTGACCGTCATGGTTTTCTGGCGGGAAGTGGTCTGTGAAGTCGCCAGAGATTATCCGGATGTTTCGCTGGAGCATCTCTACATCGACAATGCCGCCATGCAGCTTATCAAGGATCCCGGACGATTCGATGTGCTGCTTTGTGAAAACATGTTCGGCGACATTCTATCGGATGAATGCGCCATGCTGACGGGATCCATGGGGCTGCTGCCGTCGGCGAGTCTGAATGAAAGCCGGTTCGGGCTCTATGAACCGGCCGGCGGGTCGGCGCCGGATATCGCCGGCATGGGGATTGCCAACCCCGTGGCGCAGATTCTGTCGGCCGCCATGATGCTCAAGTATAGTTTTAAACTGGATGCAGCGGCCACTGCCATCGAACAGGCCGTGGCGGATGTTTTGTCATCGGGAATTCGAACCCGTGACATTGCAGGAAAGGATCATCGTGCGGTCGATACCGCGACGATGGGCAATGCCATTGCGGATCGTATCTCAACCTGATAGTTGATGGTTCAAACAAAATCAAGGGCGGGCTTCGACGAACCCGCCCTTAAAACATATTCACATGGATATACAGGATGGACAGGATACTGAATA
>CAZBUL010000186.1:0-5515 GCA_964495045.1 uncultured Desulfobacterales bacterium | reverse complement strand
GTGCGACTGAAGGTCACGCGGGAGGAAGGACTTTGTGTTGTCATCCCGCATGGATTCGATGAGAACAAGATTCCGGCGATCCTGAACCGAAAAAAGGTCTGGATTGCGGAGGCCATGAAGCGGATTGGCGAAACCAGGCGTTTCCTTGAGCATTCCCCTGCAACCCATCTTCCCGACTGCCTTCGGTTGACGGCACTGAGCGAGACATGGAATATCGTTTATCGTGAGGATAAAGCAAAGTCGGGGCTATGGCTTCGAGCGGACAAGGGGGAGCTGGTAATCACCGGGGCGGCATTGAACCGGGAAGACGTCATTCGCAAACTCAAGGACTGGTTGCGGCTCCGGGTTCGAGAAAACCTGTTTCCCATGGCCGAAAAACTGGCCGCCAGTCACAATTTCAAACTGGGTGGGTTACTCGTAAAGAATCAGCGCACCCGCTGGGCCAGTTGTTCGGTCAAACGCAACCTGTCTCTGAACACCAAACTGCTTTTCATTTCCCCGGAACTGGTTCGCTATGTGTTGATTCATGAACTCTGCCACACCGAACACATGAATCATTCATCCGAGTTCTGGCGTTTGGTCCAGCCGCACGAGCCGCAATTCCGGATACTTGATCAGCAACTTCGAGACGCCTGGAAGCGTGTTCCGCAGTGGATGTTTTGATACAACGGCTATGATTTTATGATGTCTTCTGCTCTCCGGCCTGCATGTCCAGATGCAAAGTTGCAATCGCTTCTACGACCGGTACAATGGTCCGGCTGGTTTTGCGAAGGTCCACTGTTTTGATGTAACGGCTGCACCGGTCACATCCGTCCACCCGATATTCGGGTTCTTCATCGCTGAAAAAATAGTGCAGTTGGCCGCTGTCCGTGTTGTCGCAGAACGGACAGTAAATCCGGGGAGTCAGCCATTCATGCCAGCAGAAACTACAAACATACCAGCGATCTCCGTCTCCTTTCAACATGGAAAGGCCGGGGGTGCTACCACAAATCGGGCAGTAACCGGTCCGCCAGGGTTCTGTAGCGTTCAGCAATGACGAAAGATGCTCCGAAATCAAACTCACAGAAGGGCGGATGCTGTTATAACCGAATAAAAGGGCCATGTCCGTTGACACATCCGATGGGATCCTGCTGGCTGCATCTTTGCCCAATGCCAGATCGAAAAGGTCTGTCGGATTCAGCGTTCCGGAGCTCATCGATTCGGAAATCGCCTGCGCGGCGGCTATCATTTCGAGAGAAGCAGAATCGGCGGCAATTTCAAAGAGTTTTTCCAGAAGACGGTTGGCTGCGGCCATATCGATTTCAAAATCCGCAGGCGCCATCAGGGGAAACTTCTGGGCCGTTTTCATGGCCAGAATGTCTTCAGGAATATCGATCTCGGAAACATGCGTATCGATTCGGGCAGTTTCCTGGGCGAGAAAAACAGCTTCATAAAATTTCAGAATTTCCGCATAAAAAGGGCGAACGGCTGTCACCTCACGGCAGGCTTTTCGGATTCGCTCTTGCGCGGCATCAGTATCGGACATGATCGGTCATTACCTTTTTTTAAAATGGGAAGGGTGAATGTATTCTATAGCCGGTATAACAAACAGGGTGATTCAACATCGAAGTATCGAATCACCCTGTCTGATCAACCACTTTATTTATGTCTGAAAACAATGGATTGGAGAGACAAGTCTTCTATCCCATTGATTGGTCAAAATATTAAATGAAGGCATCAGGCCTGAAGGACACGAGACGCCATATCCGTCAGGGGCCTGAACAGCTTTTTCAACGCCAGTTGCCGCGTGAGATTCACTTCCGAAGCCGATGCCACGGCATATTTGAAATACAATTTGGGATCATACAGCGTCAAATAAATCACCCGGACATCCTCTGCGTCCAGGAGTTTGGCGTCTGGATATTTGGCTTTGACTTCGGCCAGACGTTTCTGCGCCAGCGCCTTCATTTCTTTTTCATCCCCGAAATTCATCGCCCCGGTCGGGCAGGTCTGAACACAGGACGGCAGCAGGCCATTGTGAACCCGATCGTTACACATGTCACACTTGGCCAGGGTGCCGTCTTCGGATTTTCGGGGAATATTGTACGGACAAGAAGCAATGATATCATCCGCATTCAGAAACCGCGTTTCGACCGTATAAATGACCGCACCCGTCACCTCGTCCTTATATACCGCCCGATCATCACCGGCCGTATCGAAACAGGGCGGTGACAGACAATGTCGGCACTGCTCCGGAAAAAAGAGCCAGTTCAGCTTGTTGTGGATGACTTCTTCCCGCATCCGAACGACTTTGTAAGTGTTGAAGGACAGATCCGGCGGATTCTCGTTCGTCCCCCGATTGGTGGTCGATTCCGCCGGAAGATTGTGCCACTGTTTGCAGGCTACCTGGCATCCCCGGCAGGCGGTGCAAACGGTTGTATCGACAAAAAATGCCTTGCTCATGGTTCCACCTCCGGTTACAGTTTGGCTACATTGACCATAAAGGCCTTGGTTTCCGGGATTCGCGTGTTGGGATCTCCCACCGACGGTGTCAGCAGATTGGCGCTTTCTTCCTTGCCGCTGACCGGCCATCGCCATCCGTAATTGTAGGGCATTCCCACTTGGTGGACGACGGTACCGGCAATCTTGAACGGTTTGAAACGTTTGGTCACCACCGCCGTGCATTCCAGTGATCCGCGGGATGAAGACACTTTGACACGCTCGCCGTTCTTGATGCCTTTGAGGGCTCCAAGCTCCTCGCTCATCTCTACAAAAACCTGGGGCTGAAGTTCCATGAGCCAGGGCTGAGGACGGGTCAGAAGACCTGTCTGCCAGTGTTCGGACACCCGATATGTCGTTCCCACATAGGGATATCGCGGATCACAGGTGGCGAAGGTATCAGCGCTGGTGCCATAAACCGCCGCTGTCGGGCTGATAAACTGGGAACTCATGAAATTCTTTTCGACAGGGCATTCCAGCGGTTCGTAGTGTTCGGGGAAAGGGCCGTCTGTCAAGCCCGGCCCGAAAATCTGACCGAAACCGTGAACCGTCATGATGAAAGGATGCTTGCCTTTGGGATCGGGCTGACCATCGGCGCCGATCAATGGCGGAGCCGGGCCGTCCGGTACATCGCCGACCCATTTGCCGTCTTTCCATTGAATAACCGACCGTTTTTCGTTATATGGTTGCCCTTTGGGATTGACAGATGCACGGTTATAGATAATGCGGCGATTCACCGGCCATGCCCACGCGAATTCTGGATACAGGCCGATTTTGTTGGGCGCATCTTCCTGCTTTCTGCGAGCGGCCATGTTTCCCTTATCTGTGTAACTCCCGGCATAAACCCAGTTGCCGCAGGCGGTAGAGCCGTCGCTCTGGAGAAACGCGAAGCTGGGAACTTGTGATCCCGTCTTGAATTCCTGATCGCCGGATTTGACATCCTTGACGAAAAATCCGTTGATTTGCTTCGCGACCTTGTGCGGATCGAATTTATGATCCGTCATATAGTCCCATTTCAGATTCAGGATCGGATCCGGAAAAATGCCGCCTTCCTTGTACAATTCCTTCAGCTTGAGACCGAGTTCCATGATGATATCGCCATCGGGCAGGCTGTTGCCCAAAGGCTTGGGCCCAGCATACCGCCACTGCATCCAGCGGCCGCTGTTGGAAATACTACCTTCTTTTTCCACGGACACACAGGCGGGCAGCATGAAGACTTCCGTTGCCACATTCTCCGGAATCGTCTCGGGCCCTTTCCAGAACGAACCGGTTTCATTATCGAACAGGTTGACATTTACCATCCAGTCGAGATTGGCCAGCGCTCTGCGCACCTTGGTGGCATTGGATCCGCTGCACGCCGGATTCATGCCCCATGCGAAAAAGCCTTTGATATTGCCTTTGTACATCTCATCGAAAAGATCCAGCCACGAATAGGGCTTACCTTCATCCAATTTTGGCATCCAGGGGTAGCCGAATTCATTTTCCGCCGTAGCCTTGTCTCCGAAAAGTGATTTCAGGAAACTGACGATGTATTTGGGTTCATTCTGCCACCAGTTGAGGCTGAGCGGATCTTTGCTCTGGGCTCGGCGTTTGAGCATATCCTCGAGCTTGGCCAGTTTTCCGTTCGGAGAGGGGATATAGCCCGGCCAGATGTGAAAAAGCAGGCCCTGATCCGTGGATCCTTGCACATTCGATTCCCCCCGCAGCGCATTGACCCCGCCGCCGGCGATTCCCATATTGCCCAACAGGAGCTGGATGATGGACATGGTCCGAATGTTCTGAACACCGACCGTATGCTGCGTCCACCCCATGGCATACATGATGGTGCCTGCCTTGTTGTCGGCACCGGTGGCGGTATATGTTTTATAGACTTCGAGCAGTTCGGTTTCGGAGGTGCCGGTAATTTTGGCCACCTGTTTGAGGGTGTAGCGGTCATAATGTTTTTTGAGCAGATGAATGACACACCGATCGTTCTTGAGGGTCAGATCGCGGACAGGAACACCGTTTTCATCCATCTGAAAAGTCCATGAGGATTTGTCATATTTCTTGGCCTTGGCATCCCATCCCGAAAAAAGCCCGTCGTTGAAGGCGTACTCTTTGTTGATCAAAAAAGAGGCATTGGTGTAACTCAATACATATTCTTGGGATATCAGATTATTATCCAGAATATACTTGATCATCCCCCCCAGAAAGGCGATGTCGGTGCCCGAACGCAGCGGCGCATAAATGTCCGCTTTCGATGAGGTGCGGGTAAATCGGGGATCGACATTGATAACTTTGGCACCGTTTCGCTGGGCTTCCGTGATCCATTTGAAGGAAATCGGATGGTTTTCGGCGGCATTGCTGCCCATGATGAGAATACAATCGCTGTTTTTGAGGTCTATCCAATGGTTGGTCATTGCACCGCGTCCAAACGACTCTGCCAGAGCCGCAACTGTGGCGCTGTGTCAGATGCGGGCCTGATGCTCGATATAGACCAGACCGAGGGAACGCAGCATGGCCTGGTATATCCAGCACTCTTCGTTATCCAGAGCCGCACTGCCAACCGAAGCGATGGCCGTCGTGCGGTTGACGGTCTGTCCGGCGGCATTGGCCGGCGTGAACGAGGCATCCCGCGTGGCCTTGACACGCCGGGCGATGCGATCGATGGTCCACTCCCAGGTGACTTCTTTCCACTCGGTTGAGTATGGTGCTCGATACATGGGGGTAAGAAGCCGGTTTTCGTTTTCCACCAGACCGGCCAGCGCAGCCCCCTTGGAACACAGTGCGCCCCGATTGATGACATGATCCGGGTCTCCCTCAATGTTGATAACCCGTCCGTCTCCTTTTTTACTGGTATGAACGATGGCACCGCACCCGACCCCGCAATAACAGCAGATCGTGGTGGTTTCTTTGGCGTAACGGGTCTTCAGCATCTGTGCGTGGGCTTTGACCGGTGACAGATCAAAGCCCAGGCTTCCGCTGACTGCCAGACCTGCTGCCGTGGCACCGGTAATTTTGATAAAATCTCTTCGGGTGACATCCATCAAAATTTTTC
>CAZBUL010000185.1:4134-5568 GCA_964495045.1 uncultured Desulfobacterales bacterium | reverse complement strand
TTCCGCAATTTCCGGATTGACCCGAACCATGATCTTGATGCCGTCCAGCATACGGTATTCACTCAGAATTTCCCGATATATGTTGTGACAGATGCTCTTTCGGGACATGAGATATCCTTCGCCCTCACAGTAAAAACAGGGCTCGCACAGCATCCGGTTCAACGGCTTGCGAATCCGCTTGCGGGTCATCTGAATCAATCCCATTTCAGAAATTGGCAGCACATGGGTTTTACTGCGGTCGTTCTTCAATGCTTCAATCAGGGCATTGTAAACTTTTTCCTGGTTGGATTTCTTTTCCATATCGATAAAATCGATGATGATGATCCCGCCGATGTCCCGCAGCCGGATCTGATAGGCGATTTCCTTGACCGCATCCAGGTTGGTCTTGAGAATGGTTTCTTCGAGGTTGTGCTTGCCCACATATCGGCCGGTGTTGACATCGATGGCCACCAGGGCTTCCGTCTGCTCGATCACGATATAGCCGCCGGATTTCAGCCAGACTTTGCGCTTGAGAGCACGGGAAATATCACTTTCGAGGTTGTAGGCGTCGAATATGGGTTCCGGACCTTCATAAAGCTCGACAGAATCTTTCAGGCTCGGCATGAAGGTATTCAAAAAGGAAAGCACCGATTCATACACCGGCCGGGAATCGATGATCAGGGAATCCGCCTCGTGAGTCAGAAGATCCCGAACCGCTCGTAAACTGACATTCAGTTCTTTATGCAGCAGCGAAGGGGCCGAAGCGGTTTTATATTTGGCCAGAATCGTCTGCCATAAATTTTTCAGGAATGCCATTTCGGGGGCCAGTTTTTCCTGCTGAACGCCTTCACTGGCTGTCCGGACGATATAGCCGACCGAGTCTTCCCGTAGAGACATCACCATTTCCTTGAGCCGTGTGCGTTCATCTTCGTCCAGAATCCTCCGGGACACCCCCACATGATTCGAATACGGCATCATCACGAGAAAACGGCCCGGCAATGAAATGTATGTAGTCACCCGTGCCCCCTTGGTGCCCATGGGAGATTTGGCCACGTGCACCAGGATTTCCTGGCCTTCGGTGATCAGGTCTTCGATATGCAGGTCTCTGTGAGGCGCAGGTCGGTTGATGAAGGCCGAATTGATTTCGCCGGTCATGTCCTCGTCTTCCTGATTGCGGATCATGATCTGTTCGATTTCGGTGTCCTGATAGCCCAACACATCATCTACATAGATAAATGCGGCCTGGCTGAGACCGATATCCACGAACGCTGCCTGCATGCCGGGCAGCACGCGCTGAACCCGGCCCTTGTAGATATTTCCGGCAATGTCCGAATGGTCTTGTCTTTCGATGAACAGCTCCACAATGGTGCCGTTTTCGATCAGCGCGACCCGTGTTTCATGACCCATGTCGTTGATGACGAGTTTTTTCAGCATGATGATATCTTGTCGGAAAGG
>CAZBUL010000185.1:1531-4034 GCA_964495045.1 uncultured Desulfobacterales bacterium | reverse complement strand
TATTCGTGTATTTCGTGGTTAACAGTATTTTCAGGTAAAGGATAACAGAAATGATTCACATCACAGACCCTGTTGAAAATTCGATCCAGGCCGGTGACAGAATTCTTGGATACGACGTGCTGCGTGTCGTGGCACTGAAGGAATTGCGCTGCCAGTTTTACGAGCTGGTGCATCCAGCGACAGGCGCCCGGCATATCCATATCCATAACGACGATGCCGAAAACACATTCGGCGTGGCTTTTAAAACCGTGCCGCGAGATTCCACCGGGGTGGCCCACATCCTGGAGCATACTGCCCTTTGCGGTTCCGGTGATTATCCGGTGCGGGACCCGTTTTTTTCCATGCTCAAGCGCAGCCTCAGCACGTTCATGAACGCCTTTACGGCATCCGACTGGACCATGTACCCCTTCTCCACCCAGACGCCAAAAGATTACTATAACCTGATGGGCGTCTATCTGGATGCCGCATTCTTTCCGAATCTGGATGAACTCAGTTTCAAGCAGGAAGGCCATCGTCTGGAAATCGAATCCCGCGATCCCCTCAAACTGACCTATAAAGGGATTGTGTATAACGAAATGAAAGGGGCCATGTCGTCACCGGATCAGGTGATGGCCAGATCTCTTTTAAACGCCCTGTTTACGGATACAACGTATCGTTTCAATTCTGGCGGAGACCCGGTGGTTATTCCCAGCCTGACGTGGGATGAACTGAAGACTTTTCACAGCCGGCATTATCATCCCAGCAATGCCTATTTCTACACCTACGGCAACCTCCCCCTTCAGGATCATCTCCAGTTCATTCAAGACAAAGTGCTGAACCGATTCACCCGCATCGACCCGGATACGGATGTGCCCTCTCAGCCCCGATGGCCGCAGCCCCGCGAAGCCATCTATTATTATCCTATCGACAAAACTCAGGATTCGTCCCGGAAATGTCAGGCCTGCGTAGCCTGGCTGGTCTGTGACGTCACCCATTCATACAACGTGCTGGTGCTGACGCTGCTGGGGGAAATCCTTCTGGGAAATTCGGCGTCCCCCCTCAGAAAAGCCCTGATGGACTCCGGATTGGGGTCTTCTCTCAGCGACAGTTCCGGATTCGATGCCGACTGCCGCGATGCATCTTTTTCCTGCGGCCTCAAAGATATCAGGGAATCGGATGTAGAGAAGATACAGCGCATCATTTTCAACACCCTGAATGATTTGGTCAAGAATGGCATCGACAGGGAACTGATCGACTCCGCCATTCACCAGCTTGAATTCCACCGCAAGGAGGTGACCAACACTCCCTATCCTTACGGCCTGAAACTCTTTATGGGGTTTCTCGGAACCTGGCTTCACGGCGGCGACCCCGAAGAGATCCTGGAACTGGATGCTCTCATGAACAAACTGCGGGCTGCCGTTGACCGGGAGCCGTTTTTCGAAAACTGCATCCGGACGTTTTTGTTGGACAATCCCCATCGGGTCTTGCTGACACTCAAACCCGATGTTTCCATTGAAGAAAAAGAAGAACAGCGGGTCGCTAATGAACTCGAAGCCCATGCCTCCCGGCTGGCGGATACCGATATCGACACGTTGGCGCACTTCAGCGAAGCCTTGCAGGTGCGTCAGGAAACTCAGGAAAACGTATCCTGCCTGCCGACCCTGGCCATCGCCGACATTCCCCGGGATGTCCGGGTGATCACCGGGATGCCGTCTGAAGCGGATTCCCCGGTGCTGTATTACGATCAACCCACATCGGGTATCCTCTATACGGCAGCGGCCTGCCAGGCTGACGGGTTGCCGGCGGACATGCTGCCGCTGGTGCCTTTTTTCTGTTACGCCCTTCCCAAAATCGGCACAGCCCGCCGCGATTACACGGAAATGGCCCGCCTGATCGACCGTTATACGGGTGGGGTCGGTTTTTCAACCCATGCCCGCACCCGTTTCGATGCATCCGGTCATAGCCTTCCCCTGGTTACGTTGAACGGCAAATGCCTGGTTCGGAATATGGACCGGATGTTTGATATCGTTCAAGAGATTTTGTGTGAGCACCGGTTTACCGATTTGCCCCGCCTGAAAACCCTGCTTCAGGAATACCAGGCCGGCATGGAATCCATGATCGTGCATAACGGTCACCGGCTGGCCATCTCCCTGTCGTCGAGACGGTTTTCGCCATCCAGCCGGTTGAACGAATCATGGCATGGCATTCATCAACTCAAAACCATTCAGGAAATCACAAAGGACATGTCGGATGCGGCGCTGGGCGCGGTGGGAGAAAAACTGGCCGCCATCGGCAGCCGGCTGTTTACCGGTAACAACCTGAAACTGGCCTTGATCGGCGAGACCGAATCCATTTCAGCCGCTGCCCACTGGCCGAAAACACTGTTGGCCGCCCTTCCCCAAGACCGTCCGGATGCAGGTGCTTTGCCGGCGGCTGCCGAAGACGGGCTTCCCCTTGAAGGGTGGTCCACCTCATCGGCCGTTTCTTTTGTGGCCCTGTCGTTTGAAACAGTTCGCATGGCTCA
>CAZBUL010000185.1:0-1431 GCA_964495045.1 uncultured Desulfobacterales bacterium | reverse complement strand
AAAAAAGGGGTGGCGATCATATCGAGTGAGGAAAAGCTGAAGGCCGCCAATTTGAAGCTTCAGGAACATCCTTTGTCTCTTTATCGCATTTGAGAAAAGCCTGGGCGAAACGATGATCAATGCCGAATCATCGGTGGAGGGTAAAATGAAGTTTTTCAACACGGAAGGCCCGGTGACACAAGATGATCATTACTGTTTGCCGCCGCTTGAACGATTGAATCAGGCTGAAATCCGGGAATTGATCGATCGAAAAAAGTATTTCCTGCTGCATGCCCCGCGTCAGACCGGAAAAACCACCTGTCTGATGGGGCTGATGGATATGCTGAACAAAGAAGGAAAGTATCGGACCCTGTATGTCAACATCGAAGGTGCTCAGGCGGCCAGAGAAAATGTGGAACAGGGGATGACGACAGTGGTGCAGGACATTGCTCTGTGGGCCAATGATTTACTGGAGGACACCGATGCGATGGATATCGCCCATAAGGTATTGTCGAGCATTGTACCGACATCGGCGTTGGGCGCTTTTTTGACCCGGTGGTGTAAGTCATGTTCGAAGCCCACGGTCTTGTTGCTGGACGAAGTGGATGCCCTGGTCGGCGACACCCTGATATCGCTGCTTAGGCAGTTGCGGGCAGGCTATCCCAAAAGACCGGTACTTTTTCCTCAGAGTCTGATTTTATGCGGTGTCCGCGACATCAAGGATTACCGGATCCACTCCAGCCGGGAAAACGCAGTCATCACCGGCGGCAGTGCATTCAATATCAAGGCGGAGTCTATGAGGCTGGGGGATTTTTCCGAACATGACGTCCAGGCGCTCTTGTTCGAACATACGAAGGCCACCGGCCAGCCCTTCGATCCTGATGCCTGCAAAAAAGTATGGGAATTGACCACCGGCCAGCCCTGGCTGGTGAATGCCCTGGCCGATGAAGTCTGTTTCAAGATGAAAGAAGGAAAGGATCGCTCCCAGCCCATCACGCAGGAAATGATTCTGGCAGCCAAGGAACGGTTGATTTTGGCAAAAGTAACCCATCTGGACCAGTTGGCAGACAAACTGACGGAACCGAGGGTGCGAAAGGTGATCGAACCCATACTGGCCGGCCGGATGATTACCGAAGGCACCGATGACGATCGTCAGTATGTCGTTGATTTGGGATTGGTGCGACGGGATGGTTCTGGCGGCCTGATTGTCGCAAACCCCATCTATCGTGAAGTCATTCCCAGGATTCTGGCAGGAAGCCCCCAGGATTCCCTGCCCCAGATATCTCCCACCTGGCTCAAGACCGACGGCACGCTGAACACCGACCAGCTTCTCGACGCCTTTCTTGCATTCTGGCGGCAGCATGCCGAGCCGCTGCTGGGCAGTGCCCCCTATCACGAAATCGCCCCGCACCTGGTGTTGATGGCATTCTTGCACCGGGTGGTGAATGCCGG
>CAZBUL010000184.1:0-5602 GCA_964495045.1 uncultured Desulfobacterales bacterium | reverse complement strand
GACTGATATTTTATAAAAGGATTGTGTTCATGGTTTTGCTGGAAACCCGAGACTTGATGAAGCACTTCGGCGGTATCATGGCTGTCAGCGATATCAGTCTGCATATCGGGAAGGGGGAGATTCTGGGAATGATCGGTCCGAACGGTTCGGGCAAATCCACTTTCGTCAACCTGCTGACCGGCATCTACAAACCGGACAAAGGTCAGACGATTTTCAAGGATCAGGATATCACCGCCCTTCCGGTTCACCGGATCACCGAAATCGGCATTGCCAGAACCTTTCAAAATCTACGGGTTTTTCAGAATATTTCGGTCATGACCAATATTCTGATTGGTCGGCACGCCCAGATTCGCAATTCACTGTGGGATGTCTATCTGCGGCCCCTGACCGCCTGGAAACGGGAAAAGGCCGCACGGGAAAGAGCACTGGAATTTCTGGAGCTGGCCGATCTGAGCGACCGCAAGGACGAGCTGGCCAAAAATCTGCCCTATGGCGAACAGCGCCTTTTGGAGATTTGCCGGGCGCTGGCTTCCGAGCCGGAACTGCTGCTGCTCGATGAGCCCTGTGCGGGGATGAACCCGGTCGAAATGGATACCCTGGCCGAATTTATCCAGCGGATCAAGGCCTCCGGCACCACCGTTTTCATCATCGAGCACAATATGCGGTTCATCATGTCGGTGGCCGAACGGATCGTCGTGCTGAACATGGGAAAGAAATTCATGGAAGGCACCCCGGCGGAAATTCAGGCCGACAGCGGTGTCCAGAGCATCTACCTGGGAGAAGAGGAAGACATCTGATGCTGAAAGTGGAAGGTATTCATACCCAGTATGGCAAGATCAAAGTCCTGAGCGATGTCTCCTTTGAAATCAATCCCGGTGAAATCGTGGCGCTGATCGGCACCAACGGCGCCGGGAAAAGTACATTCCTGAAAACCATATCCGGTCTGGTTCACCCTACCCAGGGACGCATCTCCTTCATGAATCAGGATATCCAGGGATTGGCGCCCGAAAAAATCGTTCTGGCAGGTATTGCCCATGTTCCCGAGGGACGTCATGTCTTTGCCAGGCAGACGGTCATGACCAATCTCCAGGTCGGTGCATTCATCCGGAATGATAAGGATGAAATCCAGAAGGATATGGAGCGATACTTCAAAATATTTCCGATTCTCGGAGAACGCCGCAATCAGCCTGCCGGCACCCTTTCCGGGGGAGAGCAGCAGATGCTGGCTATCGCTCGGGGATTGATGGCCCGTCCCAAACTGCTGTTGCTGGACGAGCCGTCCATGGGGCTGGCGCCGTTTCTGGTCAATGAAATATTCCGGATCGTCCGTCAACTTCATGAGCAGGGGATATCCATCGTACTGGTGGAGCAAAATGTCAAGAAAGCTCTCAAAATCACCCAGAGAGCATACATCATGGAGCTGGGGAAGATTCTCTATCACGGGGATTCGAAGGATATGATGGCGGATGATCGGGTCCGGAAGAGTTATCTGGGAGAAGCATAATCTCCATCCAGATCGTAATCGTTCGAAGTATAAACAAGGGTGGCAGTCAATCAACACACAGAAAGGAGAAACAGAACATGTTCAGAAAAAGCACCACGATTTTATTGGCTATGTTGTTGGTACTATCTGTAACGGCCGTGTGGGCCAAAGACGGGATCGATGCAAAAAATAAAATCATCAACATTGCCGGGTATGACGCCTGCACAGGAAAATACGGAGACTACGGCAGCGGAAACAAGAAAGGTCAGGAACTGGCGGTAGAAGAGATCAACGGCATGGGCGGCATTCAGGACGGCCCCCTCAAAGGGTATAAACTGAAACTGACTTTTTTCGATGATCGCGGCGATCCCAAAGAATCGGCCAACGTTGCCAAGAATATTTCATCCAGCGATTTTCTGGTTGCGCTTGGGCCGACGATGAGCTCCTGTGCCTTGGCCGCCACGCCTGTTTACAACAGAAATGGCGTTCCCAACATCGTCACCTATGCCAATGCCAACACGCTGACAGAGCAGGGTTTCGACAACATCGCCCGGCTGACCTACACGACACGAAACATTGCCCATGAAATCGCGCTGACAGTCAAGAACAAATTCAACAAAGACAGCGTGGCTATCATCAGCGAGAACCAGGACTATGGACAGCAACTGCTCAAGGGCTTCAAAGAAAAAGCCGCGGAAATCGGTGTGAAAGTCGTCAATGAAAGTGTCATCACCCCTGGACAGGACATCGATTTCAAATCCGTTCTGATGAAGGCCAAATCCGAAAATCCTGGCATGCTGCTGATTTTCGTTACTTACAACGAAGGCGGTCTGTTGGTCAAACAAGTGCGTCAGATGGGATGGGACATTCCGATGTACGGGCCGGACGGGTTGATCGAGCCCAAATTCTTTGAACTGGCCGGCGATGTGAAAGACGTCTATATCCTGCTGTCCCCGACGGTAGATGTCAAACGTCCCGCCGCCAAAAAACTGGTGGATGGCTGGACACCCAAATATGGCGGATTTCCTCCGCTGGCCGCCATCTATGGCTATGATGCCGTGAAAGTTGCGGCAAAGGTCATCGAGATCGGTGGAGTTGACCGGAAATCCTTCATTCAGAACCTGAAGAAAGTCAAGGTCGAAGGTGTGGGCAATCCCATGTATGAATTCGACGCGACGGGTGAAGGCAAGAGCCCGGTTTTTGTGACCTCCCCGGCTGCTGAAGTCAAGGACGCCAAATAACTGAGTTTTTGATTCGATTCAGATTTATCGCTCAGAGCAAAAATAATAGCCCCAACCCGCCGATATCATGTGCGGGTTGGGGCTATGGTTTATGGGGTTAATCAAGTTCAATTGTCTTTGAAGTAAAATGCGTTCGGATGGGGGGATCGAGTCGGCTCCATGCATCCGAGACGGTCAACCGATCAGATGGAGAAACCATGAATAGCAAATCATACGATGTTGTCATCATCGGCGGCGGCATTATGGGCAGTGCCACCGCATACAATCTCATGAAGAAATCACCGGGAATCAAAGCGGCTGTTATCGAGATGGACCCGTCCTACAGTCGAGCTTCCACCACCCTGTCCATGGCCAATGCCCGTATTCAGTTCAGCTTCCGGTCGAATGTGCAGATTTCCCAGTATGCGTTCGAGGTGCTCGAAAATTTCGAAGAAGACATGGAAATCAATGGGAACAAGCCGTCCATCGCTTTTCGGCGGGAAGGCAATCTCTTTCTGGTGGATGAAGCGGGCCGGAAAGAGGCGGAAGACGCTCTGAAAATGCAGCAGGCGCTTGGTTGTGATTCGGAATGGTGGACACCTGAAAAAATTCGCGAGCGGTTTCCGCTGTATAATCCTGAAGGATATGTGGGCGCGACGTTCGGTCCCAAAGATGGTCATTTCGATGCGTATGGCGTGTTGATGGGATACCGGGCCAAGGCCATCTCCCTGGGAGCCGAGTATATTCATGCCGAAGTGTCGGAGATCACCAAAACCGTCAGGCAGGTTACGGGCGTTCGTCTGAAATCCGGCGAAGACATCGCGGCCGGAGCGGTTGTCAATTGCGCAGGTGCCTGGTGTACCGAAATCGCCAAGACCGTTGGGGTTCAACTGCCGGTGCAACCGGTGAAACGGCAGGTATTCGCTCTCGATACCAAGGTCAAACCCGATGGCCCCCTGCCGCTGACATATATTCCGACCGGTATGTATTTTCGAACGGAAACCGGCGGGCTGATTCTGATCGGAAAATCCATGCCGGAAGATCCGGTCGGGTTCTCCTTCACGTGGGAAGACAAGCGGTTTTATGAAATCCTGTGGCCGGATCTGGCCGAATTCGTACCGCAATTCGAAGAATTGAAGCTGGTGAGGGGATGGGCTGGCCTCTATGCCATGAACACCCTCGATGAGAATGCCATTCTCGGAGAATGGCCGGAACTCAAGGGCCTGTATCTGGCAAACGGTTTTTCCGGTCATGGATTGCAGCAGGGGCCGGCGGTCGGCCGCTATATCGCCGAGCTGATTACCCGGCAGGCGCTTTCGATGGATCTGTCCGTATTCGGGCCGGAGCGGATTCTGGAAAACCGGCCGTTGAACGAAAGTGGTATTTACTGATTCCAATGTCAAGGAGTGGCTATGTTCGAGAAAAAGATATTAGATGTGTTGGGAGTGAAAGAGAAAAATTACGGAATGTCCACAGGATTGGAATGGGGAAAAACCACCGATCAGGGAGAGCTGCAAATCGTGTCGCCGACGGACGGCCGCCCCATTGCATCCGTATATGCCGCATCGGCATCCGATTATGATGCCATGATCGGCAAGGCGCAGGATGCATTTGTGTACTGGCGTCAAATTCCGGCGCCCAAACGGGGAGAAATCGTCCGACAGATCGGCAACCGGCTCCGGGAATTCAAAAAACCGTTGGGAAGCCTGGTGTCGTACGAGATGGGCAAGTCGCTCCAGGAAGGCTGGGGGGAAGTGCAGGAAATGATCGACATCTGCGATTATGCTGTGGGTCAGTCCCGTCAGTTGTATGGGTTTACCATGCATTCCGAGCGGCCATCGCATCGGATGTATGACCAATATCATCCCCTGGGAATCGTGGGATCCATTTCCGCATTCAATTTTCCGGTGGCGGTCTGGTCGTGGAATGCCATGATTGCGGCGGTCTGCGGGGATGTCAATGTCTGGAAACCGGCATCCAAAGTGCCGTTGACGGCCATCGCCACCCAGAACATTCTGAGCGCTGTCCTCAAAGAGAACGACATTCCCGAAGGCGTGTTCAACCTCATCGTGGGAAGTGGCAAGACGATTGGGGAGCGGATGCTGTTCGACCGGCGGATTCCGTTGGTATCTCTGACCGGGTCGACCCGGGTCGGCAAACATGCCGCCGGCGTCATTGCCGGACGACTCGGCCGATATATCATGGAATTGGGCGGTAACAACGCCATCATCATCACCCCGAGCACCGATCTTAAAACGGCGATTCCGTCCGTTGTTTTCGGATCGGTCGGCACGGCGGGCCAGCGCTGCACGACGACCCGCCGGTTGATCATCCATGAATCCGTTTATGACAAAGTGAAAACCTCGTTGATCAAGGCTTATGGCGGGCTTCGCATCGGCGATCCGCTGGATGAAAAAAATCATGTCGGGCCCTTGATCGACAAGGCTGCCGTTGCAGCCCATTCGGCGGCATTGGAAGCGGTCAGGAAAGCGGGTGGAATCGTGATTTTCGGCGGTGAAGTCCTCAGCGGGGCCGGTTATGAATCGGGATGCTATGTGAAACCAGCACTGGTCGAAGCCGAGAATCATTACGATATCGTTCAGGAAGAGACCTTTGCGCCGATCCTTTATTTGATCAGATACAAAGGCGATGTGCACGAGGCCATTGGCATTCAAAACGGTGTGCAGCAGGGGCTCTCGTCCGCCATTTTCACGGACAGCCTGAAAGAGGCCGAAGCATTTTTATCTCACTGGGGGTCGGACTGCGGGATTGCCAATGTGAATATCGGCACGTCCGGTGCGGAAATCGGCGGGGCGTTCGGCGGCGAAAAAGACACCGGCGGCGGTCGGGAGTCGGGTTCGGATGCCTGGAAAGCCTATATGCGGCGGCAGACCAACAC
>CAZBUL010000183.1:0-5606 GCA_964495045.1 uncultured Desulfobacterales bacterium | reverse complement strand
TACAGCGATCTGGCCTCCATTTTCGAACGGGCCGGGCGGATCACCGGCGCCAGGGGTTCCATCACCCAGATTCCCATCCTGATTATGCCCGATGACGACATCACCCATCCGATTCCGGACTTGACCGGTTATATCACGGAGGGACAGATCGTACTGGACCGCCATCTTTTCCAGAAAGGCATCTATCCACCCATCAACGTGCTGCCATCCCTGTCTCGGCTGATGAGCGACGGCATCGGCGAAAACCGCACCCGGGAAGATCATCAGAATCTGTCGACCCAGCTCTATACGCTGTATGCCCAATCCAAACGGGTCGAGACCCTGGCATCGATCATCGGTGAAGCGGATTTGTCCGCCCATGATCAGCGGTACCTGAAATTTTCCGTCGCACTCGAGCAGCGGTTCATTCAACAGGATCCCCAGGAAAACCGGAGTATTTTCGAGACCCTCGATTTGGGTTGGAAACTGGCTTCCCTATTCCCGGAAAAAGATCTGAGCCGTGTCAAACCCGAACAGATCCGTAAATACGGCGCCCGGAAAGGAACTTCTCCTTATGGACAGACTCCCCCTTTCGGCCAACAAAAGTAATCTTTTCCGGCTTCGGGAGGAATTGCGTTTTGCCGTTCACGGCAAGGTTCTTCTGGATGATAAGAAAGAAGCGCTGATGGCTCATATCCGGGCCCTTTCCACCAAATCCGATCAGGTGCGTGCCCGCGTCCATCATGCATTGCAGGAAACTTACCGGCACTACCGGGAAGCTCTGCAGACATCGGGCAGACTCGCCTGTGAACGGGCAGCCCTGGCCACACGGGCAGACGAAGACATCACCCTGATCGAAAAAAGCTTCATGGGCGTAATCCTGCCATTGGTTCAGATCAGCCTGCCGCCCTACCGACCCGCATTCGGTTTTCTGGAGACCGGTTTTTCCCTGGATGAAACGGCCAAATCCGTATATTGTAGTCTTGAAATCATCGTGGAGCTGGCAGAAATCGAAGTCGGACTGTTTCGGCTGATCATGGAAATCAAAAAAACCCTCAAACGCATCAATGCACTGGAAAATATCTACATTCCGCTATATCATGCCACCATCAAGCATATCGAGGAAAATCTCGAAGAAAAGGAACGAGAATTCCTGTTTCAGTTGAAGCAGCAGAAACGCCGCAGGGAGGAAACGGATCATGGGTCTTTTTAGCCGCATCTTGGTGCCGGTCGATGGTTCCCGATACTCGCTCAGTGCCGCATGTATGGCCGCCCGGCTCGGCAAGATTCACGGGGCTGAACTGCGGATTTTTCATGTCATCGACGACACCTTGCTCGATCAACTGGCCCGGTTTTCCAAACAGGACCGGGAAGCTGTCCACAAAGAACTCCAGACCAGCGCCCAGGCTTTTCTCAAAGACATGCGGTGTACACTGCACGAAATGATCATCTCCATCTCGGAGATGATCATCCGGGAGGGTATTCCCCATGAGGTGATCCTGGAAGAAGCCCAGTCGTGGAATGCCGACCTGATTGTCATGGGAAAGCTCGGCCGCCGGGGCATATCGCACATCCTGCTGGGCAGTGTGGCGGAGCGGGTGATCGAGTTTTCGGAGATTCCGGTGCTGGTTGTCAAATGATCGAATTCCCGACCGTGAAATATATGAACCACGAAATACACAAAACACACGAAAATATATGCTCGTTGAATCAACAACTCATGATACAAAACGGTTATTTGAATATTGGAATCATAACATGCCCCATCCTATTCCCCGTCATCTGTGGATGCAGTCCCTCCGCCAACTGACCATCATCGTTCTGGCGGCTGTTGCGATCGCCCTGATTTCCAACCAGTTCCGGCCGGACCGGCTGCCGCTCGTGGAAAGCCGGTCGCCGGAAACCCGGCTCATATCTCCATCCGGCCGTCAACTGGCAATTTCTCTGGATGAGGCAAAAAGCCTCTACATGTCCGGAAACACCGTGTTTATGGATGCCCGTTCTCTGGAAGAATACACCGCCGGCCATATTCAGGGGGCTGTCAGTCTGCCATGGCACGACGCTGAACAAAAAGCGATCGAGATCATCGGGAACCTGCCGAACGACACATTGATCATTGCCTACTGTGATGGCGCCACCTGCAATCTCAGCAAAGAGCTGGCATTGTTTCTCGAAAATTTCGGTTTTTCGAATGTCCGGGTACTGGTCAACGGCTGGAGTGTCTGGAAAGAGGCTGGGCTGCCGATCGAGACAGGAAAATGAACGAAACGATTTCAAAGACAGATATCACCAAGGAAAATCATCCGGCAGTGGATAACGAAAATGCATGCCGTCCGGTTTCTGCCGCACACAGCCATGACGGATCGCATCACCACGCCGTCTGGGAGGATACCCCCGGCAGCAGGCTGCTGATCACCCTCGGGCTGAATTTCATTATCCCGGTTGTTCAGGTCATTGGCGGCCTCGCGGCTGGCAGCATCGCGCTCATTTCGGATGCCACCCACAACTTCAGCGACTTCACGGCCATTCTCATTTCGTATATCGCACTCAAGATCGGCCGAAAAGGCGCATCCCTTCAAAACACGTTCGGATACCGCCGTGCCGAAATATTGGCCGCCATGCTGAATGCAGCGATTCTGTTCGCCGCATCGGGATTCATCGTTCACGGCGCTTTTCAACGGCTGGGAACACCGGAAATGGTTTCCGGCGGCATCGTTGTATGGATCGCCGGCGTCGGCGTCATCGGCAACGGGTTTTCGGCCTGGCTTCTGCATCGGGATGCCAAAGACAGCCTGAATGTCCGCGGGGCCTTTCTTCACATGATGGGGGATATGCTGACATCCATCGTGGTGGTGATCAACGGCCTGATTCTGATCTACCGCCCCTGGTATTGGCTCGATCCGCTGCTGTCTTTGCTGATCGTGGTGTTCATTCTGAAAAACTGCTGGGGAATCATCAAGGAATCAACCGCGATTCTTATGAACGCCACCCCTGGCGATCTAAATATTCAGGCTGTGCAGGATTTTCTGCATCATTTCCCGGAGATATCAGGTGTCCATTACCTTCATGCCTGGAGTCTGGGGTCTTCCGGTGTGGCCTTTTCCTGCCATGTGGTGGTTCAGGATCAGCCCGTCAGCCAAACCCGGGAACTTCAGAATAAAATCGCCGACGCCTTATTTCATGAATTCGGCATCGATCATCCGGTGCTTCAGTTTGAAACCGAAGCCTGTGGAAACGGAAATATTTTGTGCGAACACTCCTGTACATTGGACAATCCGTCTCAGCCAACCGGCTATGGGGCCGACCCTGGGAAAATCCAACCATTACCGGAAAAGGCAGTAACCCGGTATCTGGCCCTGGCCGCCCGGCTGACGATGGCCGGCGTGTTCATATATGCCAGTTTCGACAAGATCCTTCATCCGGCCGCATTTGCGGAAGCGGTGTATAACTATCAGTTGCTTCCAGACGTTTTGATCAACCTGCCTGCCCTGATTCTTCCCTGGTTCGAACTGACGCTGGGTGTCCTGCTGCTCTTGGGCATCTGGATGCCCGGATCGGTGCTCGGCATCAACCTGCTGATGGTTACGTTTCTGACAGCACTCATCATCAACAAAATCAGAGGGCTGAATATTTCCTGCGGATGCTTTTCCACCGAACCGACCGCCGGCGGGTTGAGCGTGTGGGTGGTGTTGCGGGATGTCCTCTTTTTTGTGATATCGCTGTACCTCTTCGTCTATCACTTTTTCCGGCGGGAAAAATGAATCAGCGTCCTTCGGTCATCTGTTGGACTCGACGGAAGGCATACCCGACGGCATCGGTCACTGCCGGGGTATCGGGAAGGGTTTCAGCAATGCGTTCGATATATTGCCTGTCTTTGAGAATTTCATAAGATCGGGCGAAATTGAGATCGAAAACCCAACTGATCTGAAGCAGCTTGAAGTCGTTCAGGGTTTTCATTTCATGAATCCGGGCGAATCTTTCTTCCCGCAGGGCGTCGAGAGCCGTTTGTGAACATTCCAATGTATCCGGAAGATCGAGCTCGATGGTTTTGTTGGGCTTCACGGCTCTTTCCCGATAGTAATCGACAACCACCTTCCAGATATCCAGCTTGTCGGCATCCCGGATCAGTTTCATGAACATCCGCATCCTTTCGGAAGCCCCAGCAGGCAGGATTGCGACATTATGGCAGGCAATCGCATACATCACTGTCCTGCGGTCTTTCCCATCCAGTTCGGATAGCACCCGATGTTTGGCCATGACCTGCAATCCCAGGTAGGCATGGTTTTTCGATTTCATGTCGTTGAACGTTCGGTACCGCCGATACTGTTCGAAACGGCCGACATCGTGAAGAAGGGATATCACCTCGGCCAGACGGCTGTCCGCAGGTGGCAAACTCAGGCTTTGGCAAAGCAGAGACATATTCTGACAGACCCGATCGGTATGTTCTTCCTTCAATCGAATATTGCGGTCGTGTTCATGCTCGCCGGTGTAGTAACCGGCGACATATCGGGTAAACCAGTTTTTCAGTTGTGAAAAGATTTCGGGGTTCATTTATCTTTCTTTCGGCCGGTTTAATGATCGAATTTCGGGATCATCCAATCCCTGAACATGGCCATGTTTTTTCAGCATGGAATGTATCCTCATTGGATTCTGTCAAGGTGACCACGCGAGCAGGATCGCCCCGACAGTCACTGAAAAGAAGAGAAACTGAAACAGCGTCGCAAGCGGTTTTCGGGATATCGTTTCAGAAATTACCCCGATTGCCATACCGCTTCCCAGACCAAAAAGATGGGCCAGAATATCGGTATGGGCCCCCTCGCTGAACAACCCCAGCAGGCAGAGACCCGCGCCGATGGGAAGCCAGGCCTTCATTCGTCCAGTCGCATGCCGAACGCTGGAAAAGACCTGATGGACGATCAGTATGCCGAGGGCGCCGAAGACGGCGGTGGATGAGCCAATCGATACATGGGATGTCCGGTATATCAAAGCCGTCAGGTAATTTCCCAGAGCCCCCGATGCCAGCAGGCAAAACGATGCGACGCCGCTTCCCCACACACTGCACACAACGGTAAACAGCAGCACCAAGGCCGCCATGTTGCTGATGAGATGCACGGCGTCGGAATGAATCATGAGCGCCGTGACCGTCCGGAACACTTCCCCATCGAGTATGGCCGAGGCCGATGCGCCAAATTTTTCCGAATAAACAGCGACTCCGCCGTGATGGTTGATGTAAACCTGGACGGCCAGAAAAAACAGCCCGGCGCCAAAACCGGCATGAATATTCCGAAAGAAACCGCTCCAATTGCCGATTTCATCGGGAATATCCTTATTTTCCTGGAAATATTTCCCGACTTCGGCAATGGCCGGTTCGCTGTCCGCTTCATCGATCCAAACCGTCCACTCCCCCGGTTGGCCGGTGATCCGGTAAGCAATGCCGGCGGCCGCCAGAATCACCAGACAGGTATTGACATCTTTGTCCGAGAGATGGTCAAACAGCTCGATCATCGGTTCGCCGGCGCATTCCTTCTCAGTCTGAAATATTCTCGAAACGGGCATAATCTGCGTTTTCCTCAAGCTCCCTCCCCCAGCGGGGGAGGGCCGGGGTGGGGGCTCAAAAAGCGCAGATT
>CAZBUL010000182.1:0-5650 GCA_964495045.1 uncultured Desulfobacterales bacterium | reverse complement strand
CCATCAAAAAGGAGTTTTATGAAATATATCGCCCCTTCAATATTATCAGCCGATTTCTCCCGACTCGGCGAAGAAATCAGATCGATTGAGGTTGCCGGCGCCGATTGGATACATGTGGATGTCATGGACGGTCATTTTGTACCTAACATCACGATGGGCCCGTTGGTGGTTAAATCGGTACGGAAAGTGACCGACCTTCCGCTGGATGTCCACTTGATGATTGAAAATCCTGATCGATATATACCGGATTTTGCCGATGCTGGAGCATCCCTGATTTCCGTACAGGTGGAGGCATGTCCGCATTTGCATCGTACGATTCAGTTGATACGAAACAGCGGATGTCGCCCTGGTGCGGTTCTCAACCCGGCTACGCCGTTGTCAGCATTGGAGTGGATATTGGATGATCTTGATTTCGTTTTGCTGATGAGTGTCAATCCGGGTTTCGGTGGGCAGAAGTTCATCGAAAGCACTCTCCGGAAAATTACGGATCTGCGAAAATGGATTCAAGCACGGAACCTGGCCACATTGATTGAAATCGATGGTGGTGTCAATGAATCCACGATTTCCAAGATTGCCCAGGCAGGCGTGGATGTATTTGTGGCAGGCTCCGCTGTTTTTGAAAGTGCCGATTATCGAAAAACAATTTCTTCTTTTAAGCAAATGATTTGTTGCTGTAATGAAAGTCAATGAGGTGAATGTGCAGTTCCTGTCAGAAAATAGATGTATTCAGGTGATTCATGGGCCGAATCTAAATTTGTTAGGAAAAAGAGAGCCGGATGTTTATGGTCGGGAAACGCTGTTGGATGTCAATACAGCTATGATATCCGCTGGTCACTGCTTTGGCGTGCATGTCGATGCTTTTCAGTCCAATCATGAAGGGGCGATCGTCGATAAAATTCAGGAAATCATGGATTCTCATCATGGCCTGATCATCAATCCTGGCGCATATACCCATACCAGCATTGCGATTCGTGATGCCTTGTTGCTGTTGAGCATTCCAGTGGTCGAAGTCCATTTATCCAATATTTATAAGCGGGAGTCTTTCCGTCATCATTCAATGATTGCCGGTGTCGCCACCGGGCAGATTTCCGGATTGGGCTTTCATGGATATATGCTTGCTCTCGATTTTCTGGTACGCCGTTTTCAATCTGCACAGGGAACAACTGTTTAGAACGATATTTGTCGAGGTTTCATGAATCCATCCCATATTTCGCAAATTACCGAAGCGATGAACCTGAGTTTCCAGCAAGTTCAAGCCGTTGCTTTGCTTCTGCAAGAAGATGCCACAATTCCTTTCATTGCCCGATATCGCAAAGAAGTCACCGGCAGTCTGGATGAGGTTGCTATCGCATCCATCCGTGATCGGCTTGCTCAACTTCATGAGCTGGATTCCCGAAGGTCTGTTATTCTCTCGTCCTTGGTGCAGCATGGTCACCTGACAGATGAGTTGAATCTGCAGGTATTGGCAGCAGCAACTCTTTCCGAACTGGAAGACATCTACCTCCCTTTTCGACCCAAACGTCGGACACGGGCGACCATGGCCAGGGAAAAAGGCCTTGAGCCGTTTGCGATGCTGATTATGGAACAAAAAGGGGTTGATCCCAGCGCAGCGGCATCCGCTTATATCGATCCTGAAAAAGGTGTCTTTAAAACGGAAGAAGCCCTGAGTGGAGCACGGGATATTTTAGCGGAACGTATTGCCGAAGACTCCGGTGCCAGAGGAATTATGCGTCGGCTGTTTGCCGAAAAAGGGGTTTTTGTCAGCCGGGTGGCTACTGGTAAAGAAACCATCGGTACCAAATACAAGGATTATTTTGATTGGCAAGAGCCCGTTTCTCAGGCACCTTCTCATCGTATCCTGGCCATGCGGCGGGGAGAAAACGAGGACATTCTGAATTTGACAGTAATGCCGCCGGAAATCGATGCCATTCAAATGTTGGAGGCGGTTTTCATTACGGGAAATGGAGAAGACGCAGAACAGGTGCGGATGGCTATTCAGGATGGGTATAAACGGTTGCTCTCCCGCTCCATGGAAACCGAAATTCGTCTGGTTACCAAAGAGCGGGCAGATATCGAAGCCATTCGGATTTTTGCCGATAATTTGAAACAGTTGCTGATGGCTCCACCCATGGGTGCCAAACAAACCATGGGGCTTGATCCGGGTTTTCGCACCGGCTGCAAACTTGTGTGTCTGGATCGCCAAGGGAAACTTTTGCATCACGACACTATTTACCCGCATCTGTCTGAATCGCAAACCCGTCAGGCCGCAGAGAAAGTTAGGGATTTATGCACTCGTTTCGGTATCGAAGCCATTGCTGTTGGAAATGGTACAGCAGGCCGTGAAACCGAAGCTTTTTTGCGCTCCATTGCCCTTCCTCAAGGCCTTTCCGTTATACTGGTCAATGAAAGCGGGGCTTCGATATATTCGGCTTCGGAAGTTGCACGAGAGGAATTTCCCGAACTGGATCTGACGGTTCGCGGTGCGGTATCCATAGCCCGCCGGCTGATGGATCCTCTTTCAGAGCTGGTTAAGATCGATCCGAAATCTATCGGGGTGGGCCAGTATCAGCACGATGTGGATCAGGCCGCTTTGAAACAATCTCTCGATGATGTGGTTATCAATTGTGTCAATCATGTAGGTGTGGATGTCAATCAGGCCAGTTCCCAGTTACTGACATACGTTTCAGGGCTGGGGCCTCAGCTTGCCCGAAATATCGTTGCATATCGAAACGAGAACGGTCCATTTGATTCTCGCCAGACCATAAAAAAGGTCAAACGTCTTGGGCCCAAGGCGTTTGAACAAGCCGCAGGATTTTTAAGGATTCGGGATGGAAAGCATCCGCTGGATGCCAGTGCCGTCCATCCGGAAAGCTATTCCATTGTGGATGCTATGGCTAAAGACCTCAACTGCACAGTTGCGGATCTCATCGACAGTTCCGATCTGCGTTGTCGGATCGATGTTAATCGGTATGTTTCAGAAAGCGTTGGACTTCCAACATTGAAGGATATCTTGGCTGAACTGGCCAAACCCGGTCGGGATCCACGGGAGTCGTTTGAAATAGCGTTTACCCACGGTGTGGACAAAATGGAAGACTTGCTCATCGGCATGAAACTACCGGGAATCATCACAAATGTAACGGCATTCGGTGCTTTTGTGGATATTGGTGTGCATCAGGACGGCCTGGTTCATGTGAGTGAGCTTTCCGATCGGTTCGTAAAAAATCCTTTGGATGTGGTCAAGGTCACTCAAAAAGTACAAGTGACCGTTCTTGATGTGGATTTGGAGCGAAAACGGATTTCCCTTTCCATGAAATCTGCTCCAGAAATGGAAGGGCCTTCTCGTCGGCCGGCTTCCGGAAATCAGCCAACTTTTATCTCGAAAAAAGGAGTTCCCCGGCCTTCACGGGAAAAACCGGTGCCGTTCAATAGTCCGTTTGCAGAAATATTCAGTAAACGGTTATGAATCATATCAGGTTGTTTTCGGCAAAACCCCAGTTGACCAGATGGTTCAGAAAAGCTTGGATATAGTCGCCTCGGCGGTTTTGATAGTCGAGGTAGTAGGCATGTTCCCAGACATCCAGAGTCAAGAGCGGCGTCCATCCTTGTGCCAAAGGGGTGTCGGCATTGGCGGTTTTGACTATTTTCAGAGTTGATTTATCTTGAATCAGCCAAATCCATCCACTTCCAAACTGAGTCATGGCGGCTTCGATAAACTCCTTTTCGAATTGAGCGTAGCTGCCGAATGATTTTGCAATGGACTCACCGATCCGGCCTTGGGGCTTGCCTCCTCCGCCTGGTTTCATACTGTTCCAGAAAAATTCGTGATTGAAGGATTGGGCGGCATTGTTGAAAATAGCGATATGAGCGGGCTTTCCGTTGGATTTTCGGATGATGTCTTTTAACGATAAACTGGCATATTCCGTTCCGACAATCAGTTTTCGGGTATTGTCGATGTAAGTCTGGTAGTGTTTACCGTAATGGAACTCAAAGGTCCGTGTTGAAATATAGGGTTCGAGAGCATCTTTGGGATACGGCAGTGATTGAATACCCGATGACCATCCGGTGTCCGCTGCATGTAAAACAGACACACTAACGGGTGTATCGATTAATGCCATGGCGCTCAGGCTGAGTGACAGTTTGAGAAAATTTCTTCTATCCATCGCATTCTCCTTTTCTGTTATCGTAAAAATCCATTAATCACGAACAAGTAAAAAAACGAAAATAGTTGGAAAATGACAATAATTGTGATCGTCGTCATGACTCCTGAAGATGATGAACCAAATGACCGAGTTCGGGAAAAATTAAAGTTTTGCAGGCCAGTTTGCAGGCATTCAAACTGCCCGGCATGCAGAATATGATCGTGGATCCGATCGTGCCTGCCATTGCTCTGGACAACAAAGCTGCAGCATCGATTTCTTCGAAGCTGAGTTGGGTGAACAGTACAGCAAAGGCGGTCAGCTCTTTTGAAAGTAACGGTCTAACCGCTTCGATGGTGACGTCTTTTGGACTGATCCCTGTGCCGCCGGTCAGCAGCAATGCGTGAGGAGTCTGCTCCCGAATGACATCCGATACCGTTTTCATGATGATGGATGCATCGTCTGGAATCACTTGATGACAAGCAACCTGATGTCCTTCTCTTTTAAGATGCTTGCATATCCAGTGTCCGCTCTTGTCTTCCGTCAGTGTGCGGGTTGTGGAAATGGAGAGAACGCCGACATTCACATGTCTGGGGGCGGATGCTTTGTGTTTTTCAGTTCCCATTGTTTTCCTTGCTTTCTTCGAGAGCGACTTGGTCGATCGCGTCACTTTCTGTAAACATAACATTAATGGTTTCGGCACGTCTGGTTGGCAGTGATTTTCCTATATAATTGGCTTGAATTGGCAATTCTCGATGTCCGCGATCAACCAAAACCGCGAGTTCAATTCGTTTCGGCCGACCAAAGTCGATCAATGCATCCATGGCGGCTCGGATGGTTCTGCCTGTGAATAGAACGTCGTCGATCAGTAGTATGTCTCGATCGTCCACAGAAAATGAGATATCGGTGGCTTGAATTACCGGATGAGGGCTGATCCGGGTCCAGTCATCCCGGTATAGTGTAATGTCGAGAACACCGACTGGAACTTCCACTCCTTCGATCATGAGGATTCTTTTCTGAAGCCGCCGGGCCATGTGTACACCGCGGGTTTGGATGCCGATGAGGGTCAGTTTTTCTGTTCCCTTGTGCACTTCGAGGATTTCATGTGTCATACGGGTGAGTATCCGGTCGATGCCGGGTGAATCGATGATGATACGGGATTTCATGGAAAGGGCTCGCTGTCCATTCATAGGGTCATTAGTTGCATTTGTTTGCTGTCTCTTTATCCAGTGTCGTCTAAATGCGTCATTTTCGGTCGACGAATTCGATGGTTATCATATCATGCAAGCGCTCAAGATCAAGTCCATTATTGAGAAACTCGTAAAAAGTCATATACGGACAGCTTCGAAGTAACGCGCAAAATCTGTTGAGTGATGTGTACTTATTGGTAAGACGCTTCGACTATGAATGTGGCGCAACGAAGCATCCGGACTATTTACGAAGTCGTCATTATTGTCGGCTTCATCATTGAGCCGTGTTTATACATTTGATGAGATCGTTGCGTTTTTATCAAA
>CAZBUL010000181.1:0-5710 GCA_964495045.1 uncultured Desulfobacterales bacterium | reverse complement strand
CCTCCCCCAGCGGGGGAGGGCTGGGGTGGGGGCTCAAAAAGCGCAGATTGTTCCCTCTTGCAGTAGAGCTGATGACTGACAACTTTATTTTTCACGGTAAAGGAGAAACTGCATGCTAAACAATTCTGTTGCAAACAAAGGCATACCATTCGATTTGAAAGATCACGTCACTTATGCCATCGGATCGGTTGTCAGCAAGACACTGCTGAAAAAAGATACCGGCAACATCACCCTGTTTTCCTTTGACAAAGGGCAGGGGCTGTCGGAGCACACCTCCCCCTACGATGCGGTGGTGCATATTCTGGACGGTGAGGCCGAGATCACCATCGGCGGAAAGATGCAGACGGTCAAAGCCGGGCAGATGCTGATCATGCCGGCCAACATCTCGCACGCCCTGCACGCCGAGATGCAGTTTAAAATGCTGCTCATCATGATTCGGGGAAACTGAGATGATCCGATTTACGGGTATCAATCATCTGGCCATGGCAACCTGCGATATGGATGCCACCATCCGCTTCTGGCGGGATCTGCTGGGTATGCGGTTGGTGGCGGGTCTCGGAAAACCGGGATACCGCCATTATTTTTTCGAGATTACCGACCATGACATGATTGCGTTTTTCGAATGGCCGGACGTCGAAAAAGTGGCGTTGAAAGATCACGGGGTTCCGGTGAAAGGCCCGCTGGCTTTCGATCATGTATCTTTTGAAGTGGCGGCCGATGCGGACCTCTGGGAGTTGAAAGACAAACTGGAAGCTGCCGGCATCTGGGTGTCTGAAGTCATCGACCACGGATTCATTCATTCCATCTACGCCTTCGATCCCAACAATATTCCGATCGAATTCAGCGCACCGGTTACCGACGTCGATGTCCGAAAGCATCCGGTCAACAGAGACCTTTACCCCTCGGCCATCGCCCGTGAAGGATCGGAACCGCAGGCGGGTCACTGGCCTGAGCCACAGAAACACACCGCCCCGGACAATCGTATCGTCTATCCAGGAGAAGGTCGGATACTGCGATCCGGGGAAGAATAACATCAATGTATGTCAGGGCTTATTGAAATGAACGGCATTCTGCACGGCGATGCCGGCCTGTTCGGCAACGACCATGGCAAAGTTGATATCGGCCGGGGAGAAATAGCGCACCTCTGAAGTCAGCAGCCGGATCATGCCGATCGGATCCTCCTGAACAGCAATCGGAACGGCCAGGATACTGCCGACTCCTTCGGCCGCAGCCTCTTTATGATAGATTGTATGCAGATCGACTTTGGCATCGGGAATCATGACCGGCTCTCCCTTCATGATGTAATACGTCGCCAATTCGTCATCGAGCGGGCCGCGTTCCAGGTAAGACCGGCTCAGCCCATAAGCGGCTTTCAGTTCCAGTTTGCCGTGGGTCGATTCGATCAGCCGGATGGTGCAGGCTTTCAGGCTCATCACTTCCGTGAGCCGGGTAACGATCATGTTCAACACTTCATCCAGGTTCGGGGTGGTATTGATGGTTTTGCCGATGTCGAAAATCGCCTTGAAATAGCTGAGCTGTCGTTTCTGCTCTTCGTATATTCGGGCGTTTTCAATGGCAATACCACACTGTTCGGCCAGAGCCGCAACAAAATCGATTTCCAGGGGTAAAAATTCCCGCGGGGTTCGGGTCAAGAGCCGTAGGACACCGCTGACTTCACCCCGGATGGGAATGGGAACCACCAGCATGCTTTTGATTCCTTCTTTCCGGGATGCTTCCAGATACTGGATTCGAGAATCGGTGGCGACATCGGAAATGGCGATCGGTGTTCCTTTGAGTGCTTTCATTACACTGCTTTCCATATCCACGGGTCCCCGATGGAGATATTCATCACTGAGGCCCGAGGCCGCATGCAAAACCAGTTTATTTCCTTTACTGTCTAGCAGCCGGATGGTTGCCGCATCCACGCCGATGACTTCAGGAATTTTGCGGGCAATCAGGCCAAACACTTCATTCATGTTCAGTTTGGAGGTAATCGCCTTGGTGACTTCGATAAACAATTCCAGATAAGATTTTTCGTTTTCCATGATATGTATTTCCTTTCAGATAGCCCTGGTAACGGCGAAAAGCCTTGAAATCGAATGCGGTACACACATTAATTGCAGTTTCTGCATCAGGTCAAGAAATACTTTCCGGTATCGTGTATCCGCAGAACGACAGATTCCTTTCCAAAAGGACATCCCTCATGCTGTGATCGGCAATTGATTTCCAAGATCGTTGCTTGATATCGTGTTGACATTGCCTGATAGATTGGATTATCAACCGGAATGTGTTGTTGCTATCATGCCTTATCGTACGCATTGTTGTTTTTTAATTTATTGCCGAGCAGACAATCTCCCTTGATCCCCAGGAAGAGATGGAAAAAATGAACAGTGAACATTACTTGCAGCAAATCCTTCAAACCATGGCCGATGGCTTCTGGATAGTCAGCACCGAAAAGAAAATCATCGAAGCCAACGATGCCTATTGCCGCATGTCGGGATATTCACGGGATGAGCTCCTGAAACTGGAAATTTCCGATCTCGATCTCGACGAAAGTCCGGATGTTACGGCCGCCCGTATTCACCGGATCATGACAAATGGCTCCGAAACTTTCGAAACACGTCACCGCAGAAAAAACGGAACGTTTTTCTATGTCGAGATATCGGCGAATTTCATGAGAACGAATGAGAATGTGTTATTGTGTTTCTGCCGGGATATTACGGAACGAAAACGCGTCGAAGAAGCGCTTCAGGAAAGTGAAAACCGGTTTCGTGCGGCATTCATGGGAAGTCCGGTTGCCAAATGTATCTCGACATTGGAAGATGGCATCTGGATCGATGTCAATCAGGCGGAAGAATCCTTGTTCGGATATACGCGTGAAGAAATGATCGGGAAAAGTGCGGTGGCCGCCAATATCTGGATCGATCTCGACGATCGGAAAAGAATGGTCGAGGCCATTGTTCAAAACGGAGAGATCAGAAACCAGCAGGTTTGGTGCCGCCGCAAAGACGGCAGCATCTTGCTGACATCGATATCTGCCCGAATGCTGACGCTGAAAGGGGTCACGCATATTCTCTTCGCTACGGAAGACATTACCGAACGCGATTTATCCGAAAAAATGATTCGGCAGAATCTGCAGGAAAAAGAAAGTCTTCTCAGAGAAATTCATCATCGGGTCAAGAACAATCTGGCTGTCATTTCCAGCCTGATCGGCCTTCAGGCCAGGCAGATAAAGGATGATAACATCCGTGAAATGTTCGACATCTGTCAGCATCGGATCAAAACCATGGCGCTGATCCATGAAAGACTGTATCGATCCGCAGACCTCTCGGCGGTTCATTTTCAGGTGTACATCCATAACCTTGCCAGCGATCTGATGTCTTCTTATCCCCGACCCGGAGGAAAAAAGATCGATATCGATATTGACGCTCACCATATCTTTCTGAACATCGATACGGCGATTCCCTGCGGTCTGATCATCAACGAACTGCTCACCAATGTGTTCAAGCATGCCTTTTCGAATACAGTCGATCCAAAAATTAAAATCACATTTCACAAAACCGAGGATACCTACACCCTGACCGTTCAGGACAATGGCATTGGAATACCCAATGATTTCAATGAATCCAAAACCGCTACCCTGGGGCTGATGCTGGTTCATGCTCTGATGCGCCAGCTTAAAGGAGACGTGCAGTTTCAAGCAAAGACACCCGATTGTCAGGGAACGGCGGTGACCATCACATTCCAGGCACGATCACCCAATGGCAAGACAGAGACGTCATAATCAATGCAATTTTAATCACAAAAACCCTTTTTCGAGACGATTTCATCGGATCATTTTCCTTTGAAGTTGGCTTCCCGCCGCTCCAGAAAAGACATGACCCCTTCCATGGCATCCTCACTTTTCATGATGGGCTGCAGATCCGGAATCAGTCTGGCCATGGCGGCGTTCTGCCCTTCGATTTCGGCGATTCGGGCGGAGTTGAGGGCGGCCATGACCCCCAGCGGTGCCCGTTTGGAGATGTCTGTGGCGATCTCGACGGCCCGGTCCAACACATTCCCCGGTTCGGTCAGTTCCTGAACCAGACCCAGCCGGAGAGCTTCAGGGCCGCTGATTTCATCACCGGTTAGCAGATACCTCATGGCATTGCCCCAGCCAATTTCCTGAAACAGCCGCACCGTGCCGCCGCCGACGGGATAGATGCCCCGCTTGACTTCGAGCAACGCAATGCGAGCATCTGTGGAAGCCACGCGGATATCCTGCGCCAGCAGCAATTCGAAGCCGATGGTAAAGCATAAGCCTTGAATGGCCATGACCACCGGCTTGCGGCAGCGTGCCGCCGTATCTGTTCCCAGCGGATGAATGCAGCCATCCGGTATCGTCCACCGGCCGCTTTCGAACACGCCTGCCCATTTGTCGAGTTCCAGCCCGGCCGTGAAATGGTTGCCGTGGGCAAACAAAACGCCGCAGCGGAGGTCCGGGTTTCTGTCGAGCTCACCGTACGCATGGGCGAGTTCTTCATACATTTCGAGGTCGAAAGCGTTTCGTTTATTGGGGCGGTTGAGGCCCATCAGGAAAACGTGGCCGATGGTTTCGGCCGTTATTCGGGTGTAATTCATCGTTTCATCCTTTTTTAAATTGAAAGCTCCTCAATTTTCTCATAGACATCGGAAACCGCCAGGCGGCATTCCACCGATGACAATTCAATGGCAGCGGTCATATCGATGACTTCGGAAAGCTGCCAGTGATGCACGGATTGCCGAACATAGTGTTCCAGCCGATGGTTGTCTTGTGAAATCAAAATATATTCCTGAAGGGATGGAATCAACCGGTAATTCTGAAATTTTTTTCCGCGGTCATAGCTTTCAGTAGATGGGGAAAGCACTTCGACAATCACGGTCGGATTCAGCAGGGTGTCCCGATGATCATCCTCAAATTCTGGTGCATCGCAGACAATAGATACGTCCGGATAGGTGTACAGCCCGGTTTGAATGACCTTGATCCGCATGTCGCTTGGATATACGCGGCATGGCCGGTGCCGGAGCTGAGCATGAAAACTGGCATAGGTATTTCCCACAATGAGATTGTGGGATTCGCTGCCGCCTGCCATGGCAAACGTATCGCCTTTGAAATATTCGTTTCTGGTGTTTCCGGCGCGTTCCTGCGCCAGATAGGCATCGACCGTAATGGATGGTTTGGGTTTTGCTGTCATGTTTTCCCGCTTTCAAAAGATTCCGGGGGGCTTGGTTCTATAGACTTTCAGAAAATTCATTTCGCAAGGCAGCAGGGAGGAGATTATACTGTGGTATATCTCCGACCGATAACGCAGCGAAATTATTTTTCTGAAAGTCTATAATATTGATAATTGATTTTAGTTATAAACAGCTATAGATTGTTATAAATGATAGGAGAACAAAAAATGGATCCGATCAACAATCCTTTTTCACCCGGTGCCGGATCTCCGCCGCCAGAACTGGTGGGGAGAGATCATATCATAGAACAAACAAGAATACTGCTTGAAAGAATCAAAAATAAACGTTCAGAAAAAAGCATTTTGTTGACCGGGCTGCGCGGCGTTGGGAAAACGGTGCTCCTCAACGAAATGGAGCAAATGGCCATCGATAAAGGATACGGCACCATATTTATCGAAGCCCATGAAGGCAAATGCCTTTCTGAAGTATTACCGCCGAGAATACGAAATCTGCTTTA
>CAZBUL010000180.1:3102-5887 GCA_964495045.1 uncultured Desulfobacterales bacterium | reverse complement strand
GTTTACGACGAAACCATAGAGAGCGCCAATATCGTGCCGCCAGCAGTGTTGAACTCCAGGCGGTTTTGCTAAAATTAACGATCTATATAAATCCGGGTTGTTCTTTGAAATAAAAATAGAATACCCAGCACTGTTGACCTCATTCCCTGAAGTGGTCGTACCGGTTAATTCTGTTGACATAAATTCAATTGGTTCCTCTCATATAACTTGTTGGATCAAATTCTTGAGTCGGCGCTCTGTATGAGTTGGCAGCAACACATGCCGAAAAAATCATAGCCATCATCAAAATAAAAATTACATATTTCATTTGCAGACCCCTTATGTTTTCGCCCAATGCAAAGCAGCATCCGATCAAGATTGGAATATTTAAGATCAAGGCACTATATTATTCAATTATGCTGTAAAATACCTATCCATAGCAACAATGTCAAAGTGATTTTCTGTGGTCTATTGAGAAAAAAAGGTGGGGCAGGGGATGGATAAATTGAAACCATATCCTGCAATTCACCATTTGATAAACCATGAGTGTAAAATATTCCATAATCGGAAATAATGTGGAAAACAATTTGGGTGAGTTTGAGAGAAATGGTCGTTTATCCTCATATTACAAACTATTCATGGCGAGGCAGCGTGATCACAAAATGAGCCCCTTGCCCGGGTGTTGATTCCACGGATATATTTCCTCCGTGCTGTCGGACGATATTTCGGGTGATAAACAGCCCCAAACCGGTGCCATGAACACTCTTTGAAGAGTAGAAAAGCTGAAATATCTTATGGACTCGATCCGGATCCAAACCCGGTCCGTTGTCTGATATTTCGAATACAACCCGATCGTCTGTGTCATGCGCATAAAAACGGATTGTATGAGACAGTGTTCGCGTATCTTCGATGCATGCCTCCATGGCATTTTCCAGAATATTGATCATGGCGGGTCGAAGCTTATTGAAATCGATGCGAAATTTTCCAAGTTTATTTGAAAATTCGGTTTCGAAGGTAATATTGGCGGCGCGGATACGGGTTTCAATAGACTTGACGATATCCTGGGCAAAGGCCCAGACGTCATAGTTTTCCAAAATCAGCTCCCTCTCCTTGGAGTAATACAGGATATTTTGCACCAGCTTGTTGATACGGTCGATCATCAGTTTGGCAACATCGAGGCCTTCTTCGATCCGAGCCGGTTTGTTCCTGTAAAAACCGGTCTCGATGAGATAGAGACCGGCATCCATGCCGGTAATACACCCCTTGAGGCTGTGAGAAACGGTTCCGACCATTAACCCGAGAGATGACAAATTACCTTGCAGGCGTTTCAGTTCTGTGACATCCATGAAATACCCCAACACCGCATGCCGGCCTTTATGGACGATCGATATGACGGTTTCCAATACCCAGTGGGTCTGGCCTTTTTTATCCCTGACACAAAACATGTAAGGCATATCGCTGCAACCCTTCAGCATGGAAATGGCATTTTGCCGCACGAAGTCCCGGTAATCCTCGTGAACGATTTGCATCGGATCCGTGCCGATCAATTCAATTTCACTGTAGCCTGTAATGCGGGCAAATTCGGGATTGATATAGCAGAATTTCCCATCTTGAAGGATGAAGCTTCCGATCAATGACTTATGCCTGCTGTGAATCAGTAGCTTGTCCGCACTCAGCATCTCTGTGATATCACGAATAATACCGTGTATATATTGCGGACGGCCGTTTTCACGATTGGCCGACAACACCCAGCGGTCTTGAAGCCATCGAATTGTTCCGTCTGAAGAGGCCAATCGAAACGGAACCTCGCCCTTGCCCGGACCCGCCGCAATCGACTTTGCATCGAAATGAAGCACCAATGCACGATCATCAGGATGAATGCTCGATATCACTTTATCGAGAGCAATCCACGCACCGGCTGTTTCATCGAGTCGGAAAATATCGCGGAATGCCGTGTTCGCATAAAGGAAATTTTGTGTGTGAATATCATATTGGTAGATAGCATCCTGTGATATCTCGACAAAATTATCGAAATCCAGGTCTGGGATGGATGGATGAACCGATCTCTGGAAATTGTCAATTTTATCTGTCATCCCGTTTTTCCGATCTTTCTGATTTTATCCATGTTCCCCCTTGGTTGCAGCATTGCTTACAAATGGTTATTGCCCGTAAAGAGACAGGGTGGATGATCATATCACAAAATTACCTGCCGCAAAATCGGTTGTCAATGATACATGAAGGGAATTGATCGGAAAAGGATAGATTCTTGAAATAAATATCTTCTTGATTAATGAAAACGAGAGAAATTATAAATAGTGAACCGCATGTGATTCCATCACAAGATTTTCATAAATATGGGTGAAAACCAAACGGCAAAATATTCAATTTTGAAAGGCAACAAGAATGCGAAAAATAATCTCGGTCTTTATCGGTTGTGTTATTATGGTGCTTCCTTTGCTTTCTTATGGCTTTGACTGCTACAATCCGGAATTCGGCGCTCGTCTGGAGGTTCTGAACAAGGACGGGCATTTTGTGAAGTACATGGAAAAAAACGGGATAACATATTATAGATATACGGGTGAATGCGGGTTGGAAAAACATTTTATTTTAAAAGCCGCCATCTCTTATGCGTTTGTTAAGAACCGTCTTTATGCACGGTTGATCAATCTCACCAGCTCGGACGGCAGTCATGAGGACAACCGCAAATTTCTCGAAAAAGAGGTTTATTCAAAATACGGAATCTCATTATATGAAATCAAGGTGGATGGGGACTGGTGGGTGTATCAATGGCCGATTGAAAGTGGCA
>CAZBUL010000180.1:0-3002 GCA_964495045.1 uncultured Desulfobacterales bacterium | reverse complement strand
GTGGATGTTACATGAAAAAGGGGATGTTCAAACAATGGGAACAGCCCCGCTGTCCACCCGGAAGTGGTCAGAGAATACCACCCGGATGGTGAATTGCAGGCAATCCACCATCCGGCGTTCTTTCCCCGTTCATCCCCGGTTGAAAGACCGACCTGGATGGTCACCATGTCATTGGATGTGACCGAGATCGATGACCGCTGTCCGTTGGCCTGGATGACAGGTTCCGGCGGTATGTATGGCCTGCCGCCTCGAACGGCGCGGACATGATATTCGTTGATCTTGCCGTGACCATCGACATCTCCGAAATAAAAATTCACAATCCAGGCATCATAAGGTGTGGAAGCATTCGTTGTACTGGACCAGAACCACGTGGCCGATGTCTCGGGGAAAAAAGCTGTATCGATTGCCGGATTGCTCCGGTTCGCGGCAACGAGGCTTCGCAGTTCCTTGATGTTGGGAAGCCGCCAATCCGTGTAGCCGCCAAGATTCAGAGATGCACAGTATGCCAGTGCGTCAGCCCATGTCTTATCCGATGTATCAGCCTGCTGCCACATCAATCCCGTGGAATTGTCCGTGACGGTTCCATCGTTGTGATCGGTGTAATCACCGTTATCGGTCGATGGAACCGATCCGGATTTTCCTCCCCGAACGGCCCGTACATAAAGCCGATTGGATTTATAGTAGGCGTGAACGTTGCTGGTGTCAAAATGCACGAGCCATGCATTGTCGGTGTAGTCTGCCAGTGTGGTGCGCGTCCAATGCCATGAACTGGCTGTATCGGGAAAATAAACGGTATCGATCGCCGGGCCGGGGGAGGGAATGCTGAAATCGACAATCGAAGCCAGCTCTTTTGCATCCGGCATCCGCCAGTCGGAATATCCGCCGAAAGCGGCCTCGTTCAATGCGTTGATAAAAGATTCGGTGTTGTTGCCATCCCCCGGAGTTCCCGCATTTCCCCCATTGGTTTTCGGATTACTGTCGTACCAGGTGTATGTGTTGTCTGCATCGTGAGGATCAGCATAATTCGGGATGTCATCCTTGCCGGTTTTCAATTCCCATATAAGACCGGTTACGTTGTCTCTTACCATGGCCCATGATTCGGCGTATTTCGGCAATACATTCCCCTTCTCATCGAGTTTGGTGTAAGACATTGGTTGGGTGATGGTGTTGGCATCCTGTCCGTAAAGATATTGCCCCGGATACGGACAAGTGATGACATTTCCGGCAACATCATAACAGGTTGTCTGCCCTGTGTCCGGTACCGGTGCACCCATGGCGGATACGGCAAGAAGCAGAAGTGACGAGAGTACGATAATGCGATTCATCTGTTTTCTTTTCATGGAAAAACTCCGTGTCAGTATGATCGAGTGCATCAAATCAGAAAAAATTTGCATCTTTTTCGCACATTTGGAACAATCCTGCAAGTATGTGTTTGATTATTTGCCGATGATGTCATAAGGTGGTCATGGGAAAAAAGGATTCTTGAATATTTCAGTGGTTCGTGAAACAATACCTACGGAAATCAGCCGAAGGGTAACGGTATGTGACCGCTTCTGAATCATCGAGAATTTTATCTCCAAGCTGAATTTCTGAAAACTACGTTATTTATCTGAAAGGAGCTTCCTATGGCGATTACAGGAATTTCAACAAGCGCTGCTGCTTATTCAGCGAATCAGAACAGCTCCTTGGCCAAATTCAAGGAAAATTTCGAAAAACTTGGAAAGGCTTTGGAAACGAGCAACATTTCCGATGCCAAAGATGCACTCACCCAGATCCAAAAAGGTTTTACCGCCAGCAACGGCAGCGGCATCAATCCGGTTGCCACCGATATTGCCAGTCTTGGGAAAACGTTGGATTCAGGAGACATCAAATCGGCACAAGAGATGTTCTCCAAGATTCAGGAAAAACTCATTCAGCGGCGGCCTGTCCAGACAGGGGGAAACAGCGGCGGCAATGAAGCGTCCGGCACCACCGGTACTTCGACTTCGGGTCAATCCCAGGGGGCTTACAATGTGTCGATCAGCTCCCAGGCGCAAACCGCGGTCCAGAATCTGTCCGGCATGTTTTCTGCGGTGAATCCCGCTGTCAATCACCAGTTGGGTGCACTCATTAGCGCGATGGCGTAATATCGCCATGCTGCCCTTGTCGGGTGGAATGGGTCGATCGGTTTCAATAAGGTCTGTATGTTGCAACAAATCAATGTGTATGAGGCCTTCGCTTTCGGGTCCAAGGAAACGGTCAATGGAAAAGCGGTGGAGGGAAATCCCGCCGGTGTCTGCATTCTGGATAAATTTCCCGACAAAAAGGCCATGAGTGCTTGTGCGGAAAGTCTGAAATTTCCCATGACGGCATTTCTCGAGCGTACGGCAAAAGACGATGAATACGGAATTCAGTACTTTTCCGCAGACGGCAGTGAGTTTTCGCTGTGCGGCCATGCAACGGCAGCGGCCGGCAAGGTTGCGGCCGATGTAACCGGGCGGGCAGCTTTTTGTTTTCATCTTCAAACGGAATTCAATGGCCAAACGAGTGTACGGGTGCGAACGGATGTGGATGCTGTGACCATTTCACTGCCGGCCATGACGCTGATTCCTGTCGATCATAACAGCCTGGCATTTGAAGTCGTTTCGTTTTCCAATGTTGAATATGGAAACATTGCGGCCGTTTCAAGAAGTTCCATCAACGATATCATCGTCGAATTGGACAGTGCCGTGCTGTTGCGAAAACTGGAGCTGAACCTTCAGCGGATTGGAGAAATCGCGCATGGAGACAAGTGGCCTCACCGCGGCATGATTTTTACGGCAAAGTCCGATGTTTCCGGCTTCGATTTCCAGAGCAGAGCCTTTTTCCCCGGATGGGGAATCGATGAAGATGTTTACTGTGGAACCGCAAACCTCGGGGTCGTTCCTTTCTGGTGCGCCAAAGGTTTGGGCGGAAAGGGCAACGTCCGATTCAATATGTTCTATGCATTCAAAGGAAATGAAATCGGAGGCGTTTCACCGATT
>CAZBUL010000179.1:3697-5965 GCA_964495045.1 uncultured Desulfobacterales bacterium | reverse complement strand
AACCTGGCAAAAAACGGGATGTGTATTATGCGCCCAAAATTGCGGGCTGGAAGTTCTGGTCGAAAACGACCGAATTGTTCGTGTCCGTCCCGACAAAACCAACCCGCGCAGTGAGGGCTATGCCTGCCGTAAAGGGCTGAGCATCATCTATCACCAATATCCCAAGGACCGTTTGACCGCCCCCTTGAAGCGCACGGAAACCGGGTTTCAGGAAATATCCTGGGATCAGGCCGTCGATGAAATCGCCGGCAAACTGCGGGATCTGGTCGATCGGCACAGCCCGCGCTGCCTGGCTTACATGGGCGGCAGCTCCCAGGGAGGCCATTTCGAAGCATCGTTTGGAATCGGTCTCCTGCGCGCCATGGGCTCCCAATATTACTATTCGTCCGCCGGCCAGGAGTTCAGCGGGATATGGTGGATTTTGGGGCGGATGCTCGGAAAGCAGTACAACATCATCACTCCGGATGAGCATGCCGCCGACATGCTGGTCGGATGGGGCTGGAACGGCATGATGAGCCATCAGATGCCGCAGGCCCGCAAAACCCTCACCGGATTCAGCAAAGATCCCAACCGGACACTCGTTGTGATCGATCCACGGAAGAGTGAAACCGCCGCCATCGCCGACATCCATCTGCCGGTTCGTCCCGGTACCGATGCCTTGCTGATTAAAGCCATGATCGCCATCATCGTTCAGGAAGGCTGGGAATCCTCCGACTATCTCCAGGAACATGTAGCGGATTGGGATCGCATCAACCCCTGGTTCATCGATGTTGACATCCGATCCGCTTTGGATGTTTGTCAACTCGAAGTTTCCGAAGTTCATCAGCTTTGCCGTCTGATGACAACCCGATCATGGTGCTTCCACCCCGACCTGGGAATTTACATGGGCCGACACAGCACCTTGAACTCCTATCTGATGAACATTCTGGCCGTCATCTGCGGCCGGTTCTGTGTGCGGGGAGGAAACGTCATCCCCGGCATGGTCATGCCCATGGGGTTTCATGCGGACGAACGCGATTCCAAGGTCTGGCGGACGGTTCACACCGCCATGCCGCCGGCAGCCGCCGGATCGTTTCCGCCCAATGTCATGCCTGAAGAAATCCTGAACGACCGCCCCGACCGCCTGCGGGCCGTTCTGGTCAGCGCCTGCAACCCCCTTCGCTCATATTCCGACACCCAGGCCTACGAAAAGGCGTTCGACAAACTGGATTTGCTGGTGGTCAACGACATCGTCCTGAGCGAAACCGCCCGCCATGCCCATTACGTGCTGCCCTGCCGCACTTTTTACGAATCCTGGGATGCCACATTTTTCCCCTGGACGTTTCCGGAGGTTTACTTTCAGATTAGAAGGCCGGTCGTCCACCCCCCGCCGCTCTGCCTGGAAGCCTCTCAAATCTTTACCCGTCTGGCCGACCGGATGGGTTTGATTCCGGATATCCCGGACAGTGTTCAGCAAGCCGCCGAAGGGGATCGCCTCACCTTCGGGATGCATTTGATGGAATGGGCCGGCAAATCCCCGGAAGTGCAGCGACGGATGCCGTTCGTGCTGGCAAAAACCCTGGGCCGTGTGTGGAACAGCGCGGCACTGGCTGCGTCCTGGGGCATGCTGATGACAGCCCCCAAATCTTTCCGAAAAAATGCGGCCAGAGCCGGTTTTCCCACCGGACCGAATCAGGGAGACCACATCTTTCAGACGCTGTTGGACACACCCCAAGGGCTGTGGGTCGGCAAAGCGGACATTGCCGACAACTGGGAAGCCATCCGCACCCCTTCCGGAAAGATCGAAGTGTTCATCCCCGAACTGGCGGAACAGGCGCAGCGCCTGAATCCAGCGGACGAAGCCGCGGGTTTGAACATGCCACCGGACTTCCCGTTCATCTTGAACGCCGGCAGACATACGGACACCAACATCAATACCTTGATGCGAAACCCGGAATGGAACCAGGGAAAACGCGCCTGCACCATCTCGGTCAGCCCCGAAAACGCTGATACCCTGAAGATGACGGACGGACAGCAGGTCCGAGTCGTTACGGAAGCCGGCAGCGCTGTCGGCGAACTCCAGATCAGCCGTCAGGTGCGACCGGGCATGGTGCTGATTCCGCATGGATTCGGACTCATCTATGACGAAACCATCCATGGCATCAACGTCAACCAACTGACCCAAAACACCCACCGTGATCCGCTGGGAACACCGATTCACCGGTTCGTACCCTGCCGGATCGAACATCCGTGAATATTCCAGAGAGGCAAACACCGCCGGACAATTTA
>CAZBUL010000179.1:0-3597 GCA_964495045.1 uncultured Desulfobacterales bacterium | reverse complement strand
GCTGAATTCCGGACGGATCGATTCATTCTTGAGGGAAATACATCCATTCGTCTGAACACAGCGTCTCTCTGCGAACTTTGCGTCTTTGCTGTGAATATTCATCAACTCATCACTCCGCTACGACACCCGAGACGGCACCTCAGCAGACACCGGCAGAATCCACCACAGCACATCCTGCCCATCCACCACCTCCCGGCCCTGGCTGCCCGACTTGTGAACATCCGAAAAAACCACCAGATATCCCACGGTCAGCATAGAACGCAACAGATAGGCAGATAGTTGCCGTTTTCCCCGCTCCAACTTGTCCGGACCATCGAACCGCTTCACCTCGACAATCCATCTCTGGTGACCCTGCAGCACCAACAAGTCCACCCGACCGCCGCCTTCCGGAACCTCCGGAAACACCCGGCCCCCCAAAAAATCCAGAAAAGAAGACAAATAAGCATCCAGATTGTAATGATACACCCCTTCCTGGGCCTTGCCTCCGCTGAAAACGATGTTGCCCCGCTCCCGGACATACTCGGCATAACGGTTCAGCAGCTTCTCCATATCCAGACTTCCGTCTGGCAGCAAGAAATTGGTGATGCTGATCAAGGGATCCTTGAAATGCCGCATCTCTTCGTTGCCGTTCGTCAGCGGTTTGAATGTCTGATACAGGCATTTTTTATAGATGGGCACCGGAACGGCGCACTGACCGTCCTGATCCACAATCGCCCCGTTGACCCGAAGAAAGGACAGCCGCTCGTCATAAGCATAGAAATTCACCGGCCCGTCGAACAGAATCTGTTTCATGACCTCCGGATACTGCCGCGCCTTGTTCACCACATTGGAGATGTTCTTGTCGATATATACCCGCAAGAAGGCATCGAGTGTCTGGTAGAAGGCCGTCATCCCGATCTCCGTCATTCCAGAGCAGCGCGTTTCCACCAGATCTCGGGCCAGGGCGTTCACCAGCCCAGGCTGGCCTACGGTATTGTCGTAAATCCCCCGAATCACTTCGGGCAAAAATACCTGCCCCGTTTCCCGGGTGTGCTGCTCCAGCAAATCCCGGGTCTCTTCAAAGGTAAAATAGGGAATATTGATTTGATCCGCGATATTGAACGGGCTGGCCGAATCCTGCAATATCCCCGTGATATTGCTGACCCCCACCAGAATCACACTCCGCAATCGGTGCTGGCGGCGGTCGTGGTAAATGGAACGCACCGAATGCAAAAAAAGATTCAGGGCGTGGAGATTGCTCAGTCCTTCGATCTCGTCGATAATCAGCACCAGGTCTTTTTGACAATATTCCGACAGTCTGACAAAGAAATCAGACAGCTCTTCGATATCCTTGGGCCGGGGAATGCCCAGATCGTCATCCCGATGTCCCAGTCTCAGATATATCTGCCGCAGTATGGCCGGCAGCAGGGTGGTTTCGGTCTTCTGCCCGAATGCCTCGAACGTCAGCCAGATACCCAGATATTCGGGCCGGCATGTCTGAATCCGGCGCAGCAAAAAATCGTAATACGTGCTTTTGCCCGCCTGCCGGGGAGCAAACAGGGTGAAATACCGCCAGTCATCCACCTTTTGCAGCCCCAGATCAACCATGTCTTCTCTGGGAACATAATAATTGCGCTCCGGATCCACCGGCCCTTCGGTGCAGAATGTTCGCATGGTATGGCTCCTTGCCAGTCATCATTCTCCTCTTCCCCCCAGCGGGGGAAAGTCGGGAGAGGGAGATATTGCGGCTACAAAGTTATTCTTTTCAGTGATATGCAGCAGGAAGTACGAAAGATAATTGTCTTTCTATACCAGAATTTATCGCCTTTGCTCAACATATTCAAAAGAACTGTAACCTACCATAAAAAGATATATCATGAAAAAATTAGTTGTTGAAGATGATTTCACCTCAACACTATAATGATGGATATGCGAAGACCTTTTATTTGGAATTTTATCCAATGGGTGTTTGTCCGGATTCTGTTTGTGTTGTCTATCTGTGGAATCGGCGGCTCCGTTCAGGCTGCTGAAACAGATATCGCCTTACTTGAATCCCGGGTGATTTCATCTTTTTCATTGAATGACTGCTTGTCTTATGCCTATCAGGTCAACCCATCGATCAAGGCCGGTAGGGCAGCATGGAAGGCGGCCATCGAAACCTACCGCATTGAAACGGGTTATCCGGACCCTCAGATCAGCACCACCTACTGGTCTCCGGATCCTTCCCGGGATTGGAGCAATAAAAAATTCGACGCATCCATCACCCAAACCATCCCTTTCCCGGGAAAACTTGCGGCAGCCGGGAGGGTGGCGGAAACCGAGTCTCACATCGCCCGGCTGGAACTGGATCGAACGGTTCGGGATATTGCCATTCAGGTTCGGGAGTCTTACCATGAACTGGTTTATATCCGTGAGGCGGCCAGGATTGCCGAAGGCAATCGGCAGGCCCTCGATCGTCTCAGAAAAATTGCCGAAACCTCCTATGCCGGCAATCGGACGGCACTTTATGATGTCATGAAGGCGCAGTCCCAATCCGGTCAGGTTCAGTACGACGTATTGCTCCTTCAGGAACTTGAAAAAACTGAAATCGCCCGTTTGAACGCGTTGATGAACCGTTCTCCGGATGCGGTGATCGGGCAGACCCTTGATGAGGCGATGCATCCTGTGATTTACGAGCTCAAGGAAATTTATGTTCTGGCGGAAACCAACCGGACAGAAAATCGTCAGGCTTCCGCCAAAGAGAGCAAATCCCGAGCTCAGGCTGACGTGGCCCGATATCAGAACCTGCCGGAATTTATGGTGGGGTTCCAGTATGAATACGATGCTCCTGACGCTCCCGATGGTGCGGGAAATAATAAGTATGGCATTCAATTCGGCATGACCCTTCCCGTCTGGTGGAGCAAGAATGCGGGAAGGCGGGAAGCGGCACGTGCTGAAGTCGAAAAAACAGCAGCGCTGGCCGGTGTTCAAATCAATGAAACCCATGCGCAGATTCGGGAGATATTTTTCAGACTCCGAAATGCGGAGCGTCTCGTTACGCTATACCGCGATCAGTTGCTGCCTCAAGCTCAAAAAGCCATGCATACGGCAGAGATCTGGAATCGTGAAGGACAGGGCAGTTTTACCGATTATGTGGAAACCGAGGCTGTCTGGTATAATTTTCAATTGGCATTGGCCAGATCCCGTGCGGATTACGGGAAATATCTGGCAAAACTCGAAGGCCTCGTCGGTGTGAGTCTGACCCATTCCGGAGCGGATGAGCAACATATCCCCGAAATGAGTCATCTGCCGAAGGAATCAATTCCATGAAGTCGTACAGGGCGTGGGGAAGGGTTACACCACACAGACCGGCCGCTAAAAGCCACTGGCTTCAGTTGGCACGGCCCCCATCGCTTTTGTTACTGTTGGTCGTGACGGCCGGTTTTTGTCATGGCTGTTCGCAATACCGGAAACTTAGCGATGATTACCATGCCTATCGACCTCCGATGCTTGCCGCAGTTCCAGAACGGCCTGTTACCGATTCCGGAAAGGGGGGGCAGCCTGCGGATGACTTCATGAATCAACGGGATCAAATCGAATCGAAGGCCATGGCATGGTCGTCTGCATTGGATGCCGAAG
>CAZBUL010000178.1:4586-5978 GCA_964495045.1 uncultured Desulfobacterales bacterium | reverse complement strand
ACCCGTAAATGGGTGAGATATTCCTGGGAGAAGGTCATCCAGAAGCGCATCCGTTGGACGCCGGGAATGTTTTTTGCCAGGGATTCTATTTCTTCATGGTACATCAAATACATTTCCCGCACACCGACCTGGGGGAAATCGAAGGGTTTGTGGATGGATAGGGGGTCGGTTTCGATCCACTGGCCGTTTTCATAGTATTTGCCCTTGGCGGTCACTTCCCGGATGTTGATTTCCGGATTGAAATTGGTGGCAAAGGGATGACCGTGATCGCCGGCGTTGCAGTCCATGATATCGATGGTGTGGATTTCGTCGAAGTGATGTTTCAGGGAGTATGCGCAGAAAATATTGGTGACACCAGGGTCGAAACCGCATCCCAGAAGGGCCATGATGCCGCGTTTCTGGAACCGCTCCTGATAATCCCACTGCCATTTATAGCAGAATTTGGCTTCATCCGGGGGCTCGTAATTGGCCGTATCGAGATAGGGAACGCCGGTTTCAAGGCAGGCGTCCATGATGGATAAATCCTGATAGGGCAGTGCGACGTTGATGACCAAGTCCGGAGAATACTTGCAAATCAATGCCGAGACTTCCGGAACGACATCGGCATCCACCCGGTCGATGGTGATTGGTCGGGCAATTTGTTTCTGAATGGATTCGCATTTGGCCACGGTGCGGCTGGCCAGAACGATTTCCGAAAACACGTCCGGGTGCTGGGCGCATTTATGGGTAACAACACCGCCGACGCCGCCTGCGCCGATAATCAGAACTTTGCTCATGGTTGATATCCTTATAAAAATAATAAATTATCTATGCGGCTTTTGATATGAATGCCATTGTTTCATGGTCAACTTGTTGCAAAGCTTTTTGAATATGATTGACTTCATTTTCTTCAAAAAGCGCTTCGCCGCATTGTGTGCATACCCATGCGGAATGGACTCCCATGCGATATGATAACCCCGCCGGTTGACACTAAAGGGAGCATTTCCTTTTACCATTTTGCCATTACAATGAAAGCATTCCATTTTATACTCTCACTTCTGATAGCTTATGACGAGAAATACCGTAATCCATTGGCTTCGACTGTCCGGCATGGATTTTCGCTTTAGCACGTCTTGCCGCCTCGATCAACTGCGGTTGAGTCTGCGAAACCAGTGAATCCCATTCAATTTCATCCTGTAACTCTTCAATATAATTTCGGATATGCTCAACAATCCGATTCTGAACGGGTTCAGGCACAGATTCCATCATCTTGACAACTGTAACAATTGCAGCGGATGCCATAACTCGGTCCTATTCAAAATGGATAATTCAATATGCGACATTCATCTGGCCCTATATAAATCTAAATCTAAATTCCTTACCGAATCCAACCACCGATCAAATGCAGATGCA
>CAZBUL010000178.1:0-4486 GCA_964495045.1 uncultured Desulfobacterales bacterium | reverse complement strand
TAAATCTAAATCTAAATTCCTTACCGAATCCAACCACCGATCAAATGCAGATGCACATGAAAAATCATCTGTCCGCCGCCCCGCTCGACATTAAACAGCAATTTGTACCCCGATTCCTTGACGCCGACCTCTATCGCCATATTTTTGGCAGCCTGGATCAGCTCCGATATCAGCGGCAAATCCGCATCCGTTATATCATTGATGCTGCGGATGTGTCGTTTGGGTACAATCAGGAGATGAACCGGCGCATGCGGTTTGATATCCTTGAAGGCGACCAGGTTATCGTTTTTGTAAAGCAGTTCCGTGGACGTTTTCCCCTGGGCTATGTTGCAGAAAATGCAATCTGTTTCCATATAATCTCTCCATCATTATTCTGGGTGACATGTCTCTATAGTAATAAACGAGTATTTACAGCAGGTTGTTTTCAAGAATGATATTCTCGACCTGAGATAGAAATTTTAGTAAGGGAAAAGGTTCCATTGGTTCTTCAAGAAAATGATGTTCATGTGATAGACCATATGGATGCAGATGCCATTTGTTTTTTTCCAGATCAATACCAAAAATTCGATGAGTCCTTTCAATCAGAGCCATATAAACCGAACCGCTGATTTCACCGACAAAAGCCTGAACAAACAGATCCGAACGAATAAAGAGGCGCAATGACAATGTCTGATCCGTTTTCTGCATAACCTGAATGGATTGTAGAAACCAAAATTGATACAAAGCTTTTTCAGCATCGGAATGTAAGTCTTCACAAGAATACAATTTAACTTACTCTCAACATTGCCAGTTTTCGCTCGATGGTTTGAATCCCGCTGACAGCTTCTTCCCAATCCATGGCATCTGTTTCGGATTCCCAAGAATATTGCATTTTTGCTACAACTCTTTCGTCCATAAAGCGGGAGAAATTCATTCCATACTTTTTGGTAAGCATCATATCTGTGCGTTTGAATTGACCTATCTTGCGAAGATACTCGGCCTGCAAAAGCTGACGGACTTTGTCGTCCAGTGTGTGGCCGCTGATAGGGGCTTCTGTCAACCATCGTACCGTTTCGTCCAACAAAGCACATTCGTTCATATCAACCTCTTCAAAACATTCCATTTCTGTGCATTCACCAACCGATCACGCCATCTTACTCCAATTACCAATTCGTGTCGGTGAGTTGAGCGCTGTCTCCAATTCGGATAGAAACTGCTTTCGGGGGATTTCCTGGGCACCGAGCCGAACCAGATGATCCGTCGTCACCTGGCAGTCGATAAGATGGAAAGACCGAGAGCGCAGCCGATCCACCAGGGCAGCCAGACCAACTTTAGATGCATTACTTTTTTGGGAAAACATGGATTCCCCGAAAAAACATCTGCCCAGCGAGACGCCATACAGACCGCCGACCAGTTGATCCTGCTCCCGGACTTCGACGGAATGGGCGTATCCGGCTTCGTGAAGCCGGCAGTAAGCGTCTCTCATGTCGTCGGTGATCCAGGTTCCCGGCTGATGATGACGCGGTGTGTGGGCACAGGCCGTGATCACCTCCCGGAACTGCCGGTCGAAGGTGACTGTGAACCGGCCTGACTTAAGTGTTTTCATCAGGCTGCGGGAAATATGAAACGATTCGGGATACAACACGAGCCGGGGGTCCGGCGACCACCAAAGTATGGGTTGCTTTGGACCGTACCAGGGAAATATCCCCATCCGGTAGGCCAGAACGAGGCGATCGATGCCAAGATCGCCTCCCATGGCCAACAGCCCGTCCGCTTCGGATAACCTCGGTTCCGGAAAAATGATTTCATCCGACAGCAGAAATACCGGCATCTTTGGATCCGTTCGTGTCGAAAGTGAGCCGATCGCCGTCCAATCCGATCCGCACAATGCCGCCTTTTTCCAGATTGCCGAAGAGAATGCGATCCGCAAGCTCATCCTTGATCTGATTCTGAATCAGGCGGGATAACGGTCTGGCACCGTACTGGGGATCGTGGCCTTTTCTGGCCAGCCAGATTTTGGCGTCAGAGGACAGCTCCATGCAGATTTTTCGGGGAGATAACTGAACGTTGATTTCTGCGATCAGCTTATCGACGATTTTTTCCATGATATCGAGATTGAGCGACTGGAACATGATGATAGAATCCAGCCGGTTCCGGAATTCCGGGCTGAAGCTTTTTTCAACCGCTTTCATCCCCTTGCCGGCGGTGTCGGACCGCACATCGCCGAAACCGATGGTGTGGGTGGTCATCTCCCGGCTGCCGGCATTGGAGGTCATGATGACGATCGTGTTTCGGAAATCCGCTTTTTTCCCGTTGTTATCGGTCAGGGTGGCGTAGTCGAGCACCTGGAGCAGGATGTTGAAGATATCCGGATGCGCCTTTTCGATTTCATCCAGAAGGAGCACGCAGTGCGGATGCTTTCGAATATCATCGGTCAGAAGGCCTCCTTGATCGAAGCCGATATAGCCGGGCGGGGCGCCGATCAGCCGGGCGACCGTATGCTTTTCCATGTATTCGCTCATGTCGTAGCGAGAAAATGAAATGCCGAGAGCGGCGGCCACCTGTTTGGCCACTTCGGTTTTGCCAACACCGGTTGGGCCGGTGAACAGAAATGAGCCGACGGGACGATCCGGTGCACCCAGTCCGGCACGGGACCGTTTGATGGCCGTCACCATGGCGCGGATGGCATCGTCTTGACCGAAAACGACCTGCCCCAGTTGATCTCCGAGGGTTTCCAGCCGTGTGCGGTCGGTTGTGGTGACCCGGATTTCCGGAATACGGGCGATCTTGGCAACGATTTTTTCGATGTCCACCGGCTGGATTTTTTTTCGGCGGGGCTGCCCGGACAGCCTGACCCAGGCACCGGCCTCATCCATGACATCGATGGCCTTGTCCGGCAGAAACCGGTCGTTGATGTGTTTGGCGGACAATGTCGCGGCAGCCTTCAGCGCGGCGTCGGTGTAAACGATCTGATGGTGTTCTTCGTACCGGGAGCGAAGGCCTTTCAAAATGTCGATGGTTTCGGACACCGACGGCTCGGAGATATCGATTTTTTCGAACCGGCGGGACAATGCCCGATCCTTCTGAAAATGATTCTTGTACTCTTCATAAGTGGTCGATCCGATACAACGAAATGCGCCGCCGGCCAGTGCCGGTTTCAGGATATTGGAGGCATCCATCGACCCGCCGCTGGTGGCGCCGGCACCTACGACCGTATGGATTTCATCGATGAAGAGAACGGCATCTTTCTGATTTTTGAGCGCATCGATGACCCCTTTCAACCGTTGTTCGAAATCTCCCCGGAACCGGGTTCCTGCCAGCAGTGCGCCCATATCCAGAGAGAAAATCTTGAGCGGTTTGATGGGATCGGGAACGTTCCCTTCAAAAATTTTCAGGGCCAGCCCCTCGGCCATGGCGGTTTTGCCGACGCCTGGATCACCGACATATACCGGATTGTTTTTACGGCGCCGGCACAGAACCTGGATGGTTCGTTCGATTTCGTTCTGCCGTCCGATCAGCGGATCGATCTTGCCTTCGGCTGCCGCACGAGACAGATCCTGGGTATAAAGTTCGATGGGATCGGGTTTTTTGGGTTTGTCTGGTTTGTCGGTTTTTGTTTCGGGGACGGGGCCCGGTGCCAGCGGCGGCCGCCCCGCTTCATGGGAAATGTAGCTCAAGACATCCAGCCGGCTGATTCCCTGTTCGTTGAGAAAAAAGGCGGCAAAAGAATCCTTTTCCAGAAAAATCGAAGCCAGAATGTCGCTGACGGCCACTTCCTGTTTTTCGGCCGAGCGCACATGACTGACGGCCCGCTGGATGACCCGCTGAAAAGCGACGGTCTGCTGCAGCACATAATCGCGGTCTTCGGCGATTTTTTCCATGCGCTCTTCGAAAAAATTCTCGAGAGATGTCATCAGGCCCTGAATGTTTCCCCCGCAGTTCACGATGATTTCGATGCCGCTGCTTTCGTGGAGAACGGCAAACAAGATGTGTTCGACCGAAACATATTCGTGCCGGCGCCGCTTGGCTTCCCGGACGGCAAATCCGAGGGTTTCACTGAGTTCTTTACTGATCATGATTCACACTTCCTCCAGGGCGCATCGCAATGGAAATCCCCTTTCCCTGGCAAGGGAATGAACGGTTTCGGCTTTGGTTTCGGCAATTTCAAAAGGATACACTCCGCAAACCCCGCTTCCTTTCTGATGAACACTCAGCATGATTTCCATCGCCGCTTCCGGCGATTTGGCGAAAACCACGATCAGAACTTCGATGACAAATTCCATGGTGGTATAATCGTCATTCAGGAGAAGTACCTTGAACATCGACGGTTCTTTGACGATATCCTGAACATCTTCATCGATGCCACCCTCGATCTCCGGGTTGAATGGATCCATGTCGTCTCATTCCTCCTGGCATGAAGTAAAGTAAGCGTTGAATGTTTTTTTTATCAAGAAAGCAACTCAAAAAAAATAATCTACCATGATTCATTAAAACATATTCACATGGA
>CAZBUL010000177.1:3449-5981 GCA_964495045.1 uncultured Desulfobacterales bacterium | reverse complement strand
AGTTCAACACTGCTGGCGGCACGATATTGGCGCTCTCTATGGTTTCGTCGTAAACGATAAACACTTCCCCCCGGTCAAGCTGCCGTTTGACCATTTCAATATTCCCCTCCACACTGCCGCCTGTGTATCCGGTATCGGTACCCTCCCTGGTTACAAATTCCTCTATCAGCCCATGTAAAGCCTCTGAACTCAGTCTGTCATGCGGGATGATTATTCCCTTTGGGTGGTGCTTCATGGTCACTTATAATTTCGATTTAGAAATATGATTCAAACTGAATCTCATAATCATGTATTCCATCAATGGATGTCATTACCTGATCTATCCGGTCACGAATCAATGATTGCTGCTCTTGCGGAACCTTAAGTGTAATCTTTACCCGACTGTTTCTGGCGATGACATCGGCATGGGGAAAATCGAACAACTTTCGAATGACCATGGATGTAAGTGCCAGATCAGCCAACTCTGCCCTGGATGCGGCCGTTTCCTGAAAAGAAGAAAGACACACAGTTCCGGCGATGATATCCACCGCATCATCTTCGGACAATTGATCGACCCTGATGACCAGATTGTAAGATTCTGGATCGGCGATATCAACGCCATAGAGGAACATGGCCCATTTACGCCTCTCTTCATCGTCTCTTTTCAGGATATAACGTGCTTTTTCCTCAGAAATGTTTTCTCTGGCCATTTCACCCGCCACCCTGCTTTCAATATTGGAAATAATTCTGACTTTGAGAACGTGTGAAATACTACTGACAAAATAATGCCCCACCAGTCCATGATAGACGACATTGCTGGCGAGAAAACGATTAAGAATTGCCGACCGGATTGCTGCAATGAAACGTTTCTTGCCATGAGGAAAACGGTCAAGGATGGAATAAGCGTCTTTAAGCTCCCGTACCAGTTTAATTTCCGGCAGATGGAATTCGTCAAGATTCTCGATGATTTCGTCTCGTGACACACAGGCATAGTTTAATTTTTGCGCCAGTTTTTCAGCGATGGACTTGCCATAAAAATAGCTTCCTCTGGAAATGGTGATAATCGGCATCTGGATCTCCTTTCAGGTAGATTGTCCAAAGGGTCTTAAAAAGAGGCAGGGAAGAACAGAGAGGCAAAATAAACAATCAACCGGTTGTTGAAGCGCTATCATATCCAGAATATCGACGAGTGCTTTACAAATATCGCGCCGCTATGGATCGTCAATTATCAAAGTCCGTCAATGCCGGTATAATAAGGTTTACCCGCAGGATTTGGATCAGGAGCTGGCAGCTTTATTTCCAGTTCTTGACAAACCCCCCGCAGGGTTGCCGGTCTGTCTGTAATAATGCCATCTACGCCCATTTTGATGAGTTCTCTCATTCTTGAGGGATCATTGACTGTATATGGAACAATACGCATTCCAAGAGAATGTGCTTCGTCTATAAGTTCTTTTGTTAATTCGCTATGAAATGGTGATACCACATCTGCATTAATGGCATGTGCCGCTTTGACAATGTCACCGCCGAAGTCCTTGATGTGAAGACCCGCCATCCAAGGTGAAGGCTCTTTTCGGTTCTGCCATTGATAATCACCTTCGTCTCCTTCGCTGTTCCATGATGGCTGGTTGCCGGTCAGCGCAACTGTCGGAATTCTTGGGTCAAGCTTCTTCATCTCGACCAAGGTGCGCCAATCAAAGGATTGCAGAAACACCCTTTCTTGCATATTGTGTTTTTTTACCAGGTGATAAAATCTCTTAACAAAAACGGCTGGATCAGGATTGATTGGGTTAACAGGATATGGATAGGATTTTGTTTCGATGTTCAAGCAGACGTTATCATTACCCCACGCTTTGACAAGCATGAAAACCTCTTCGAGTGTACAAATGGTTGTGCCAGGTACCTGTTTCTGCGTCCTTCCATGGCTATCCCAATAACCATATGGAGCGTCACAGCTCATGTCACCGATATCAAACTTTCTTAGGTCATCTAATCTCCAGAATCGAATATCGGGTTGTTCATCAACTGTCAAAAAGCGTCCCCAGGCATTCTTTGCCATATACCAGGGGATATCTTTATTGTGACGAATAACGATCACGCCATCAGCCGTGATCTGCATATCCATTTCCAAGGTTGTTACGCCGATTGCCAAAGCATACGCAAAGGCTGGCAGCGTATTTTCCGGCCTTGCATCCCGGCCGCCACGATGAGCCTGCAAATCAAAATCACCGGGTAAGCCAGCAAAAGATGCTCCGGTGACTGCCAGGAAGACAACTGCACACAGAACTAGCGAAAAAGGCTTGCAATCCATTATTGATGACTCCAAGGGGAAGTAAAACCCTCTGACAATTTGCTTTGTTATTTCCCCTGACCCAGGAGAATCTTGATTTCCCGCGCACATCACCTTTTTCTTGGACTCAATTCTTTGCATTTTCCAATAGTGCATGCCCCCGTGATCATTTTGATATCATCCAGATTGCGGGCACCGTTCTGGATAGCCGTGATGATGCTTTCCTTGGTTATATTCGAACAATAACAGACTATTTCGTTCAGTGG
>CAZBUL010000177.1:0-3349 GCA_964495045.1 uncultured Desulfobacterales bacterium | reverse complement strand
TGATGATGCTTTCCTTGGTTATATTCGAACAATAACAGACTATTTCGTTCAGTGGTGCCTTTAGAACATCTTCCGTGTAAAGCATATTTTTTTCTGGATTCTTCATTCTCAATTCATCACGATCGGAAATGTCATGTCATGTAAGACGCAACACCTTGCCTCTAAACTTTATTGCTCAGCATCCTGTTCAGTTTTCGGGGGGAACCATACAAGGATGTGGTTTCAACGGCCCCCCCCTGCTCTGTTATTTATAGAAGACATTTTCCATACTCTTTCGGCACGATATTGGCACTCCCAGTTTTTTACATTATATACGATAAATGCATCCCCCCGGTCAAGTTGCCGTTTGACCATTTCAATATTCCCCTCCAAACTACCATCGGTATATCCGGAATCTGTACACTCCATATTCACAAATTCCTCTATCAGCCCATGTAAAGCATCTGGACTCAGCCTGCCAAGCGGAATGATTATTCCCTTTTGGCGCGGTGCACCAGGATTTTTCCCTCCATCATTCGAAATTCATGTTAACAGCCAATATCAGTCATTCAGATAAACTGTTAAGTTCATGCACCGGTAAATGATAATGCTTTCAGTTTTCCAGATTTATCGAACCTGTTTTAAGAGCTTTGCCATGTTTTTACCGAGTGTTTGGAATGTCTGAATACCTTCAGCATCATTTTGGACATCACCTGGATCACGGGACAAGGTCATATTCCAATAACTTGAACTGCAAATGATCATTTCAGCTATACCAAAGAAGAAGTTTATGGCTGAGTAAGTAAAGGTTGCGCCTGCTCTACGGGCAGATACGACAGCAGCTCCTACTTTCCCATTCAATATCATACCTCCGTTAGATTTCGAAACGTAACCGCAACGATCGATAAGTGCCTTCACTTCCGTACTCACATTACTAAAGTAAGTGGGTGAACCGATAATGATTCCATCAGCCTCTTCCATTTTCTGAATAAAGGTGTTCATCTCATCGTCTTTGCGTGAACACCGGTTATCTTTGGTTTCCCCACATTTTCCACAGGCCAAGCAGCCAAATACTTTACGTCCGCCCAGTTGCACAATTTCAGTCTCTATGCCTTCTTTCTCAATTTCCGCCAAGACAATCTTGAGACTCTGCATAGTATTACCGTTTTTCCTTGGACTTCCATTAAATGCTACGACTTTCATATTCTAATATTCCTTTCTCTGATCGGGAAAACATCTTATTGATATTCAATCAGTTTTTGCTTTAATGCAGCAGAAACAGCTAATTGGCTTATTTGACCAGTCCACAGTTGTCTTTTGAAACTTTATCCAGGATATCGGCAAATACCGACAGTGGCTGTGCCCCGACAATTTTCTTGCTGTCATTAATGATATATGTCGGAACACCAGTCAGTTGAATTTTTAGCCCCTCCTTTTTAGCTTCATCCAATCGCAATTTGTAACAGCCATCGTTTAGTGCCTGCATCATATCGGAAGCATCAAGACCGCATCCGGTGGCAATACCACATAATATTTCGGCGTTTCCAATGTCCATGGTTTCGGTAAAATATGCATGAAATACCCGATCGTGAAACTGATCATGCTTACCCATATCACGGGCATATTCACTGGCTTCCAAAGACAGCCTGGAGTTTGAAAGAAGGGTGAGATCAGAAAAAACGATTCCGAAATCTTTACCAGACCGGCGAAGACTATTAAACATCCCGGAAATATCGTGACCTTTGAATCGTTCAGACAAAAGCACGCCTTCAGGAGGGGTTTCCGGATGGAGTTCATAGCCGATCCAGGTCTCGTGAATGTCATAAGTCTGTTTGAGTTTTTCGACAATGCCCTTGCCGATGTAACAGAAGGGTCAAATATAATCGGAAAAAATCTTTATCTTTATTGGCATAAGTCCTCTTGGCTCAGTTCTAATAATTTGACGCCTTTGTATTTACCGTTTTTGTCAAAATCATAAGCAATGGTCGCCGTACCTGCGTTTTCACAGGCATGACAGCCGTTAAGAATTCGATGTCTCCAGATAAACCTCTGACCACCATCTGCCGTTTTAACCATTTTCTCAAGATTCCCTTCAAACCACAATTCAGCCTGCGGATACCTCTTAATGATGGCTGAATACTTCGGATGCTTTTTCAGATCGATCTTTCGAAGATATTTTGAATCACCCGGTTGAACTATCGACGGTTTTCCGTTGACCAATAATGCATGTTCTGGACTGTTCATGAACGGGCAATCGATCATCACATAATCTACCTGCCCCATTTCCTGGAATGATTTCATATAGCAGAACGGAAAATCATTTTTCATAAGGGTTCTAGTGAAATTGACGGAGGATGGGGAAGCTCCGGCTTTGATCATTTTCTTTACAAAACATTCTCCGCCATGCGCACAGGATTCTCCCATGTTCTGAATAACCGTTTCTGAAGGTGACCACATTGCATCTGAACCGAAGAGTTTCTGCTCCGCTGTTTTATCTTGAGCGGAAATCTGACAGGGAAGGATGAATATGAAACATAATGGTAGGCATAAACGAAAAAACGATATTACCGAGCATTTGTGATCTCTATAGTATTTCATACTCATCCTTATATCATTATTGTTTGTTTCAGTTGTTATCTGAACCAAAAATCATTCCTCCAATGACACCGGATCGTCTGAATCTTTAGTGATCTTAAGTTTTGACCGAAGCGGTTCATAATAAAATGCGGTTTTGCGCTCATTTGTCAGATTATGAATTTTGACTTTGAATTTCAATTTTTCTTTTTCATTGTACCATTGGTAAATCCACCAGTCACCTTCCTGCCGTTTTTCCAATTTTGAATCACCGACCTGCTTAAATACACGCTCTTCCAATTTTTTTCTGGCTTCAATCGGATCTGCGATTTCCTCCTGAGTTCTGATGAGCCTGGCGTATAACTGGTTTTCAATAAAGGCAAATGAGATAGCGGGATTGGCACGGGCATGCATCTCCATCCGGCATGGGCCAGTATAGTTGTAGTAGGATATTCCCCCTTTTTCCATGTACTTCACAAAGTGCCCGTCTTTATTGATGTCTTCAAGTTTTGCACCAAAATCCGGTTTGTTGCAGTCAAAACCGTACGAAAGAAGTGGAAGTATCAAAACAAGACAACCGATGAAGACAGAAATTCTTTTCAACATTTTTAACTCCTTTTCAAGATGAATTTGTTGCCGTTAATAGAACTGCCCGATACCGAACCATTATAAATTCACCTGCCCAGTGTCAATACAAATCCAGCAGATACTATGTTCCCGCCCGCCTTATCTTACTTTTCTCTATAATATAGAGATATATTTATATCAAACCATAGAAACACACAACCACAACATA
>CAZBUL010000176.1:0-6068 GCA_964495045.1 uncultured Desulfobacterales bacterium | reverse complement strand
CCCTGTTTTTCATCGATCTGCAGGAAATAAGTCGTCAACGGCGTATCGGGTCGGTCTCTGAACTTGAGCTCAACTTCGATGGGACCTTCGGATTTCCGGCTTCGGACTTCTTTGAATCCTCGGTTTCCGCCCAGTTTTACCAAGGCAGTATTGATATTACTTGTCATGGCATCACGCAAAAAACCGAAAACACTGAACAGGGTACTTTTACCAGTTCCGTTGGCGCCAACAAACACACAAAATTGGGGAAGATTGGTGATCTCCACATCCAGGAATGCCTTGAAATTTTTAAGCCGAATGCTTTCTATCTTCACGTGATTCTCCTTACGCGTTTGAACAATGGCCCATGTTCACGGAATACGCTTTAACAGAAATGTCGGCGGTTATCAAATTCAAGGGATTGAATCATACTCCGCCCCCCCCCTCCCGACCGCCCCCCGCTTGGGGAAGGATGCGAACGGCTGCCCGCAAATAATCAATCCACCAGCTTCAAATCCAGCGCAACAATGGCATAAATCACAGGCACCATCAGCAGTGTCACAAACGTGGCCACGGTCAACCCGCCGATCTGGGCATAGCAGAGGGGCTCCCAGAGCGGGCCGCCGTGAATGGCCAGCGGAATGAGCGACAGCACCGTAGCGGCGACGGTGATCATCACCGGGCGCAGGCGCATGATACCGGCATCGAGAAGGGCGGTTTTCAGATCATCTCCTTCCTCCCGGCGTTCTTCGATGAAGTCGAAGAGAACGATGATGTGGCTGACGATGACGCCGATCAGACTGACGATTCCCAGGAATGCCATGAATCCGAAGGGCGAGTTTGTGGCATAGAGCATGCCAAAGGCGCCGGACATGCCGTAGGGAATGGCCGCAAACACGATGAGCGGCTTGACGGCGTTCTTGAACTGGAACAGCAGCGCCAGATAGATGGCACTTACCGAAATGACCAGCACCATGCTCAATTCCTTGAATCCCTTGATCTGTTCTTCGTATTCCCCTCCGATCTCGATCCGGTATCCTGGCGGCAGTTGGGCTTGAAAGGCTGCAAGCGCCGGCTGGATGCCTTTGATGATTTCAGACGACAACAAGCCGGGATTGGAGAAACAAGATACGGTGATCGTTCGGAAATGATTGCGGCGGACGATTTTTTCCGTCTCCAGTCCCCAGGTGAGGGTGGAAATCTGCCCGAGGGGCACTTTCTGGGTGCCGTCGGCGGATGTCACATAAAGGTTTTTGATATTCTCGATACCGGCCCGTTCTTCCATCCGCATCCGGGCATAGACAGGGATATCCAGGCGCCCCTCACGAAAGCTGGTCAGTTGAAAACCATTCATGGCCATGGCCGAAGACCGCGCCACATCCAGATTCGTGACGCCGGCCAGTGCGGCCTTGTCCGGATCGATGGACAGCCTTGTCCGGAATATCTCGGCGCCCCAGTTGTCCTGAATCCGTTCGGTGCCCGGCTGGGATCGCAGGATTTCCTTGAGTTTGCCCGCCTGAATGCGCAAGGTCGGAATATCATCCCCGCTCAACCGGATCTGAACCGGAATGCCGACCGGCGGGCCGCTTTCCAGGCGCCGGGGATTGGCCCGGATTCCGGGAAGCGCTTCCACCAGACGCTTCTGGAGCAGCCGCAGCAACGGATCCGTATCATGCACATCCCGCACTTCGATAAGTATCTGTGCATAATTGGGCTGGTTGAGTTCCGGGGTGACGGAAAACCAGAATCGGGGGCCGCCGGCACCCACAAAAACCGTCATGAGTTCCAGCACTTCGTTGGGCCTGCCGTTCTTGCCGGGTTGGCCGGCACCGAATTCCTCGGCGGTGCGCCGCACGATTTCCTCGACCTGACGGGCGGCATGGTCGGTGGTTTGCACCGGGGTGTCTTCGGGAAGCCACACATCTAAGTATGACAGATGCGACAGATCGTAGGGAAAAAATTGATCTTTGAGTTTCGATTTCAACACGAAGGCCATGGCCACCAGCACCAGAGAGGCCGCCAGCACCTGCCATCGGTGGTCGATGAGCCGGGTTCCCAGACGGTAATAAAATCCGGCGAATCCCCGGCTGCGAAGCTCCGCCATGCTCTTTCCCGCGTGCCGTCCGGGCCGGAGCAGCATGCGGCCAAGCATCGGAATGAAGGTCATGGACACGATGCGAGAAGCCACCAGAGAGCAGGCGATGACAACAGGCAAGGAAAAGAGGAATCGTTTCTTGTCGCCGCTCAGCTGGAGATAGGGCAGATACGCTACGATGTTGGTGATCGTGGCATAGACAATGGCCGATGCCAGCTTGGTGGGGCCGAGCCAGGCGGCGATTTCCGGCGGTTTGCCGGTGCGCAGTTCGATTTTGATGGCATCGTTTGCCACCACTGGATCGTCCACCAACAGCCCCAAAGACAAAATGAGAGCGGCCAGGGATATCTGCTGGAGGTCGATTCCCAGAATCTGCATCATGCCGAAGGTCATGGCCAGGGTGATGGGGATGGAAAGCGCCATCAAGAGCGCCGAGCGCCATTCCCGAAAACCGATGAATGCCACCAGTACGACAAGCAGTACGGCTTCGTACAGGCTCGACATGAAGAGATCGACTTTTTGGGCAACCTGCCGGGGCTGATCCGAGGTGCGGGAAAACAACAGATCTTCGGGCAGGCGGCGTTTCAGATCGTTCAGGGTTTTATCCACGATTTTAGAGAACTGGCCGATGTTGCCGCCGGATCGCATGGTGACGGCCAGGGTAATGGCGGGCATTCGCTGCCAGCGGCCGTTCCGGTCTCTTTCGATGAGGTAATTGCGTTTGAGGGCGGGTGTTTCATATCCGCGTTCAATTTCGACGATATCCCGCAGATAGGCAATGGAACCGTTCCGGCCGCGGCCGATGACAACAGCACCCAGTTCCGCTTCATCGACGATTTCACCGGAGGGGTCCACCAGCACCGCCTTGCCGCCGCTCTCGATGACACCGCCGCTCAGCCGGATGTTGCGGGCCGCCAGTACTTCCCGGATCCGCAAGGGGCCGATGCCGTAAGCAGCCATCCGCTCCTGGGAAAATTCCAGATAAACCGCTTCGGACTGCACGCCCCAGCGGGTCACACGGGAAACGCTGGGCAGGGTCTGGAGGGTGCGCATGATTTCATCTGTGCTAACTTCGAGCTGTTTGTGGGAATACTTGCTGCCGGCTACACGGGTTAGTGCGGCGGCAGCCGTTTCCGGATCACGAATGAGAGCCGGCCGCCAGATATCGGGATTGAATTCGGATTCCCGCAGATTGTCTTCGATGTACTGTTCGAGGAAACGGGTGATTTGCGCATCGCTCAACGGTGTTTCCATGTCGAACACCGCCAGACCGGGCGATACCCGGCTGCGGATATCCTTTCCGCCGTTGTTTGTCGTGACGGCGGTGGAAAACATGTCCACATTGCGCTGAATGCTCCGTTCGGGAACCGAATCCGGATATATCATGACCAGGCTGACCCGATCGGCCGAACGTCCGTTTCTCAGGGATCGGATGGCATTTTCCACCTGCCGGGCCCGCAGGGAGATTTCCACTTCGTCTGCAAGGGGGGAGGCGACGGTCAGCATCAGGCTGGTGGTGTCGCCGAAATCCTTGATGAAATTGATTGGCGTCGCGCCTTCGGGTAGCCCCCGGATGGCCGACAACTTCAGGTTGATGTCGTCGAACACATCGGGCACGTTTTCGATGTCATCATGGAGTTTGATGATGACAACCGCCAGCCCTGTCCGTGTGGTCGATTCGATGCGGTCAACCTTGTCGTTTTCGGCGATCTTGTCTTCGATCCGCCGGGTGATGAGGTCTTCCACCTTGTCGGTGGGAACACCCGGCCAGGCGCAGGTAACGGCCGCAAACCGGATGGGAATATCCGGGTCTTTGCGCTGGGGCATCTTTAAATAGCCGTAAAAACCCCAGAGCATGACACCCACCAGGAGCATCCAGGCGATGTGTTTGTTTTGGACGAAATACCGGGCGGTGTTGAACGACTGACTGAGAAGATGGGCTTCGTCTTTGGAATGCATGGATGGCTATCCTTCAGGGAACGATATTCAATACGGCGCCATCGTGAATGATGGTGGCGCCGGCGGTGACGACCCGCTCACCAGGGGTGATGCCCTGAAGCACCTGAACGCTTCGGCCGATCACCTCACCCAACTCCACCTGCCGGGCCTGGGCAGTGGTTCGCCCCTCTTTTTCTTCGACCACATAGACCCTGTAGCCTTTGGGATTGTCGGGCGGCCGGACGATGGACTGGAGCGGAACCGATGTAATGCTGGCGGCCAATCCACCGGTTGCAGCCGGTTCGCTCCGATCGGAAGCGCTTTTGTCCACCACATGAACGGTGGCGATCATCCCGTCTTTCAAACTTCGGTCCGTATTCTGGATGGTGACTTCCACATCGAAAATGCGGCTTCTGGCATCGGCCGAAGGCGATACTGCCGTAACGACCCCTTTGCATTCCCGCTGATTCAGTGCATCGACAATGACAGGAAGTATATCGCCCTGACGGATCCGGGAAAGCATGGCATCGGGCACGCCGAAAACCGCCTTGACCGCACTCAAATCGACCAGAACGAAAGCGCGGGAACCGCTGCCGACCAAACTTCCCCGCTCGACGAACCGGTTGACCACAACCCCGTCGAGGGGGGATTTCAGTACGGAATCGCCCAACTGAATGTTGGCCTGATCCAACTGCGCCGTGGCAACATCCACCCGGGCCGCAGCCACATCGAGGATTTCCTGTTTCCGGTCAAAGTCGCTTTTGGACACATATCCGCCGGTGACGAGAGACCGGGTGCGCTCGTATTCTTTTTGGGCCATGGACAGGGAGGCTCGGGCTTCTTCCAGTACGGCTTTGGCCTGGCTTGCCCGAACCGTGTAATCTTTGGTGTCGAGGCGGGCCAGAACCATCCCCTGGCGGACGGGGTCTCCGGCCCGGATATCCCGAAGTTTTCCGTCCGACCCGGGAACCGCCGCGATGTCGTGGACATATCCGCCGACTTTGAATGCCAGATCCACCTGCCGACGGGGTGTGATGTTGGCGGAATACCGCAGCCCCGCAATCCCGGCCACCGGTTCGGCAACTGCCACGCGAACCGGAATGGCCGAAGCATCCTGGGGAGGGGTGTCGCGTGAAAACGATCCGAAGGGGATTCCCAGGAGAATGATGATCAGAAAACCGACCATTCTCCACAAGCGGTTGTGGATGGGAATGTTCATGATGAGGGATGTCCTTCCCCGTTCAGGCGGGAGATGCCGCCCAACGAAAATTCAGCGATGAAATCGGCGGCTTTTTCCAGACTGCCTGCTTCCAGGGCCATTTCTGGGCACATCCTCTGGATGATGCCCTTGGCATGGTCGAAGAGCAGGCACTGGCCGACGATGCTTCCGGCGCACCGATGAACGACGTCGTCAAGGGCTTCCGGCAGCAGCCTGCGGACGATGTGTTCCAGAATTTTATAGGTCGGTTCGATGTAGCGTTCGATCATGATGCTGAAATGTTCCGAAGGCTCCAAAATTTCGGCCATGAGCAATTTGCCCAGTTTTTCGTAGAGGGGATCGCCGTTTCCGATCATGCGGAAAAGAAAACCGCGGATGTAGGCCCGAAGGCGATCGGCCGGCGGCGAATCCGGGCCGACCCCCAAGTCGATAGGGAATCGGGAAAAGGCCGAAGAAAGGAACTCTCCCAACACTTCGATATAAAGCTTTTCTTTGCTCCCGAAATGATAATTGACAGCGGCCGGATTGGCGCCGGCCATCGCACAGATTTCCCGGATCGTGGTTTCCTTGAAACCATGACTCGCAAAAACCTGTGTGGCCGCGCCCAAAAGCCGTTCTTTGGTGCTGATGTCGGTTTCGTTCACAATAGCTCCTGATTTTGATTCATACATCAATTTAAACATTGTTTTAATCAATGATTCAAACAATGTCAAGGCCAATTGGAATAGAGAAACAGGGGGAGGCGTAAGGGAACGGTTTCACTTAGAGATCAGCGGTTTAAGGTGTGGAGCGACCGCAGGGAGCGGAATCCCGCAAATCCGCCAAGTGCCGGTTAGG
>CAZBUL010000175.1:4454-6250 GCA_964495045.1 uncultured Desulfobacterales bacterium | reverse complement strand
ATGATTTTTTCAACAGTCGGTATCCTGATTGGTAACGCGGAAAGGTACCCGTTCATACCCCCTCTCAGTGGGATTATGAAAAATGTTTGGATTTACGGTATTCCCCCCTCCCGACCTCTGGGGGGGAGGAGGTAAATAATTACGCGAAAAGGTGACAATTGAAAACCATTGGAATTCTAAAAAATCCGGTTCAAGACTATGCCTGGGGTTCACGGACGGATATTCCCGATCTCCTTGGTGAACCGATCACTGGCAAACCCCAGGCCGAGTTGTGGATGGGGGCCCATCCCAAAGCACCATCCCTGGTATTTTGCGACGGTACGTGGCGCTCGCTGCTCGATCTAATCGAAGCGTTTCCCATAGAAATGCTGGGACAACAAGCAGCAGAAAAATTCGGGAAAAAACTCCCTTATCTGTTCAAAGTGCTGGCGGCCGCCGAACCGCTGTCGGTTCAGGCCCATCCGAACGCATCTCAGGCCAGGGAAGGTTTCGCCCGGGAAAATCGGCTGGAAATCCCTCTGACCGCAGCCCATCGCAATTACAAGGATGACAACCACAAGCCCGAATGTATCTGTGCCCTGACCGATTTCTGGGGAATGAACAGCTTTCGCCGGATTTCGGAAATCATCACGAATCTGAGCGCTTTGTCCGGTCATATTCTGGATAACGAGATCGATCTGCTGAAAAAACAGCCGACTGCCATCGGATTGAAAGAACTGTTCCAGTCGCTTCTGTCCTTACCGGAAGACCGAAAGCAGGCGGCCATCGCGGCCGGTGTATCCCGCGCCGGATCTTCCGCTGAAAAAGCCGATCCGGTATCGATGTGGATCCGTCGCCTGCATGACGCATATCCATCGGATATCGGGGCGTTGTTTCCGGCGATCTTGAATCTTTATCGCTTGACTCCCGGCCAGGCTCTGTTTCTGGCCGCCGGAGAACCCCATGCCTATCTCGAAGGGTTGGGAATCGAACTGATGGCCAACTCGGACAATGTGCTGCGGGGAGGGCTGACGAAAAAGCATCTCGATGTGCCGGAGTTGATTCATGTCCTGACATTCCAGGAACAAGAACCCTCCGTAATCTTGCCGCAGCCCTGCAACGCGGTCGAATGGATTTATGAAACACCGGCCGACGAGTTCCGTCTGACCCGGTTATCCCTGACACCGGGGCGGCGATGGGTCAGCCATGACGATCGATCCATCGATATTCTCTTGTGTACGCAGGGTCAACTCTCTATCGGCGGCAATCCAGCCCATGAACCGGTTTCCCTGAAGAAAGGCATGTCGGCTGTTGTTCCCGCTGCGGTCGGGGCGTATCATATCGATGGTGTCGGAGTCTGTTACAAAGCTTCCGTTCCCGGCCCGCCGGGCTTTGTTCTTGACATGCAAACAGCGGAAACGTAAATTGAGCATCCATTTTTTGTTTCTCAATGATTTCATCCGGCTCTTTCCTGAGCCCTTGCCAACTGGAGACGATTGACAATGAAAGGCATCATCCTGGCCGGTGGTTCCGGCACCCGGCTGTATCCCATCACCCGTGTGGTCAGCAAACAACTGCTGCCGGTTTATGACAAACCCATGATTTATTATCCCTTATCCGTGCTGATGCTGGCCGGTATCCGCGACATACTTCTGATTTCCACGCCTGACGATCTGCCGCTATTCAAGCGGCTGCTCGGAGACGGTTCTCAAATCGGAATCCGTTTGTCATATTCCGAACAACCCAAACCTGAAGGATTGGCCCAGGCATTCATCATCGGGAAATCCTTCATCGGCAGCGATCCGGTCTGTCTGATT
>CAZBUL010000175.1:0-4354 GCA_964495045.1 uncultured Desulfobacterales bacterium | reverse complement strand
CAGCAGGCATCGAGCTACGTGAAAGTCATTCAGGACCGGCAGGGTCTCAAAATTTCCTGTATCGAGGAAATCGCCTATCGTCAGGGATATATTTCCCGCGAACAGGTCAAAAAACTGGCGTCGGACATGATGAAAAACGGGTACGGCGAATATTTGATGGATATGATCACTGAAACTCTCTGACGGATCGAGGGTGCGTTCTTTACCGCGAAAATACATCCATCAACTCCCTCCCCCAGCGGGGGAGGGCCGGGGTGGGGGAAAATCTTTCCATTTTCATGCCGGGGGTGAAGACCGGCATGATTCATGATTGTTTATAAGGAGGAAATATGAAAACCGGTTGTTATACCGCATTGATCACTCCTTTCACCGGGGAAAAGGTGGATGTCGAAGGTATCGAAAAATTGGTTGCTTTTCAAATCGCTGGCGGGATTACCGGAGTGCTGGCCGTTGGAACGACCGGTGAAAGCCCGGCCCTGAGCTGGGAAGAGCATCATCAGGTAACGCAGGTGATCGCTTCTGCCGTTCAGGGAAAATGCCTGAGTATCGCCGGCACCGGCAGCAACAATACCGCTGAAGCCCTCGAAGCGTCTCGACAGGCTGTGAATCTGGGCGTGAATGCGCTCCTGCTGGTCGATCCCTATTACAACGGCCCGAGCTCGCTGGAAATCCGCAGGGAATATGTCGAGCCGGTGGCAGCGGCTTTTCCCGACACCCAGGTCATTCCGTATGTGATTCCCGGCCGAACCGGAACCCAGTTGCTGCCGGAAGATCTGGCCATGGTCTATAAATCGCATCCCAATGTCGCCACTGTCAAGGAAGCCACCGGCAATCTCGACAACATGCGTCACACCCGCACGCTCTGCGGTCCGGAATATTCCATTTTATCCGGTGATGATGGGCTCACTTTCGATATGATGACGGATCCCGGCATTCTGGCCAGCGGTGTGATCTCCGTCATCACCAATGTTGTTCCGGCAGCCGTCTCCACGATGGTGCGTCTGCTCGCTCAGAAAAATGAAAGCGAAGCCCGAAAAATGAAAGCGGCCCTCGATCCGCTCTTCGATCTGGTCACCGTTAAAACCACCGAGATCACACCTTATGGCGAGGTGGTCTTCCGGGCCAGAAATCCGTTGGCCGTCAAGACATTGATGGCCGTTCTGGGAATGCCTTCCGGCGGATGCCGCAGGCCCATGGGAAAAATCACCCCAAAAGGGTTGGACAAAATATTGAGCGCCGCCAGAAACGTCCAGAAAGCCAACCCCGAATTATTCAAGCCTGTTGCGGATTGTTTCGGCGTTGATGTCGAAGAACGGCTGAACACCCCGGAATACTGGAAAGGCCTGACCTACGAAACCTATTGAAATATCCGAGGCCGTCATGTTCGTGAAGTCATCCCGAAATGTTTGGATGTTCCTGATCGGCTGTGCGGCATCGATAATAATTGGCTGTTCAACCCAGGTGCCGGAAGCATCGAGCGCCAAATCTGCACAGCGCGGCCAGTCCAGTGCAGCCAAACGTCCGGTTCCGGTGCTCGCTGCCCGGGCGGTTCAGAAGAATTTTCCGATCGAAGTCCGCGCCATCGGGAATGTGGAATCATACTCCACGGTGGCCATCAAGGCGCGGGTGACGGGGGAGCTCCAGAAAATCCATTTTCGGGAAGGCCAGGAAGTGGAAAAAGGGGCGCTGCTCTTTACCATTGATTCTCGTCCGCTCGAAGCCGCGCTGCGTGAAGCCAGGGCCCGCCTTGAAAAAGACAAAGCTCTGACGCTAAAGGCCGAAGCCGACAACCGGCGTTATGAAAATCTGGTGGATGGTGGATTTATCAGCCGGGAGCAGTTCGATCAAATCCGCTCCAATCTCAGCTCCCTGCAGGCAACGGTGGCCGGGGACGAAGCCATGGTGGAAAGCGCTGCGATTCAACTGGGCTATACCTCCATCTATTCCCCCATATCCGGGCGGACGGGAACGATATTGATCGATCAGGGAAACATGATCAAGGCCAATGACGACAATAAATCCATGGTCGTCATCGAGCAAATGCACCCGATATATGTCAGTTTCTCCGTACCAGAGGCTTATCTGCCCCAGATATTGGAGCGAATGAAAGGCCCGCATCCTGTTGTGGAAGCCCGGACGGACAGTGCTGCATCCGAACCGGAAAAAGGGCACCTGACATTTGTGGACAATTCCGTGGATGCCAAAACCGGCACCATCCGGCTCAAAGGCACGTTCGACAATACGGCCAGACGGTTGTGGCCCGGACAGTTTATCCAGGTCGCCCTCATCCTTGGCGCCATTCAGAATGCGGTGACCGTTCCGTCTCAGGCTGTTCAGACCGGAGATAACGGCCTTTTCGTGTTTGTGATCACTCCGGAAAAAACAGTCCAGTTGAAACCGGTCCAAACCGGAAAATCCTACGGCGGAGAAACCGTTGTGGAAAGCGGCATTGCCGCCGGAGATCAGGTGGTAACAGACGGTCATCTGCGGCTGATTCCCGGTGCGGCCGTTGACATATCATCCGACCTGAAACCGCCTGGCAATGCTTCGCCGGCGGTTCCTTCAGAGGCCAAGTCATGAATATCGCCCGCCTCTTTATCGACAGGCCGGTCATGACCACGTTGGTAATGACCGGCCTTCTTGTTTTTGGTGTGATGGCATATCGCACCCTGCCGGTCAGCGACCTCCCGAATGTGGATTTTCCCACGATCCAGGTGACGGCCCGCCTGCCGGGAGCCAATCCCGACACCATGGCATCCAGTGTGGCGACGCCGTTGGAACGCGAATTCTCGACCATTGCCGGGATCGATTCCATGTCTTCCTCCAGCACCCTGGGGATCACCCGGATTACGATTCAGTTCAGTCTGGAGAGAAGTATCGATGCCGCAGCGCAGGACGTTCAATCCGCCATTGCCAAGGCGGCACGGAAATTGCCGCCGGACATGCCGACCCCGCCCACCTACCAGAAGGTGAATCCGGCGGATACCCCGGTATTCAATCTGTCGATTTCTTCTCCCACATTGCCGCTTTCGGTGGTGAATGAATATGCCGACACCTTGATCGCCCAGCGGATATCGATGTTGAACGGGGTGGCGCAGGTGCTGGTCTATGGCGCCAAAAAATACGCCGTGCGGGTTCAGCTCGATCCCAAAGCCATGGCATCCCGGGAAATCGGCATCGATGAAGTGGCCCGGGCGATATCTCAGAGCAATGTCAATCTGCCGACCGGAACCCTTTACGGAGAGCATCAGGCATTCAATATTCAGGCCAGCGGCCGGCTCATGGATGCCAGAAGTTACCGGCCCCTGATCGTCTCGTGGCAGAACGGTTCCCCGGTGCGTCTCGAAGAGATCGGCCGTGTCATCGACAGCGTTGAAAACGATAAATCCATCACCTGGCGAAACGATGTGCGATCCATTGTCCTGGCCATTCAGCGTCAGCCCGGCACCAATACCGTGGCTGTCGTCAATGAAATTCGAAATCTCCTTCCGGTATTTGAAAAACAGATTCCCGCAGCGGTTCAACTGTCGGTCATGATCGACCGTTCTGAATCCATCCGGGAGTCGGTGAATGATGTCAAGTTCACCCTGCTGCTTACCATCATCCTGGTCATTCTGGTGATCTTCATCTTTCTGCGCAGTCTGTCCGCCACCATCATTCCGAGTATGGCACTTCCCATGTCCATTGTCGTCACCTTTGCGGCCATGTATCTGATGGGGTTCAGCGTGGATAATCTGTCGCTGATGGCCTTGACCCTGGCGGTCGGGTTTGTGGTGGATGACGCCATCGTGATGCTGGAGAACATCGTCCGGCATCTCGAAATGGGCAAGGGGGTGATGCAAGCTGCTTTGGACGGCTCGAAGGAAATCAGTTTCACCATTGTCTCCATGACCATTTCGCTGGCGGCGGTCTTCATTCCGGTGCTGTTCATGGGAGGGATTGTCGGCAGGCTGTTTCGGGAATTTTCACTGGTCATTTCCGTGGCGATTTTACTATCCGGTTTTGTTTCCCTCAGCCTCACCCCCATGCTGTGCAGCCTCTTTCTCAAGCCCAAGCGGGAAACCCATCATGGCCGGATGTATATGGCCATGGAATCTTTTTTCAATGGCTTGCTTCGCCTCTACGAAAAAACACTGACAGTGGCGATCCGGTTTCATTGGGTGACTTTTCTGATTTCCGTTTTGGTACTCATATCCACCTTTTATTTGTTCCGCATCAGTCCCAAAGGCTTTTTGCCCAGTGAAGACATCGGTCAGATACTGGGCATTACCGAGGCTTCCCAGGATATTTCCTTCGATTCGATGGTGCGTCACCAGTCGGCACTTCACGAGATTCTGGCGGCTGAACCGGCTAT
>CAZBUL010000174.1:0-6263 GCA_964495045.1 uncultured Desulfobacterales bacterium | reverse complement strand
TTGAACCCCCACCCCGGCCCTCCCCCGCTGGGGGAGGGAGATTAAGGAAAACGCAGATTATGCCCGTCTGGAGTATATCTTATCAGGAGCATACCCGTTGCCCGTGATAATTGATGCTGTCCAACCTGATCCACCCAATCTGTGAGGAGGGCCCATTCCGTGAGGTATCCCAAGGAAGTCGTTCTGAAAGAAGGAAAGGAAGCCGTCATTCGGCCGCTCGAACAACAGGATGAAAACCTGCTGGCCCGGTTTTATGCAGACCTGCCGGATGCAGATCGGTGGTTTATGCGATACGACGTTCTCGATCCGAAAGTGATTCGAAAATGGATAGATGGCATCGCCACAGCAACGGTATATTCCATTGTTGCCATCTCGGAAGACAACATCGTCGGACATGCCAGCCTTCACATCCGGGGTTTTGGATGCACCCGGCATATCGGGCGGATTCGGGTGATGATTCTGCCGCCGTTCCGGCATATCCGGCTGGGCACCTGGATGCTGCTCGATCTCATCCAGCTTGGGATGGATAAGGGGTTGGAAGAGCTGCGGACAGACTTGATTGTCGGGGTGGAAAACCCGGCCATCGAATCGGCGCACAAGCTGGATTTTTTCGAACGGGCACTGCTGAAAGATTATGTCAAGGATTCCGATGGCAATCACCATGATCTTGTCGTCATGACCAAACGCCTTCACAAGAACTGGGGCGATTTCTGATAGCCTGTGCAGCGGGGGATGAATGGGAGAATCACCATCCACAACACTTGTTTGGGAAACACCCGTCGGAAACATACATATCCGATCGTTTTGCACCAGGGATGAAATCCGCATGTGCAGCTTCGACAGCCAGTTCGGCATTCATCCCCACTATAAATCCCTTTACACCCGGAAAGAAACCATCGAGAATATCGCCGATATGCCGGATGCCAACGTGGCGCTGGCCTTGATCGACTATCAGCATATCATCGGGTTCGGCGTGCTGGTTCATCCGGAGCCGGATGAGCGGTGGTCCGAACTGGGGCCGGGTCTCATGATCGAAATCAAGGCCATCGAAGTGTGTCGGGACTGGCGTTCTACGGGCGTTGCCCGGGGCATCATTCAGCAACTGGTGAATCACCCCCGGATCGAAGAGATGATTGCCTATATGGTGGGGTACTCGTGGACGTGGGACCTGGATGGCGCCCTTAAAACAGCCCAGGGTTACCGCACCATGCTGATCCGTCTCTTTTCCCCCTTCGGTTTCCAGGAGTATCAAACCAACGAGCCCAATATCTGCCTGAAGCCGGAGAATATTTTTATGGCCAGAACCGGCCGGTCGATCACCAAAGAGGTTCAGACGCAGTTCAAGTGGCTCAGGTTCGGTGTTACGCCTTAGGCTGTCATTAAAAATCAAAGATAACAAATGGATGGAATTATGAAAAAAGTACAATGGGTTATAGCAATGATCCTGTTTCTGTCGGCCGTATTCGTTCCGGCAGGTTACGTGGTGGCATCGGCGGAGGCTCAGACATTTTCCGTTCCCAATAAACCGGAACCGAAGTTGTCTGAAGACGGTCTTTCTCTTTCCAATGCCCAAACCATCGGCGTCGTGGTGGTCGATCCCAATCCGGCCCAGCCTGCTGTTCACATTCCGGCCCCGCAACGATTGACGGAACCGTCAACCGCATCTTCCACCTTTCAAATGTCTTATCTCGGAGCCGGGCAGACCGACCTGTGGGGAGAAGCCTGCTATGCCGTTCCGGAAGATACCAAAGCCGCTTTCAATCAGGCAGGGATTATATGGGGAAATTTGCTGCAATCCGCTGTACCCATAAAAATCCAAATCTGCTGGGCGTCATTGTCAAATTCCCGTACACTGGGATACAGCGGCGGCGGGAATTACTATCGGGATTTTATGAATGTTCCGCGTTCGGGAACCTGGTATGTAAGCAGTCTGGCCAATTCTTTAGCCGGAACAGATATCAACTCGGGCAATTACGATATGCACATCACGTTCAATAAAAATTTTTCCTGGTACATGGGAACGGATGCCAACCCCCCATCAAACCAGTACGATCTCGAAACCGTGGCTCTTCATGAAATCTGTCATGGTTTGAATTTTATGGGTACAATGGGCTATGCATCCGGATTCGGCAAATGGGGAGACAGCGGTTATCCTGATATTTACGACACGTTCATGCGGGACGAGTCGGGTAACTCCATTATCGATACAACCATTTACCCCAACCCCTCCACCGCGCTTGGCAAGGTCGTAACATCCGGCAATCTCTGGTTTTATGGACCGAAAGCCATGGCCGAAAACGGCGGCAATCCGGTGAAAATCTATGCGCCGACCACCTGGTCCGAAGGATCGAGCTACAGTCATCTGGATTACGCCGCATTTACTTCGGGTGGAGACAGACTCATGCGGTATGCCATTCCAAATGGTACCGCGATTCATGAACCCGGTCCGGTAACCATGGGGCTGTTGAAAGATCTGGGATGGAAGACAGGTTCCGCCGCCACCTGTCAACCGAAGATTCGCGCCAACGGGCAAACGGGATCGATATCCGTATCCGTCGGCACACCGGTTTCCATTCAGGCCGGACTCGATCCGGGAGATCAGTCGGGGAAATATGCGGACTGGTGGCTGATTTACAGCGCTCCATCCGGTGTGTACTCGTTGACGTCGTATGGATGGATTCCGGGCATCTATCCCTTGATGACATATCCCTTGACAGATGTTCCTTTGGTGGAAATTTACAACGCCTATCTCACCGCCGGCGACTATGCATTTTATTTCGGCGTGGATATGACTCCCAATGGCATTCTCGATTTGCCGTTGTTCTACGATTCTGTTCAGGTGTATATGGACGATCCGTCATCCAGGCCGCAACCTGGTACGTGGAATGGTTCGATCGTATCGTTCAATGTTGCGTCGGACTCCAAAACCCTTACATCGGCGGGGAGTTCATTGGTTGTTCCAAACTATGGCTATGCTTCTCTGCAATTAGTTGTTGATGGCAATGCCTGCAATGAGGTCACCATTTATTTGGCCAATACCATTTCAATTACCGGGAATTCGTTCAGCAGTAATTACACTTTTTCCGATGGCGCCACGTATTCTTTAACAGGCCATTTTGACAGTTCGACCAGCGCCAGCGGCACGTATTCCTATTTCGGCACAGGAAAGGAATGCTCGGGAAGCGGAATTTGGACAACGAATAAATGATGTGGGGGGCAGTAGGCGATGATCTCAAATTCCGTGATCGGTGCCATCATGGCGATGCTGCCCCCGGATTGTGACCACGTTGTTCCCGGACTGCGGGAGTTTCAGTGCAAATTTTTCACAGAAAAAGGTTCAGTCCTTGTTTGGCCAGATGCGGTCTGCATCTTCTTCTACAAAATAACAAAATGTGTTCCATTCAAATTCTCTGAAAGAAACAGGGCATCGCAGTTTGATTTTTCGTTCGCCGATGCCGGCAACTTCCCAATCCCCGTTTCGCGGGCCGCCTTCGATGCAGATTTTCTGCCCTATTTTGAATGGATAGGGTTTGAATACGATTACATGATGGGTTTCCATTTTTTCACTCCATGTCGATTGCAGGCAATGTTGTTTACGAACTGTACTGCGGCGGTGGATATTTGCAGGCTTTGCCGTAACACCTGGTTTGAATGGGGTCAATAGAATTTTGTCGTTAAATGGTGTCAGATGACTTGGGGGCAGGCAACAGGTTACCAGGCTCAGGCTGCTCTGTTCACTGCCCACTGATTTTGAATCAGGATGTCAAGTTCACATGCGATCGTCTTTCAGTTGATGCTTCTCAGACAATCCTGCGGCAGACGAAAGGTACCCTTGTTCTCCACGCTCACCTCGATGAGTGCCGTCGGATCGTTGATGACGGTGTCGGGGTCGGTGATGATGCCGTGTTTTCCGATATATGCATCCATGAAACTTTCCCAGGATTCGTCATCGGATCGTTTATAGATTTCGACATGCTGACCTCTCTTGAATTCCATGACAAGTTCCTCCTTAATCGTTCGTGGATAGATTGGAAGAGGACGTACCGTGTGGGTAATCTTTGAAAGTTTACCGACTGTACGCCACTGTTCTGATTATACGGGCGTCAATTCATCGAAGTAACCGGCTGATGATTTTCTGGCGCAGTTGTCGCAAATCGGCCGGACACCGGCAAAATGAATGACGGATCGGGTTTTTTTCCGGATGTATTCAATATACCTGGCCGGACCCATTTCCGTTCCGCATGTTTCGCAATAAGTCAATTTCTGCCGGTTCAAAATGGTGCCGCACAGCGACAGAATTCGTTCGCCTTTCCGGTCTTCGATCTGCATGGCATGGGTGGGGCAGTTGGCGGCACAGGCTCCGCAAAGAATGCAACGCTCTTCGGTGATTCGGAAATCCGTCGGTCCGGGGTGATCGAAATCGATATACCCCATTTGCAACGCAGCAATTCCCATTTTATCCCGGCAGATCTCAACACATTTGCCGCATCGCAGACAAACGTCGCATCGCAGGCATCGTCTGGCTTCCTCCCGAACCATGTTTTCGGTATAACCGAGTTCGACCTGCTGGAATGTCGTGCGCCTGCGGTCGATGGCCAACAGCGGCATGTGAGGCCTTTTTAACACCATTTTGGTGGCTGCCGGAATTTCAAACCAGTCGGTACGGCCTCTGCGGACCGGAACCGGCGGTAATTTGGGTTGGGGAATTCCGGATAAATACCGGTCGATGGCATCGGCCGCCCGTTTTCCGCCGCCAATGGCCTCGATGACAGTGGCCGGTCCGGTAACGGCATCTCCGGCGGCAAAGATGCCGGGAATGGCGGTTTCCATGCTGACCCTGGCCGCATCCAAGGTGTTTCTTCGGGTCCATTTCAAACCGGATAGGGAAGACAGGCATTCCTGATCCACCTGCTGTCCGATGGCGGAAATCACAACATCGGCTTGAATCAGGTAATCGCTGCCTTCAACCGGTACCGGGTACTTTCGGTTGCTGCCTTCCTGGGCGATCATCTCTGCCCGAATGCAGCGCAGTGCCGTAACTTTGCCGTGGTTACCGAGGATTTCCGCCGGGATGGTCAGGAAAGAAAAATGGATGCCTTCTTCTTCGGCCTGCTCGACTTCCTCGATATCGGCCGGCATTTCGGCCCGGGTGCGGCGGTAGGCCAGCGTAACCTCGTCGCATCCCAGCCGCAGACAGGTGCGGGCTGCATCGATGGCCACATTCCCCCCGCCAATGACCACGACTTTTTTGCCGGGAATCTTCCGTTCTCCCAATGCCACGCGTCTCAGGATATCGATGGCTTGAATGACCTGGGGATAGTTGTTTTCTCCCGGAATGTTCAGCAGAAAAGATTTGTGGGCGCCGATGGCAAAAAAGAAGGCTTCCATGCCTTCAGCCTTGAGGTCTTCGAGCAAAATATCCTTGCCGAATTGTATATTGTAACGAAATTCGACACCCAAATCCTCCAGCATGGCCGCTTCCCGGTCGATCACCTCACGGGGCAGGCGATACCGGGGGATGCCGATCATCATCATGCCGCCGGCAATGGGCAGGGATTCGATAACGGTGACCCCGTAACCTTTCAGTGCCAGATAGTAGGCGGCACTCATCCCGCCGGGACCGGCGCCGATGACGCAGACTTTCTGGCCTTTGTCCGGCTCTTTTTCCGGATTCTGGTACAGCCTTTCGGACATGGCCCGTTCGGCGGCAAAGGCTTTCATAAATTTGATGGATATGGGTTCGTCGATCCGGCCGCGGACGCACATGAATTCACAGGGCCGGGTGCAGACCAGACCGCAGACCCAGGGAAAGGGGTTGTCGTGCCGGATGACATCGATAGCTTCGGCATCCCGGCCCATGCCGATCAATGTGATATATGTGGGGATATCGATGCCGGCGGGGCAGGTGGTCTGGCAGGGGGCTGGCGCCAGATTGACACAGGTGCCGGTAGCACAGTTATGGGTTTCCACATGGCTGACGAACACCTCGTGATGGGTCCGCAACGCGGTGCGTACCGAATCGGCCACTTGTTGACAGATGGCATCCGGGCCTTCAGTCGTCAATTCATCGGCCAGTTTGTTCAATGAAGGCAGGTGATCGATGCCGGCCCTTCCCCATGCGATATCCTGCATCAAGTGCAGGATATCTTCCGCCCGCCGCCGACTTTTTGGATGCTTCAGACTTCCGGAATGAATGATGTGATCCAGTTCGTTAATGGTGGCATTCACCGGGCAACCGTTTTCAGGCATTTTCCCTCTCTTTA
>CAZBUL010000173.1:0-6274 GCA_964495045.1 uncultured Desulfobacterales bacterium | reverse complement strand
AAATTATTTTTCTGAAAGTCTATATAACGGACAACGATGGAACAGGCATCGACCATGATCATTTCCGCACTGAAAAACAGGAGTGCCCGCACTGGTGATCCGCCGCCGTCATCCTGGCACGGCCGTCTGCAGGACGCCAACCAGATCCTGCATGAAATGGCCGCAACCACGGAAGGGGAATTCATTCAGCTTGGCGAAAAGCTTCAGGATTTCTATTTCCGCACCAAGGGGCTGTCCGACCTGTCCTCCCAGGTAGCGAAATGCCTGTCCGGCGACGATATGAAGCAGCATACGGACGGCCTTCAGACCGTATTCGATCAAGTCCATGAACAGGATCATCTGACCGAACAGGGCATCTCCGTCCTGTCTTCCCTGCTGAACCGCTTCGAATCCATGCGCGGCCGGCTCGACCGATTCGACCAGACGATCCGCAATCTCCACGTACTGTGCAATTTCATCAAGATCGAAAGTGCCCGGCTTGTCACGCAGGAAACCGGCTTCACCACTCTCGGAGAGGAAGTGCGAAAGCTGGCCGGCGATATCACGGCAAAAACATCGGAACTCGGCGTCCATTCCCACCGTCTGGAAGATATGATCCGGCAGGGGTTGCAGCGGATGATGGATTTCGAAAAAAAACAGCAGGGCCATGCCCGTCTCATTCTGGATCAGGCGGTTCAGAATATGACGGACATGACCCGGCACCATCAGAGTTCGTCCCAGACATTGGGCGAAATCGCCGTTCGCTGGAAGCGCATTTCCCAAAACATCGGTGAAGTGGTGGCCTCCATGCAGTTTCACGATATCACCCGCCAGCGCCTGGAGCATGTTCGTGATGCGCTCCGGGATGTGGGAGACAGCATCGCTGCGCCGGCACCGGCAGCGCCAGACGCCCACGCATTCCATCTCCGGAACCTGTTCCAAAAGCGGAATGATCATCCACCCCAATTTCTTTCGAAACTCGGCGCCGCCATCGTTCCCTGCAAGGTGCAGACCGTTCAGCTCAGAGATGCCGATGCGGACATGCTCTCGGCCGTCGGCCGCATTATCGACAATCTGAAACGGATCGCTTCTGAAATCACCATCATGGCCGGTGAAATGAAGGCTCTGGCCAGCGGCGGAGGCGGACAGAAAGAAGAAACCTTCCTGGCGGATCTCGAAAAGAAATTGTCATCTCTGTCCGATGCCCTGGCCAGTTATGCCGACATGAACCGGGAGTGGGCCGCTTCCATGGAAGTGATCACCACCAGCGCCCGCGATATGACGGTATTTATCCGTGACATCGATAAAATCGGCATCCAGATGCGGCTTATTTCCCTGAATGCCAGCATCCATGCGGCCCATCTCGGGCAGGAAGGGGCGGCTCTCGGCATTCTGGCCGAATCGATCAGCCGGTTGTCCAACGACACCACCCGGGAAATCGATGCCATGTCAACCAGCCTGAAAGACATCATGAACGAAGCCGGCGCCATCGATGTCCAACGCTCCGATCCGTCCGGAGAACGGCTGCCGGTAACGGTTTCTCAGCAAACCGAACCGAGCGGACTGTCCGCCCAGATCCAAAAAATGATCGCCCCGCTGCATCAGATGGATGAACATATTTCCGATCTGCTCGGGCGCATCGATCAGGACGCCGAAACCCTGACCCGCAACATCGAAACCACTATCCAGGGCATTACAGTTCATAAAAAAATCAGCAAGGAAATTCATAAAGTCATTACCGAGCTCGAATCCATGGTCGAAAACATGTACCGTATCTGCCCGGGCGCATCCGAACCGGTCCCGAGCAAAGACATGGCGGATATGGCCGAGCGTTATACCATGGAAAGGGAACGTGAAATCCACCATGCCATTGCCGGAACGGCCGCAGCCGGTGCAGTCGCCGCTGTCACTGCGGCCGGCCTGGGATGGACGACTCCGGACAACACACCGGAAACCGCAGCGGACGATATCGAATTGTTCGATGATTTCCTGTTCGATGACTCACCGGCACCTGCCGAAACCGAACCGGCCAAGGCATCGGAAACCGGTCTTGATGACAATATCGAACTGTTCGACGATATCCTGTTCGAAGACACCCCGGCGCCTGCTGAAACCAAAACGACCGAAACTTCGGAAACCCTTCTCGATGACAACATCGAACTGTTCGACGATATCCTGTTCGAAGACACTCCAGCACCTGCTGAAACCGAACAGACCAAAGCGGAAAATCAAGCGATTCTGACTGCAAGCGAATCTCCGGCCGTTCCTCCGGCCGCCGCAATCCGGGAAACCGAACCGAAACCGGAAGCCGATGAAGATCTCGGTGACAATGTTGAGTTATTTTAACGAGGTAACACAATGAATCCATTTGAAATCATAGAATCTCCCGATCATGTCCGACTGCGGGTCCATGGCGATGTCTCCATCCAGAACGCACAAACCTGTCTCGAAGCCCTGCGGGATTTCCAGAGCAGAGGCCATCAGCTCCAACTGGATCTGGATAACGTTACATCCGCTGATATTTCGTTTTTGCAGTTGATCTGCTCGCTTCACCGTACCTGTTTGCAATCGGATCGGCATCTGACAATATCCGGAGAGATGCCGGACACATTCAAAGCGATTCTGGACGCCGCCGGATATCAGAGAACAAAAGCCTGCACAACGGGTGGAACCAATCCCTGTCTGTGGGCATGGAGGAAGGCATCATGAGCAAAGTGATTATGACGGTCGATGATTCCGCCAGCATCCGTCAGATGGTCAGCTTTACCCTGAAGGATGCTGGCTACGAGGTGGTGGAGGCGGTGGATGGCCAGGATGCCCTGAGCAAGGTCAATGGCCAAACCCTCAATATGGTGATTACAGACCTGAACATGCCGAACCTGGACGGCATCGGTCTGATCAAGGCCCTGCGGGAGAAACCGGAGTGCAAATTCATTCCCATCATCATGCTGACCACCGAATCCCAGGCCGAAAAAAAGCAGGAAGGAAAAGCGGCAGGCGCCACCGGCTGGATCGTCAAACCCTTTAAACCGGAACAACTCATTGCCGTTATAAAGAAGGTGCTCGGATGATGGATAGCCACAGGGAAGCATTCAAGGAAGAAGCGCACGAACTGCTCTCGGAGCTGGAGACGGCGCTGCTGGAACTGGAAAGAATGCCCGACGATACCGACATCATCGGTCGGGTGTTCCGTGCCATGCACACCATCAAAGGCTCCGGCGCCATGTTCGGATTCGACAGGGTGGCGGCCTTCACTCACGATGTGGAAACGGTGTATGACCGGGTCCGCAATGGGAAAATTTCCGTGACCAAGCCCCTGATCGACCTGACACTGTCCACCTGTGATGAAATTCTGAAAATGATCGACGACACCGGAGACGGCGAGGCCGAAGACATCGCCCACACCGATGCGATCACCCAATCTTTCCGGAACATGCTGGCCGCCCCGGAAAGTCCATCGATAAAAGAACCCGCCGTAGAAGCGGCACCGGTCACCCCGGCGGTTCCCGATGAACCGCCGGCCCTGGCAGGTGAAACCACCTACCGGATCAGGTTCCGCCCGGAAGCCGGTCTTTTTGCGACCGGCACCAATCCCGTTCTGCTGCTGAACGAACTCCGGGAACTGGGCCATTGCGATATCCTGGCCAATACCGACGCCATCCCCTGCCTGAATGATGTGGATCCCGAAGCGTGCTACACGGCGTGGGACATCGTACTGACCACAACCCGCGACATGAATGCCATCCGGGATGTGTTCATTTTCGTGGAAGACGACTGTGAGTTGAAAATCGATGTGATCGATCACAACCACCTGGCGCATGAAGCATCGGATTACAAGAAGCTGGGCGAAATTCTGGTGGAACGCGGCGATCTGGATGCCGACAATCTCCATGCTGTGTTGGGCGGACAGAAACGCATCGGCTCCCTGCTGGTCGATTCGGGCATGGTCAGTAACGATCAGGTGCAGGCGGCGCTCCTCGAACAGCAGCACATCCGGGAAAAACGGCAGAAACGCCAGGCGGTCGAAAGTTCCGCCACTATCCGGGTGCCGGCAGAGCGGCTCGACAATCTGGTCAACATGGTCGGCGAGCTAGTCACCGTTCAGTCGCGGCTCAGCCAACTGTCCGCCCGGTTCAACGATCTGTCGCTGATTCAGGTGGCCGAGGAAGTCGAGCGGTTGACCGCAGAACTCCGAGACAACACGATGAGCATCCGGATGCTGCCCATCGGTGCCACTTTCAGCCGATTCGAACGGCTGGTCCGGGACCTTTCGACGGAGCTGGGCAAGGAAATCACACTGATCACCGATGGCGCCGAGACCGAACTCGACAAAACCGTCATCGAGAAATTGAACGATCCGCTCATCCATCTGATCCGAAACAGCATCGATCACGGCATCGAAACGCCCGCTGTCCGTGTGGCGGCCGGCAAACCGGCCCTGGGAACGGTTTCCCTGTCGGCGGAACATTCCGGAGCCAGTGTCTTTATCCGCATCCGCGACGACGGCGCCGGCCTCGATCCGGATGTCATCCGCGCCAAGGCCGTGGAAAAAGGGATGATTCCTCCCGATACCGTCCTTACCGAGAAAGAGATATTTTCGCTGACCCTGATGCCGGGGTTCTCAACGGCCAAGACCGTCACCAATGTATCGGGCCGCGGGGTTGGCATGGATGTGGTGAAAAAGAGCATCGATGCGCTCCAGGGCTCCATCGAGATCATCAGCAAAAAAGGCGAAGGCACGACCATTATTTTGAAACTGCCGCTGACCATGGCCATCATCGACGGACTCCTGGTTCAGATCGAAGACGTCCTCTACATCATGCCGCTGGCCGCCATCGAGGAATGCGTGGAGCTGACCCGTGCCGATGTCGAACGGGCTCACGGCAAACATATTGCCAGCATTCGGGGGGAAATCGTTCCCTATATCCGGCTGCGGGAAATGTTCGCCCACAGCGGCATGTCTCCGGACATCGAGCAGATCGTCACCGCCCGCATCGACGGCAACCGCGTGGGATTTGTGGTGGATCAGGTGGTCGGCCAGCACCAGACCGTCATCAAATCCATGAGCCGGATGTATCGGGATATCGAGCATATCTCCGGCGCCACCATTCTCGGAGACGGCAATGTCGCCCTGATTCTGGACCTGGGCAAACTGTCTCAGCAGGCCGAATTATTCGAGAAACAGGCCGCTCAGGAGTAGGAATTCCATTCTGATGAAAATCATGCCAATCGTGGGAACCAAGCGGATTTACAGCTCCAATGTCTATCTGGTGATGGGAGACTGGAAACGCATCGAAGACATGACCACCCTCGTGGATGTGGGAAACGACCCGTCGATTATCGACATCATTTCCAGCATCCATACCGGCATCGGAAAGAACAAGGTGGACCAGGTGGTTCTCACCCACGATCATTCCGATCATACGGGCATTCTTCACCAGATCAAAGCGGCCTTTCATCCCAAAGTCTATGCCTTTTCCCCGTTTCTGGAAGGTGTCGATCACCGCCTGCAGGACGGGGATATCCTCCGCATAGGCGACCTGAATTTCGAAGTGATTCACACCCCCGGTCATTCGAGCGATTCTATCTGTCTCTATAACCCGGACCACGGAGACTTGTTCGTCGGCGATACACCTGTCATCATCCGCTCCAAAGACGGCGAGTATGAAGAAGTCTTTTATCAGTCTCTGCTCAGGCTTTGCCGCAGACAGGTCAACACCATCTATTTCGGGCATGGTGAGCCCCAGTATCACAACACGCAGGAAACACTTTTGTTTTCACTCCAGAACGTACGCAGCAGCATTCAGAAATAAAGAGGAATATCCATGGCATTTACATTTTTTTTCAGAGATCTGCCGGTCATCGAACACGCAGTGGAGCACGCCGTTCATTTCGGAAGCGGCAGGATGCGCTTCAAGGTATGGGATGCAGGCTCCGCATTGGGTCAGGAAACCTATACCATCGCCATCGTTTTGGCCGAAAAAATGGGGAAATTCGCTTTCAAAAACCTCCGGCTGAACGCCACGGATTACGACAGTGCCAACAATTTCGGTGATTACGTCAAAACTGCGGTTTACCATTACGATGAACTGAAACGGATGCCGCCCGAGATGTTCCAAAAATATTTCGAACCGGCCGACAAACCCGACCACTACCGGGTGACGGAAATCCTGAGAAATCAGGTGTCGTTCGAATACCACGATCTGCTGTCGTACAAACCCATCGGCATGGATTACTGCCTGATCGTCTGCAAGAATGTGCTGCTCCATTTTCAGCATGACCAGCGGGTGGAAGT
>CAZBUL010000172.1:0-6284 GCA_964495045.1 uncultured Desulfobacterales bacterium | reverse complement strand
GAACGGATGAATGACTTTTCACCGTAATCGACTTGACATCTCTTTCGATTTTCGTTAACCTCCCCAAAAATTTTGGCTAACGAAAAACCCGATATGAAATCCCGAATCCTCGAACTATTTCGATCCGCCTCCGACATTGTTTCCGGAGAAACCCTGAGTGCCGCACTCGGCATCTCACGGGTATCGGTATGGAAACACATCCAGAAACTTCAGGAATGCGGCTACCAGATCGACTCGACACCCAAAGGCTATCGGCTTATCCAGTCTCCCGACACGCCGTTTCCCTGGGAATTTCCAGACCGGGAAACCTCGATGCATTATTTCCCCGAAGTCACTTCCACCATGGACATCGCCCGCGAAATGGCCCGGAAAGGCGCGCCCCATTTCACCGTCGTTGCGGCGGGCCGGCAAACCGGTGGGCGGGGGCGGCTGCGGCGAACCTGGTATTCCGATGATGGCGGGCTCTATTTTACGCTGATTCTGCGCCCGGAAATCCCCCTGCAATGGTGTTCCCGCGTCAATTTTGCCGCCTCTTTGGTGCTCTGCCGGGTGATTCGCGAATGGACAGGGGTGAATGCCGCCGTCAAATGGCCGAATGATTTGCTGGTGGAGGGGAAAAAGCTGTCTGGCATGCTCTCTGAAATGGAAGCCGAGGCCGAAATGGTTTCATTTGTTACGGTGGGCATCGGCATCAACGTTCATAATGATCCGACAGTGAATGAACCCGGCGCCTGCTCCCTTGACCGTCTTGCGGGAAAGCCCGTTTCCCGCAGCGCGTTACTGGCCCGGTTTCTCGATGAACTCCAGAGCTATGTGAACGGTTCCGATCCCCTTATGGAACATGTTGTTTTAGAGTGGAAAAAATGGACATGCACCCTGGGCCGGCACGTTTCGGTGATGACGCCCCAGGAAACATCCACCGGGGTGGCGGTGGATGTCGATCCGGCCGGTGCGCTGATTCTGGAAATGGCCGATGGCACCCGTAAAAAAGTGATTTACGGCGACTGTATGAACAACGATTGACGGAAAGCATCTTTTTATCATGAAATCGGCATCTTCTCTTCGCATGATGGTGTATGCTTCTTTGTTTGCGGCCCTGACGGCGGCCGGCGCATTTCTGACGATTCCTGTCGGGCCGGTTCCCATCGCCCTTCAGAATTTGTTCGTATTTTTGTCTGGACTGCTTCTGGGAGCTCGATGGGGGGTGTGGAGTGTTGCCATTTATCTGCTGACCGGGGCGATGGGTCTTCCGGTATTTGCCGGCGGAACCGGCGGCATCACCAAATTCGTCGGTCCGACCGGAGGTTACCTGCTGGGGTATCTCCCGGCGGTGTTCGTGATCGGCATGCTGTCTGAAAAGTGGCCGAAAAAAGCGATGTATTCCGTGATCGCCATGACAGCGGGCGCCCTGATTGTGTATGCCTGCGGCGTGCCGTGGCTGAAAGTGGTCACGGGCATGGCCTGGTCCAAGGCTCTGGCCGCCGGTTTGTATCCGTTTTTACCGGGAGATGCCCTGAAAATCGCCGCCGCCCTTCCTATCGCCGCCATGGCGAGAGATTTTATCCATTCATGACCCATACCCATCCGCCCATGATTGAAATCAGACATCTCAGCTATCGGTATCCGGACAACACACCTGGTATCGACGATATTTCACTGACGATTGCCGCCGGAGAATGCGTGGTGATCGCCGGGCCGAACGGTTCCGGCAAAACAACCCTGTTTCGGCATCTCAACGGGCTCTTGCTGCCGCAGTCCGGAGACGTCCGGATCGATGGAATGTCGGTGACGGATGATGTTCTGCGGGCCCGTCGGATGGTGGGGCTTGTGTTTCAGGATGCCGACAGCCAGATTGTGGGGGAAACGGTGTATGATGATGTAGCGTTCGGGCCGGAAAATCTTTGTCTGGCACCGGCCGAAATCCAGCGGCGGGTAACATCGGCGCTCGCTGTGGTCGGTATGCAGCATCTGAGTGACCGGAGACCGCACCGGCTGTCGGGCGGAGAAAAACGCCGTCTGGCCATTGCCGGTATTCTGGCCATGGAATCGCCGGTGATCGTTCTCGATGAACCTTTCGCCAATCTGGATCATACCGGCGCGCTTCAGGTGCTTTCCCAGATCGTTTCATTGCATCGATCCGGCAAAACGGTCATTCTCGCAACCCATGATCTGGACCGGATGATGGGGTATGCCGACCGGCTGATTCTGATGCAAGCCGGGTCGGTCCTTCAAGACGGCCCCTTTGTATCCGTGATCCGGCAGGCGGGGTGTGCAGGTCTCCAGATGCCCTGCATCTGCCGGATGGAAGCTGTTTACGGATGATCGATCTGACGACCCTGGATGTGCGTTTCAAAATGGCCTGCATGGCCGTTCTCAGCATCGCTGCCCTCAAATCGTGCATGACGGCGCTGATCGGCCTGTCTTTGCTGTGCCTGCTGCTTTGGCGTTGCAGCCGTCTGCGGATCATGGATGTGATTTATCCGCTCCGGTATCTGGTGCCGGTGCTGATCGTCATTTTCCTCGCACGGGCAGGAACCGTCTCTTTTTTTTCCGGTGATTCCGTGATATCGGTGGCCTGGGATCCGGAAGGGGCCGTCGAGGGCGGGTTGGTCTGCTGGCGCCTGATTGTCTTGATGTTCCTGGGGGTGCTGTGGGTGGCAACGACCCGGCCATCCGGCATCCGCACGGCTGTGGAATGGTTCTGCAAGCCCTTTCCCGGATTGTCGGGAAAACAGGTCGCCACCATGATGAGCCTGATGGTGCGTTTTCTGCCGGTGCTGGTCGAACAGGCACGGGAAACATCGGCGGCGCAGCAGTGCCGGTGTGTTCAAAACCGCAAAAATCCGGTTTATCGCACGGTCACTTTTTCACTGCCATTGCTGCGGCGCACCTTCGAAACCGCCGATCATCTGGCCGATGCCATGGAATCAAGATGCTTTTCGCCGGAAGCCGTCCGGCCCATCATCTGGCATCCATGCCGGACGGATTGGATTGCACTGATCTCCACCGCCGGATTCAGTGCGTGGATGATTTTAATATAACCTTGCTTTGTCAACCAATTGAATTGGAGGAGAAAATTTCATGCTGTCTCATATTGTCATTTTCTGGCTGAAAGATGAACTTACAACCGATCAACGGGCTGCATTCCGCAGCGGGCTCGAAACACTCAAGGGCATCGAGGCTGCCTGCGGGCTTCATGTCGGTGCCCCGGCAGCGACGGGCGACCGGCCCGTCATCGATACATCCTATTCGTTTGCGGTGACGGTGCTGTTCGATTCCGTTGCCGATCACGACACGTATCAGGTGCATCCGCTGCACCTGGCGTTTCTCAAACAATTTTCAGCGTATTGGTCCCGCGTGGCGGTTTACGATTATGAATGATTTCGGTGGTCATTGGTACAAAATGCACGCATAGTGGGATGTGGGCGGCAGGGGCAACCGGCCGGCCGCTCCCGCAAGTGCCCGACCATGTCCGTCCATGCCCGTCCGTGTTTGTCCGTGACAACACCACCGGGCACCGGCCGGCCCAGTCGCCCCCTATAAAAATCGATTTGGAGACAAGATCGAATAATGCGCGCCGTGATATGGAATGGCCAACTGATTTTTCGGCAAGATTACCCCGAACCCACCGTTCCGCCGGGATGGGTACGAATCCGTGTGGAAACGGCCGGCATCTGCCAGACCGACCTCGAGCTGATCAAAGGATATCTGGGGTTTTCAGGTGTGCTGGGGCATGAATTTATCGGCATGGTCGATGCCTGCGAAGATTCCCGCTGGATTGGCAAGCGGGTGGCCGGAGAGATCAATGCAGCCTGCGGGCAGTGCCCTGTCTGCCTCAACGGGCTGGGCAGACATTGTCCGGATCGGCGCACCCTGGGAATGGACCGGCTGGATGGCTGCATGGCCGATCACTGTGTGCTGCCCATCGCCAATCTGATTGAAATTCCCGATGACATCTCCAGCGACCGGGCGGTTTTCATCGAGCCGGTGTCTGCGGCATGTGAAATTCTGGAGCAGGTGACGCTGGACGGTTCCGAGCGGGTGGTTGTTCTCGGAGACGGCCGGCTGGGTATTCTCTGTGCCTGGGTGCTGTCCACCGCGGCGGATGTGATGCTGGTCGGCCGGCATCCGGAAAAACTGGCAATGGCTGCCTGGAATGGAATCAAAACCCGTATCGGCATTGGGGCTGCGGGAAGTGCCGATATTGTGGTCGAGGCTACGGGGTCGGAAAGCGGTCTGGCCGATGCCATGCAGTTGTGCCGTCCCCGAGGAGTGATCGTCCTCAAATCCACCATGGCATCCCCCCATACTGTCAACCTGTCTCCCATTGTCATTCATGAGTGGACCGTTATCGGTTCCCGCTGCGGACAGTTTCAGGATGGTTTGGATATGCTCCGCCGGTATCCGGACATGCCCCTTGAACGGTTGATCACCGATCGGTTTCCCCTATCGGCGGCGGTGTCGGCGTTGGAACAGGCTGCCCGGCGTTCTGCCATCAAGGTGCTGCTGGATGTCCATAGATCCTGAGGGCTAACGGGATAGTTCCAGCTTGTGGAGCAGTTTGTCGATTTCCAGGAACAATGCGATCGAACCGTCCCCGAGAATGCTGATGCCGGATATGGTTGTGACATGCTGATAGAATTTTCCCAGGGGCTTGATGACGGTCTTGGTTTCACCCAGAATGCGATCGACCACCAGGCCGATGCGGGCGTCTTCATATCGGACGACCACGACATATTGCCGTGAAGGCGGATCCGATACGATGTCCAACACTTCCCGAAGACCGATGCACGGCATCACATGTTCCCGCAGTTGCATGCACCCGTTGCTCAACGTGTCGAGAGCGGGCATCTCCAATGTTTCGATGACACTGTCGATGGGCAGGATATAGAACCCGCCGCCCACATCCACCATCAATCCATTGATCATGGAAAGGGATAACGGAATGGTGATGCGAAATGTCGTTCCTTTGCCGGTGACGGTTTCGACGGCAATCCTGCCGCGGAGAGATTCGATGGTTTTCTTGACAGCATCCAGCCCCACCCCGCGTCCAGACAGCAGGGTGGATGCATTTAGTGTTGAAAATCCCGGCTCGAAAATGAAATGAATCACATCCCGTGTTCGGGTGATGGCTTCCGGAGTTGCCAGTTCTTTTTCGATGGCTTTGTGCGCAACCGCATCCAGATCGATTCCCTGGCCGTCATCTTCCACCCGGATAACGATGCATCCGGCATCGTGAAAAGCCGTCAGGTGGATGGTGCCGACCGGGTGTTTGCCGAGTCTTTCCCGTTCGGTGCCGGGTTCGATGCCATGATCCGCGGCATTGCGAACGAGATGAAGCAGCGGTTCATACAGTTTTTCTGCGACCCCTCTGTCTATCTCCGTATCTTCCCCGCGGATATCGAGCCGGATGTTTTTGCCGGTGGATTTTCCGATATCGTAGATCATCCGCTGAAATCGCTGAAAGAGGTTTTTGACGGGCACCATCCGAAACGCCATCGATCTTTCCTGAAGCTGCCGAATCAGATCGGAGACATGGGCCGATGATTCAATCATGGCCATATCGCCCAGCCGTCTGGCCTGGGTTTCCAGAACCGAAGCCGCGGTGACGAGTTCGACAATCAAATTGGAAAGTTGATCAAGTTTGACGGTTTCCACACGGACAGTACGCTGATTGCCGGCGTCTTTTTCTCCGTCGGGAGTTCTGTCTGACGGGAACATGTCGGTGTTGACTGCATCGCTTGTGTATGACTTTTCAGGGGGAATGTCGTCTAAAGATCCGTCGTGTTCATTGGACGTTTCGGCCGGGTTATGTGCGATTGCCGTCTGATCGGGATCGGGGAACGTATCCGTTCGACCGGAATCGGTAAGCCACGCGTTGAGTTGCTGGATCAGGGTGAAATGCCGCTGCGGCAGGGAAACATTCACATCGTACCCGGCGGCCTGGATGATCTTCGACAGATTCCAGATATGGTCATGGCAATCGATGAACAGGGAAATCAGGGAACTGGAAAGGGGATGCCTGTACTCACGGACCTGAACGAGAATATTTTCGATGGCATGGCAGAAATTCTCGATGGGCATCACCGAGACGATAGCGGCCGATCCCTTGATGGTGTGAACTGCCCGAAAAAGACGATTCAGTTCTTCTGTATTGGCGGGATGAGTTTCGAGTCCGAGGAGAGCCGATTCCATGTCTGCCAGCATTTCGGATATTTCGATGGCGAAAGCCTGCTGAATTTCCGACGATTCTATGGTGAACACGGTGGGGCCCGCCCTTATAT
>CAZBUL010000171.1:1162-6342 GCA_964495045.1 uncultured Desulfobacterales bacterium | reverse complement strand
TAAGTATCAAAAAATAATTTTTGTTTTTTTATTGCATTCGTTTCATTATATCGCCTCTTCGGCATGGTTTGAGATTGACGCCCGCCCGTTTCATCACCCTGAATGCGGGCTTCACAACAGAAATCTTTGAAAGGAGATCGACATGAATCAGGTACGGTTTATCGACAGCGACGGCAGATTGGGCAGACGGGATTTCCTCAAACTGAGCACGGCCATCGGCGGTTTCATGCTGATGGGAAATGCGCTTCCGGTATTGGGGCAGACAACGAAGCGCTTGTCCATCGCCACCGGCGGCATGGGGGGTGTATATTTTCCCATGGGAGGAGGCATCGCCAGCCTCATCAGCAAGTATATTCCCGGTGTAGAAGCCGCGGCCGAAGTGACAGCGGCATCGGTGGATAACTGCAAGCTGGTCGCTGCCGGCAAATCGGACATGGGCACCGTCATGGCGGATGTGGCCTACGATGCGCTGATGGGAACGGGCAAATTCAAGGACAAGCTGCCGATTGTCAATCTGGCCATGCTGTACTCCAACCTGATGCATGTCGTAACCATCGACGGTAAAGGACTCAAAAGCGTTGCGGATTTCAAAGGCAAAAAAATCTCCACCGGCGCGCCTGGCAGTGGCACCGAAATCAAGGCGCTCCGGGTGCTCGAAGCCTACGGGCTTGATCCGGACAAGGACATCTCCCGCGACCGGCTGGGGGCTTCGGAATCCGCTGGCGCCCTGAAAGACGGCAAGATCGATGCCTATTTCTGGGACGGCGGCGTGCCCACGGCATCGGTGATGGACATCGCTTCGACACCTGGAACCAAAATCAGTCTGTTGAGCCATGGGGAAGCGGTGGACAAAATGACCGCCAAATACGGCCCGGTGTATTTTAAATCCACGATTCCCAAAGGGGTTTACAGCGGTGTCGATACGGATGTGTCTGTTGCGGCGGTCGGAAACATCCTGATCGCCAATGCCAACATGGATCCCAAACTGGCTTATGACATTCTGAACGCCATGTTCTCCCATCTGCCTGAGCTGGTCGCCGTCCACAAGGAAGCCGAGAATATCCAGTTGTCCTTAGCCACGGTCGGCTCTCCCCTTCCCTTCCATAAAGGGGCGATTCAATTCTATGAGGAAAAGGGAATCAAGATTCAGCAGGGATAGCGGTCAGCATCCTTGAATGGTAAGCCTCAGACGCGGAACGAACATCGCCTGACGCCCCGGTGGATGGGTTTGGCTTTTTTGATCGCAGGATTGGCCCTGGCATCCATTGCAATCGATTCCCTGGTTATCGAAATCGGATCGTCCGGGCGGTGCATTCCGGTTGAAAACGGTGATGTGTTGACGCACACGTTCATCCATTCGATGTATGATGTGCCGGTGATCGAGCGGTTTCGGATCGAAAATGAGCAGATGCACCTGTTTCATGTAGATTCGGAAAGCGGGGCTGCACTGGAGTATTACGGCATTGAAAACCATCATGAAAACAATGTCAGCCGCCGGATTCAGGAGTTCAGCATTCCGGTGGACAGTATCGGATCGCATGTGCTGTTCATCGGAAATCGACATATCTTTCTGTCTGACTTGAATGAAGGCGGACACAGCATCCGTATCCGGCTGACCCGATTGCCTGCAATCGTCAACTGGGTGAATTTTCTCTGGAGATAAAATTTATGGAAGACAAGAAAGCGACCTGGGTCACGGATGAGCAGATGAAAAAGGTCGAAGAAGTGATCGAAAAAGAAGAAGGCGTTACCCGAAAATCTGTGGGTTTCTGGAACCAGGTCATTACTGTCATTGCGGTGGCCACGTCCCTCTTCGCCATTTATGTCGCCGTGGGCACCATCACCACGCAGATTCTCCGGGGAGTGCATGTGGCGCTGATTCTCACGCTGATTTTTCTGTATTACCCCATGGCCGGCCGGTTCAAGAACCGGGTTCAGGTAATCGATATTCTGCTTGCCCTGCTGTCGATCGCCTGTATCGCTTATATGCTGTACGATTTCGAAGACTTCATTTACCGTTCCGTCACACCCGAAACATTGGACCGGGTGTTTGGGGTCATATTGATTCTGCTGATTCTGGAAGCCACCCGCCGGACATCCGGCTGGATCATGCCCGTGACAGTTGCGCTGTTTCTGCTCTATGCCTATATCGGTCCGTATCTGCCGGCTCCCTGGACACACCGGGGATACGATCTGGACCGGATCGTCGGGCACATGTACATGACCCTCGAAGGTATTTTCGGCGTTCCCATCGATGTTTCCTCCACGTTTATCATCATGTTCACCATCTTTGGCGCTTTTCTTCAGACTTCGGGCGCCGGCAAATTTTATGTAGATTTCGCCTTCACGGCCATGGGCCGGAAACCGACCGGTGCCGGACGGACCGTGGTCATTGCCTCATTTTTTCTGGCAGGCGCATCCGGCAGCGGGGTGGCCAACACCGTGACGGTGGGATCGGTGGCCTATCCCATGCTCAAGAAAGCCGGCTACGACAAGGAAAATGCCGGGGGGTTTCTGGCGGCCGGCGGCATCGGCGCGGTGTTGACTCCGCCGGTCATGGGAGCAGCAGCCTTTTTGATCGCGGAATTTTTGCGCATTTCTTATCTGGATGTCGTCCGGATGGCCTTTATCCCGGCCTGTCTGTATTATTGGGGACTGTTGTGGATGATCGAATTCGATGCCCGGAAATTCGGCATGAAAATCGTCGATGTCGAAAAACAGTACGATCTGAAAACACTCACCAAAATGTACGGTTTTCACTTTTTGCCGCTGGTGGCCATCATCACATTTCTGGTTCTGGGATTCACTCCGTCCATGGCGGTGTTCTGGGCCATCGTCACCTGTTTTGCGTCGAGCTTTATCCGCAAAGACACCCGGTTTACATGGAACAAATTGATTTCAGCCCTGAAAAACGGCACCCTTGGCGTTCTGAATGTGGCAGTGGTCTGCGCCAGCGCCGGGATCATCGTGGGGGTGGTAAGTCTGACCGGTCTTGGCCTGAAACTTTCCACGATCATCATCAGCTATGCCGGCGGCAGTTTGTTTCTCACAGCGCTTTACACGGGCGTTCTGTTATGGATCATCGGCCTGGCCGTACCCATCACGGCCACCTATATCATCGCCGCCGTGATTGCCGCACCGGCCCTGATCAAACTTGGCGTTCCGGAACCGGCGGCCCACATGTTCATTTTCTATTATGCTGTGCTGTCCGAAGTGTCGCCGCCAACGGCATTGTCTCCTTTCGCCGCCGCAGCCCTCACCGGCGGCGATCCGTTCAAGACCACAATGATGGCCTGGAAATATACGGGAACGGCATTCATCATCCCGTTCATGTTCACCCTGCATACTTCCGGCATGGCCCTTCTGCTGAAAGGAACCAGCCTTGGCGAAGGCGCATGGGTCATCGCCACATCATTTTTGGGGATTTTCGCGCTTTCGGCGGCATCTTCGGGATGGTTGTTCCGACGCTGCCAGGCATGGGAAAGGGGCTTACTGATCGCCGGGGCGCTGCTGCTGGTTCACCCGTCTCTGTGGAGCGACTGGATCGGCATGGCGCTGCTGGGCGGGATTATGTTTTTTCAGAAAAGGCCGGCCGTGAATTTATAGAATGGACGGACATGGACAGACACGGACTGGATGGACAGGACAATGCTGACGGACACACCGGCGATTTGATGACCTTTATTGGCCAACACCTCAGCCAGATAGGCGATAAAATCGATTTGATCGTCAACGATCAAAATATTCGACATAACCCGTTACCCCTTGATGAATCTTCCGATGTCGGCTCATATTCCATGCCTGCCTTCGGTGCTGAAGATGGACAGTTGTTGCATATAAACTTGTTTCTGTTATGATGTCAAATATTGAATAGATCGTTTCACTCCCATTGGCACCGATCCTTTTGAACAACCATCGAACCGAGATTCAAGACATCGATATATGCCTTACGATACATTCAAAAACATTACGATTCAACAGCTCGAATCCCTCGTCCACCTGGTGTCGGAGAAAAATTTCAGCCGCGCCGCCAAAAAAATGGTGCTGACCCAGCCGTCTTTGAGCAAACACATCAAAAACCTCGAAGATGCAGCGGGCACCCGCCTCGTCAACCGCGACGGCTCTGGAATCACCCTGACCCCCGAAGGAAAACTGTTGTTCGATTTTGCCCGAAAAGTGCTTTATCTCAGGGAAGATGTCAAAGACAGAATGATCCGGCTGCAAGACAAAACCGCCGGAAGCATCCGGATCAGCGCCAGCACCCTGCCGGCAACATACATTCTGCCCTATATTCTCAGCCGGTTTCAAAAGGCCCATCCGCAGATTCATACCTTCGTTCAGTCCGCCAACAGTGAAGACGCGATTGACATGGTGCTGAATCAAGAGACGGAAATGGGATTCATCGGGAAAAACCCCCGTAACCGAAAACTGCACAGCGAGCCCTTGTGGGAAGACCGATTGATCCTTGCGGCACCGGCCGGTCACCCCTGGGCCAAAGCATCGGCGATCACCGTTAAAGACTTGCTGGAAGCACCTTTTGTGATGCGGGAAAAAGGCTCCGCCACACGGGATATTCTGGGGGATTTTCTCTCGGAACATGCCGATGTGGATCTGAATCAGTTGAACATCGTTGCGGAAATGGGAAGTTCCGAAGCGGTCAAGGAAGCAATTCTTGCGGGGCTGGGCGTATCCGTTCTGTCCGGGTATGCGGTTCAGCGGGAAATCGATCGGGGAGGTATTGTCGAAATTCCCATTCAGGGGTGGCAGATCGTTCGGCAGGTATATCTCATCTACCGGCACCAACTGAACTTCATGAAACACCATCAGTTGTTTCTGGAGTATATCCGGGAAAACAGGGAAGCGAATCCGAAAAGTTGATTCCAAAACGACATCTTCCGGCAGAAAGCATGAGATGTCACGCTTTCTGCCGGGGAACGGGATAGGCAATGCCAGATTTACTATCGATCAGGGCATGACCATCAGATCACCCGGATTTTATAAACCTCGTTGGATGCCGGATCGATCACATGCACACCGCAGGCCACACAGGGGTCGAAGGAGTGAACGGTTCTCAACACTTCGATGGGCCGTTTGGGATCGGCAATGGGTGTGCCGATCAGCGCTTCTTCCACCGGACCGCGGAAACCTTTTTCACATCGCGGGCCGAAATTCCATGTGGA
>CAZBUL010000171.1:0-1062 GCA_964495045.1 uncultured Desulfobacterales bacterium | reverse complement strand
TGCTTTGATACCGGCATGCCCCTTGGAGTATGCCACAAGCACTCTGGCTAATGGACCAACTTCACAGGAAGCCCCTTCATACCGCGGCGCCTTGAACCATGAATATTTACCGCCCGGCTGATAATCCCCGTGTTGCGGTTTGGTTTCCCCCTCGAACGGATGTTTGGCTTTGCCTTCTTGATACCAGGCGTGCTTGACGTGCTCCGTGACTTTTTCCTGCTGAGACAGGGCCACTCCGGCCAGATCCCGCTTCATGATGACCCCTCTGGGCATGAACAGACTGTCGGGTTCTTTTTCGGTGGTGGGGAATTCCCCCCAGGCCAGAAAATTGGTGGTGCCGCCGATACCGCCCCACTCCTTGTAGAACGACGCCACGGCCAGCAAATCCGGGATATAGACGTTTTTGATGAATTCCTGGGTTTCCTTCCAGAGATACAGGAATTCAGCAATCCGTTCCGGGGACAGATCGTTGACAGACGTGATGCCGCCGACCACCAGAGACTGCGGATGCGGGTTTTTTCCGCCGAAAATGGCATGAAGCCGGGCGGTTCTGGCCTGAAGCCTGAGAGCTTCGATGTAATGGGCCGCAGCCATGAGATTGGCTTCGGGCGGCAGCTTGTATTCGGGATGCCCCCAGTAAGCATTGCTGAAAGGCCCGAGCTGACCGCTATCGACAAAGGTCTGGAGCCTCTGCTGCGTGTTTTTATAATAAACCGCTCCGCCGACGGATGCATTGCTGAGATTGTCCGACAGGGCCGCGGTCTTGGCCGGATCGGCTTTCAGGGCGCTGACGATATCGACCCAGTCGAGTGCATGAAGATGATAGAAATGCACGAGATGGTCATGCTGAAATTGGGCACCGTGGAGAAGGTTCCGGATGATGCGCGCATTTTTGGGGATGGTGACGTTGACTGCATTTTCGACTGCCCTCACCGAGGACAAGGCATGTGTGTAAGTTCAAACCCCGCAGGATCGTTGAACGAAATGGTGAGCATCCCGTGGATCCCGGCCCTGAAGAATCAGCTCGATGCCTCTGAACATCTGGCCCGAGCTCCAGGCATC
>CAZBUL010000170.1:2274-6352 GCA_964495045.1 uncultured Desulfobacterales bacterium | reverse complement strand
GGCCCGCCGATGATCATGACGCGTTGCACTGTTTTTTGATTTCTGCGGCAATTTCCGTGCTGAGCAACGCCAGCGTCCGGCTCTGGGCGCTCACCAGGTCCGAATAACCCGGGCCGTCAACCTTTTCTGTGAACACAGACTGACGGACGGCGATAGTTTTTTGATGCTGCCGGTCTTTGAGGGTCCAGACAGCGTTGAGACATGTGTTCTCTTCAGGCATGCCGTCGAACCGGTTGATGTTGATGACCACCCGATAGTCCGGTTCGATCAGCAGATCATCCGTCGAGACAGTTCCGCCTTCCCCTGCCAGCAGGATGCCGATATTTTCCGCCAGAATGCGTTTGATGTCGTCTTTCAGCAGCCCCGCCCATTTGTGAAATTCGGAATAGCTCATCTGATTGTCGTTGGTCCGGATGGCGATCTGGGGACGTTTCAAACTGTCTGGAACAATCACAGGGCCGACGGACACCGTAAACCGGGAAGCAGAGAGAGCCAGAGGAGAAGCTTCGGGCCGCTGCATGGCACTCAGTGTGTAATTCTGGGCCGGCTGGCTCCGGGAGAAACAGCCTGTCAGGAATGAAATACAGAGGGTTAAAGCTATGGCAGCGGTATATTTAAAGGTGTTCATTTTTCAGATCCTTTTCCGGTGATGATCGATTCCGGATGGCTTTCGAGATAATCCACGAGTACCCTCAGGGAACGTGCCGTATCCGAGAGTTCCTCCAATGTGTCTCTCATGCGGTATTGCAGGGGGGAATCCGATTCCAGCACCTCCTTCGATGATGCCAGTGATGATTTGGCCTGTTTCAAAACGGCATTGATTTCAGGCGCTGTTTCGGTACGAAGGGCGGCTGTCAGTTTCTGAATTTCCAGGACAGCCGTCTTGATCGCTTGCAGCGTCTCTTTGATTTCCGGAGAATTGGTAATTTGACGGGCGCCTTTGATCGTATCCTTCAGATCGCTGCCAATCTGATCGAGCGGGAGCCGGTCGAGTTTGGTGATGAACTGGCTGGCCTTGTTGGCGATCTCCTCGATCTGGGTGGGCAGGGTCGGAATGACCGGATATTCTCCCTGATAGACAACTTTTTTGGCTTCGGCATTGGGAAAAAAATCGAGGGCCACATACTGCTGACCCGTGACCAGATTTCCCATTTTCAACTGAGCATGCAATCCTTTGGCGATCAGATAATCGATGACCTTATTCGGCTCTTGCGGGGTGGAATTTTTCTTGAGATACAGCCGTTCCGGTTCGATGACGATGCGAACGGGGATATCGAAAGTTCTCTTGTGAGGATCATATTCAAGTTTTAAATCAATCACTTCTCCCACATGGATGCCGCGAAATTCAACGGGTGCGCCCACCGAAAGCCCCCGAACCGATGTGTCGAAATTCAACAGGAATAATTTTTTTTCGGCGTATTCCTTTTTTTCGGCGGCACCACGGCTGGGATACAGGATGAATGTGGATTCTGCTGGGGCCTGGGGCCCGGGGCTTTCGTAGTTGCTCAACATGTCGAAAGCGATCCCGCCGACCATCATAGAGACAAAAGATTCGGTCTGGATGCTGATCCCCTGGGAATCTAATTTCATATCGAACCCGCTGGCATTCCAGAAGCGGGAATTCTCATGGACATACTGGTGATACGGGGCGGTGATGAATACTTTGAAAAAAATTGTCTTGCCGTCTGAAGCCAGGTTGAAGGCAATCACTTTGCCGACAGTGATCTGCCTATAGTAAACCGGCGCCCCGACTTCGATCGACCCTTTGCGGTCTGCCTTGAGGGTGAAAATCCGGCCGGGATCCACCGTGTTCACAATGGGGGGTTCTTCCAGACCCTCAAATTTGAGAGCGTGCTTGCCGGGTATGCCGGGATCGGTATCGATATAGGCGCCGGAGAACAGGGTGCCCAGTCCGGATACGCCGTAAGCGGCAACCCGTGCCCGGACCACCCAGAAACGTGTGTTTTCCGTCAGATAGGGGTCCGCACCTTTTACGAACTGAGCTTTGACAGCTACCCGCGTCAAATCGTCGGTCAGAGAAATTTCCGTGACCTGACCGACTTCAACGTCTTTGTATTTGATCTTGGTTTTTCCGGCTTCGAGGCCTTCGGCGGTTTTGTAGGTGATGATGACTTCAGGCCCTTTTTCGGACAGCGTTTTGTAGATGAGCCATCCGCCGATCAAAGCCGCTATTACCGGAACGATCCATACCAGGGAAAATTGACGTTTTCGGGTAGTGATGACAGGCTCCGAGATTTCGGCAAGGCCGGGGTCAATCGGGGTGTTTTCGGACATCTTCAAGCTCCTTGGTATCCCAGATCAGTCGGGGATCAAAAGTCATGGCGGCGCACATGGTGATGACCACGACGGCTGCGAAAAACACCACCCCTTTCTGCGCCTCGATATTGGCAATGGCTCCCAGGTGAACCAGCGCCACCAGAATGGTCACCACAAAAATATCCACCATCGACCAGCGGCCGATTGCTTCTGTCAACCGATAGAGGCGGGTTCGGTCCTTTCTGCGCCAGGTGGAACGCCGTTGAACAGACACCAGCAGAAATGTCAGGATGATCAGTTTGAACAAGGGAACAAAAATGCTGGCCACAAAAATGATCAGTCCGATCGGCCACATGCCTGTTGTAATGAAATAAACGACACCGCTCATGATCGTGTCGGTCTGAACCACGCCCAGAGAGGTGACTTTGGTGATCGGAATGAGGTTGGCCGGAATGTAGAACAGAAACGCCCCCAGGATCAGCGCCCAGGTGCGGGCAACACTGTTACGTTTGCGTGAACGCAAGGTTGCCCCGCAGCGGGGGCATTTACCGAGCGAGTCATCCATGGCCGGATGTTTTCGGATGAGCAGATGGCAGACCGAACAACCAACCAGCGAGGCTTCGAGAGCGGTCAATGGGGCGGATGGCATGAGTGATGATCCTCCCATTGCTCCCAGACTATATGCGGGTCCAAGGAAGCCAGGCAGGCAGCTAGCACGAAAATCAGGCCCATGAAGCAGAAGACGGCGATATCTGGCAGAATCTGGGCCATTTTCGCCAATTTGACGATGGAAATGAGAATGCCGACCATGAATACTTCCATCATGCTCCAGGGCTGCATCATCTGCATCCATCGAAAGACATGAAACATGCCGGGCGGTTTGCGATGATACTTCAACGGCAGCAGGATATAGATCAGTGACAGAATCTGGGCCAGAGGGGCGATGACGGTTGTGAACAAAACCAGCAGTGCCAGCCAGGGCATTCCCGACTTGTAAAATTGATGGATTCCCGTCAGCAGAAGGGTGTGCCGCACTTGATCCTTGATTTTGAATCCGAGAAAAGGAAAGGAATTGGCCATGATCAGCAGAAAGAGCCCGGTGATGGCCAGCGCCAAAGTGCGATCGAGACTGTTCTTTTTCGTTTTGACGAGTGATGCGCCGCATCGCCGACAGACGGCAGAGGATCCCTCCGACAGGGGAGGAACGCGGTGAAGCAGATCACAGTCGTGGCATGCCATGAAAAAGCCGGTTTTCATTTCTTGCCTCTCGATAATTTCCTGACTTCAATTCCTTTGATGGACATGTGCGCTTTTTCTTTCGGATTTTGAATATTTCGGGTGCGGCCCAGCCTTGATGGAAATCATTAACGCATCACCTGGTTCTCTGTCAATGCTTAACCATTGAGCACCGCTGTTCACTGATGCGTTCGCTTTTTTTGGCTGTCTTTATGGTGGTTATCGGTATGAACGGGTTCTGGCTTGACATTGTTGTGAAAAATGAATAAAGAAAGTCCACAAGGTTTTCGTAACGGAACACGGTGTAAATCCGTGACGGTCCCGCCGCTGTTACCGGGGACGCCGATCCGCTGTCACTGTGCCGATATCAACGGCATGGGAAGACGCAGATCATTGGCGGCTGATCCGGAAAGTCAGAAGACGACGAAATCCTGAAAAAATCGGAATCCGATGGCAAAGGGTTCCAATGGAGAATTACCTCCATTGGAACCCTTTTTGTTTTTTAAGGAGCCTATATGGAAATGAAATGTGTGATGGTTCGAGAAATCGGGAATTTCGAGATCAC
>CAZBUL010000170.1:0-2174 GCA_964495045.1 uncultured Desulfobacterales bacterium | reverse complement strand
TTTCCGGGAAGGAGACCGGGTGTATGTCTATCCCGGCATCTGGTGCGGAACTTGCCCATCCTGTCTGGCCGGCGCCCAGAATCTGTGCCGGCACATGCGAATTATGGGATTTCATCGGGATGGCGGTTTTGCGGAATATGTGGTCGCACCTGTCCAAAGTCTCATTGCCGTTCCACCAGGATTGACAGCCGATCAGGCCGTGTTTGCGGAGCCGCTGTCCTGCTGCCTGAATGCCCTGGAGCTTGGCGGTGTGGGAGAAGGAAAAACCGTAGGTATATGGGGAGCGGGTCCGGCCGGCACCCTGCTTCACCGGGCTGCCAAAGCCATGGGCGCCGAGCCTTTCAATATCGATCCGGATCCGCGGCGGTGTGAATGGATTGGTGGGGCAATATCCTGTCCGGACAGATTTTTCGATGTGTGCATCGTTGCTGTGGGATCGAAGGCCGCCTACGAGGGAGCTTTGACCCGGCTGAATCCCCGCGGCCGGCTGGTGGTTTTTTCTGGGTTGAGTCCCACGGAAGACCGGTTGTCGGTCAATTTCAATCAATTGCATTACAACGAGCAGACCCTTGTCGGGGCTTATGGATGCAGTTATCGCCATGGCACCCAGGCGTTGTCCTTTATTGCGGATGGCCGTGTGCGGGTGGAAGACATGATTTCTCACCGGATGCCGCTCGATGATCTCGATACAGCCCTGAAAATGGTGGAAAACCGCCTGGGCATGAAAATTCTTCTTTATCCTTGATTCATGGGGGAAATGCGTATGAATTACACACCGGAAACGCTGCGGGATTTTGGCAGGAAGATTCATCAGTTGATCGAAAAAAAAGACCTGACCCGAACCGAGAGTTACGACATGTTCCGGCAGATTCTGGAAAACCTTCAGCCGGATCTGCAGCAAGGGGCTTTTTTGGCTGCACTGTCGGCGAAAGGGGAAACACCTCAAGAAATCGCCGGTGCCTGGCAGGCGATTGTGGATATCGATACGGTAACCGTCGATGCTGATTTTGGATCGCCGCTGGTGGAAAATTCCGGCACCGGCATGGATCGGCTCAAGACATTCAACGTCAGCTCGGCGGCGGCCGTTGTGGCAGCGGCGGGCGGTGCCAGACTGGCGCGACATGGCGCCCGGGCGCTGACATCTTCCTGCGGAACGGTCGATATCCTGGAGTTCGTTGGCATCGATGTGGACTGTGATGTCGATACGGTGGCCCAAAGCATCCAGCAAACCGGTATCGGACTCTTCAACGGCATGAGCCCGAAGGTACATCCCCGATCTCTGGCCCGGATTCTGTCTCAGATCCGGTTTGGATCGATCCTGAACATTGCGGCATCCCTGGCCAGCCCCTGCTGTCCGACCCATGCGTTGCGGGGCGTTCATTCCTGTGAGATGCTGCCGGCAGTGGCCAGGGTCATGCAGGAAATCGGATATCAGCGGGCGCTGGTTGTGCATGGTTTCGATGCCGAAAAGAAACAAGGGATGGATGAACTCTCGACCCTCGGTGAGAGTGTGATCCATGAATTCCATCCGGATGGATCGGAAAATACGTTTTCGCTGGTTCCGGAAGATGTCGGACTGAAACGGTCGGAATACGGCGCTATCGCAGCCCTTGGCGATATTCGGAAAGAGGCGGTGCGGTTTATCCAGGTCATCGCCGGCAGCGGTCATTCCGAATGCATCGATCTGACATGTTTGAACGCCGGTGCGATTCTTTATCTGGTCGGAAAAACCGACAGCATTCGGGCCGGTGTCGAAGTCTGTAAAGAACTCATCCACAGCGGGCAGGCTCTCTCGAAGCTGTCTGAATGGATAGCCGTCCAGGCCGATCCGGAAGGGAAGGGCATGCAAAAATATCACGATGTGGCAGCCGCAGCGGGAATCGTAACTCCTGGCCGTTGATAATGGATGGTTGCACGCCGAGAGCCATGAAATAGTGTCGTCCTGAATATGGCTGAAAGGAATAATTGGAACGGAATCATTGTGAAAGCGGATTCATCGAACGATCTGGCGAATCGAATTATCCTTGTATTCATGAATCACTAATACTATAACTTGACACTATTTTTAGCGATTCGTCGTGTGATTCGATGACTCGATGGTCTATGGTTCCTGGACGATATGGATCATCGTCCGATTGTCACTTATCAAGATATCAGATCAACAGGAAAGTTTT
>CAZBUL010000169.1:3347-6513 GCA_964495045.1 uncultured Desulfobacterales bacterium | reverse complement strand
AACATGATACGATCCGGCCGGTATGCCGTCAGCTTCGGAATATCAGGGCAGGGGAGATAATCGGCCAACATCATGGTGGTATCCAGCCACAGATTGTCGAACTCGTCCAGCATGCGTGCGTAGGCGTCGAATTCATCTGCACCCAGATGCGGCACACAGACCCGAAGCTCTGGATATTCCCGCAGCACTTCCCGGACATACTCAGCCCCGCAAATCAGATAAGGATCACAGGAATACGCCTCGCTTTTGGGTTCCCGTCCTGCATGAATGACCAGCGGTCGCCCATGATCGCTACAGACCCGATAGACGGTTTTCATGCCCTGGCTTCGCATATCGAAACACTGCACATGGGCATGGAGCTTGACGCCTTTCAAGCCCAGAGAAAAGCCTTCTGTCAGAATTGCCGCAGCATCCGGCTCACCAGGATATACGGTGGCCATGCCGACCAGTCTGTCATAATCCGCACACAGAGAAGCCATGTAATGGTTCAATTCACGGGCTATTCCGGGTTTATGGGCATACTGCAAGCCTACGATATACGACACCCCGCGATCGAAAAGAAACGATAGAATTTCTTCCGATCCCAGCCGGTGACGGATCGGCCAGCCGAATGTATCAAACCATTGACGGACAGCGGCAAACAGTTTATCTGGAAATAAATGGACATGGGCATCGATCACTGGCGGCAGGCCGGCGGGCAGGGTATTGTCTTCGGGGTCAGAAATCGCCGGTAAGGATGGGGTCAACATGGTCATGATGGGAAACTGGTCTGAGAGAAACCGGAAAGCTGATTCTATCTCAATTGTTCGATAGTTAACCCAAGTGCTTTGGATAATTTTTCAATCGTTTTCGAACGCACTTTCTTTTCGCCGGATTCTATCTGTGACAATACATCCGAAGTGATGTGCATTTTCTCAGCGACTTCGCTTAGGGTCATCCCCAGATACTCACGCCATGCCCGGATAAGGGTGTATCCATTTTTAATGGTCATGCCGACCACTTCTTGCGGAATCAAATCCCCATCTGGTTTCCATGGTGTATTCGGGAACACCTTGATGTATTCATCGTAAGGTATCACGACAAAGGCCGGGCGGTCACCTTGTTTGATGATCTGAATGTCAATATGTCTGTTCATTTCGTTTGGTCACCTTGTTTATTTCTATGATTTTTATGGTCGTATCGACATTGAAAAGAATTCGATATCTGCCGATTCGAAGTCGATATTGACTATCATGATTGACAAGGGCCTTTATATTGGTGCAATCCGGCCAATTGGAAAGAGTACCTACAGCATTGTAAATGTCTTCACGATCCTGTTGATTTTTGATTTTATGAAGCTGTTTGAATGCTTTTTGTTTCCATGCAATTTTGAACATAAAGTTCTGAAATTTTGGCGGGTGGGGTTTGATCTTCGATGTTTCAAAAAATGAAATGGCTTCGAAGGAGATGCTTCGAAGCCGTTTATGTCTATCTGACAGAAAAAGTGCAAGCAAAATAACAAAATGAAATTATTGGTGGTCCCAACGGGGATCGAACCCGTGTTTCCGGCGTGAGAGGCCAGCGTCCTGACCGCTAGACGATAGGACCACTTTCAGGCCACTATTTATTAGAAACGTTTTGAATTGTCAAATGGTTTCCAAAGAGAACAGAAAATCGCCATGTACAGGCATGTTCAATCGGTCAATCGATACTGTTCACGCATCTGCATGGAAAGAGATCGGATCATGTCAAACGCTTTTTCGACCGTTTTTTCTCCATCCGGATTGACCAGACAGCATGTCGCCGGAGACAGGAGGCTGCGGGAAAGCAAAAAATCCCGGTCAATCCCTTTTTCCTGTAAAAAGTTCCACACCGCCTCGAGACGCTGCTTGAGCAGTTCGATGGATTCTTTCTCGAAAGGCTCAAAATTGGTGGGCACAATGCCCCACACGATGACTCCGCCTCTGTTCAGAAATCGTTTGATGGATCCGGAATATGAAGAAAACACTTCTGCATTGGTGTAAATGTCCATGGAAAGGATATCCATGTCCATATTCAACAGGAAATCCCAGTCGGGATTGCCACAAAGATGGATGCCACGAGGGCGTTCGATCATTTCCAGAAAACCGGCCACATCATCCCGGGCCGCCATGTCGTTGTATCCGGACATGGCACTGAACAGAAACTGGAGACCGGGCTCGTCGATGAACATAAAGGCATTGGGATTGAGCTGTTTGAGGCGGTTCAACTGGACATTGATGCGTTTGGCCATGAATTCGAACATGAAAGGGCGAACTGAATCATTGAACAGAATCGGGCGGTCGTCCTGATCCAGGATGTTGAATCCAAAACTGATCGGCCCTTCGAGCTGGCCGCGGATCGCCGCCCGTTGGGAATGATCCAATTCCAGAAAACGATGATATACCACGGAATATGTTGGACTGATATCGAAATAGGCGGGCTCTTCGAAGTGTGCCATGGTTTCTTCGAATTCTTCGATAAACTTGTCGATGGAAAATCGCAGCGTTTTTTCGGTCAAATCGAGCAGGATTCCCGGAAAATGTTCGGATGCCTGAACGTACATGTCTTCGTAATAATTGAGTCTGGGAAGCTGCGGCCAGAAGGGGATATCCAGGCTCAGCGCCATTTCGATGGCTCTTTCCGGATTTTGATGCGGCATCACGGCCATGGCGGTTGTCAGTAAATTTCCCGGTATCGGCATATTGAATTGTCCTTTTGCTGGGTTGAAATCAGTCGATTCCATTATCAACAGTCACCTGCCATTGTCAATGACATTACAAAGAATATGGCCGCAACGGGTCAAGAATAATGCTTGACAACAAAAATGAACAAATGGTAGGAGTGAACGCAACAATTTCGAAAGGAACGTTTTTCATGTTTTTCACAGGCAGATTTTATTATTGGTACTTTTATTATTACCGCACCTGTCTGCCTGTGGTGTGCTGAAACGCAGAAAATACCAGCATCGAGCCGTGGGCAGACAGCGCCCACGGCTTTTTTTGTTTAAAAGCCGTGGAGAGATTCTCTTCACGGCTTTTTTCATTTCAAACCGAGGAGGAAACGTCATGAGTATATTAGGCAAGCAGATCAGGCTGGAGCGAATCGTCAACCGCAATACCGGAAAAACCGTTATCGTACCGATGGATCACGGCATGTCCGTTGGGCC
>CAZBUL010000169.1:1453-3247 GCA_964495045.1 uncultured Desulfobacterales bacterium | reverse complement strand
GTGAATCTGGGAAACGGCGGTGAAAAGGAAATGCTGAACGATTTCGGCAAAGTCAGTTATGATGCCCGAACCTGGGGAATGCCGCTGCTGGCCATGATCTATCCTCGTGGAGAAAACATCAAAAATGAATTCGACGTCAAGGTCATCAGACATGCCGCTCGGGTGGGCGATGAAATGGGGGCCGATATCGTCAAGGTATCTTATACCGGTTCCACGGAATCTTTCCGGGAAGTTGTGCAGGGGTGTTCGGTTCCGGTCGTGATTGCCGGCGGGCCGAAAATGAGTTCCGATATTGACATTCTGGAAATGGTCAAGGGATCGGTGGATGCCGGCGGGGCAGGGGCATCGATTGGCCGAAACGTGTTTCAACACAGGGATCCGACCGCCATGGTGATGGCCATTGCCGCTATCGTTCATGATGGGGCGGATGTGGACAGAGCCTTGTCTTTCTTGAAATAATCAAATAACATGGCGGACGTAGGGGCAAACGACGGTTCGCCCAACAGACAAATGGCGTGGCGAACGGTCGTTTGCCCCTACGGGCCTTCCTTGAAGAGGTGAACCAATGACACGAACAATCTGGGTCAAAATCGATCCGTGGGACAAGGATTTGGCGACAACGGCCATTGAAAACGGGGCTGACGGCATCATGGTGCCTCCGGGTTTTTCCGAAAAAATCAAAGAACTGGGAAGAATTCAGACGATTGCCCTGGATGGCGATATCAAGCCCGGAGAAGATGTGGTCTCTTGCACGATCACCTGCAAGGAAGACGAAACGTCGGTTCTGGCGGCCTGCCGGGATAAAAAAGTCATTTTGGATTGTCAGGACTGGAGCATCATTCCCATCGAAAATCTCATCGCCCAGGGTGCCGATATCATTGCCCAGGTCAACAACCTGTCGGATGCCCAGACCGCCTTCGGTATTCTGGAAAAAGGGGTTCGGCATATTCTGCTGCATGCTGCCGATCCGGTATCCCTCAAGCAAGCATTGAGCTGCCTGCGATCGCAGGAAGAGCAAACGGTTCTGGAAGTTGCCGACATTCTGAGTGTGCAGCCAGTCGGGATGGGCGATCGGGTTTGCGTGGATACCTGTTCGATGATGACAGCCGGGCAGGGGATGCTGGTCGGCAACAGCAGCAGCGGGCTGTTTCTGATTCATGCCGAAAGTATTTCCAACCCGTATGTGTCTCCCCGGCCTTTTCGGGTCAATGCCGGACCGGTGCATGCCTATACCCGCGTTCCGGGCGGTAAGACCCGGTATCTTTCGGAGCTTTCCGCCGGCGATCCCGTTCAGATCGTGGATCATGAAGGCCACACGACAACCGCCGTTGTGGGCCGTCTGAAAATCGAGAAACGGCCGCTGATGTTGATCACGGCGTCCGTAAACGGCAAAATCCTTACCACATTGGTTCAGAATGCCGAAACGATCCGCCTGACACGGCCCAACGGTGAGCCGGTATCCGTGGTGCAACTGATTGCAGCCGATCAGGTGCTTGTTGCCACGGAACAGGGAGGCAGGCATTTTGGATATGCGATCGCGGAAAGCATCACCGAAAAATAATCGACAGGGAAGGCATCATGGATGCAAAAATGCAGGTGTATGCGGTGATCGGCAATCCGGTTCGTCACAGCCTGAGCCCGGTGATGTTCAACCAGGCCTTTTCGGAAACCGGTTACAATGCCGTTTATGTGGCGTTTCAGGTCACGGACATCATGGCCGGCATGGCGGGGATGCGGGCGCTGGGAATTCGGGGGGCCAGCATCACCATTCCCCACAAAGTATCGATCCGAAAA
>CAZBUL010000169.1:0-1353 GCA_964495045.1 uncultured Desulfobacterales bacterium | reverse complement strand
TCAACCGGACGGTTTCTACCGGAGAAAAACTGGCCGCCGCTCTCTGCGCGGATTTCATTCCGATCTCAGCGCTGCATGAACTTCCCTTCGACGTTCTGATTCAAACCACATCCGTCGGCATGACGCCCAACATTCAACAATCTCCGATTCCACAAGCCTTGTTGTTTTCCGATCTTCTGGTGATGGATATCGTCTATACACCGCTTAAAACCCGTTTTCTTCAAGATGCTGAAACAGCGGGCTGCCGGACAATCACCGGTCTTTCCATGTTCCTCCATCAGGCCGCGTTTCAATTCGAATTGTGGACCGGCAGCCCGGCACCTGTACAGGTTATGAGAGAGTCGCTGGCAGGCTGTCTCGGCAATCCCAAACCCGTCCAACAGGGAGAAATGCATGATTGACATTCAAACACGATCCATTCGGAATGCAACCGTTCAGGTGCCGGGATCGAAAAGTTACACCCATCGGGCACTGATCGTTTCGGCCTTGTCCGACGGAGAATGCGAGATACGCAATGGGCTCGACAGTGAAGACACCCGCCTGACGCTGGGTGCCTTGCAGCAACTGGGAATTCCCATTCATCCGGATGGAGATGTCTGGCGGGTGCAAGGCTGTCATGGACGCTTACATCCGTCTATTGACCCAATTTTTCTGGGAAACTCCGGAACGTCCATGAGACTTCTGGCAGCCGTCTGTGCATTGGGAGAAGGCACATACATCCTGACCGGAACCCCGCGCATGCAGCAGCGGCCCATTCAGGATTTGCTGGAAGGGCTGCATCAGATCGGCATCCAAACCACATCGCTGAAACAACCCGGATGCCCGCCCATTGCAATCGAAGCCGGAACGGTTACGGGCGGCAGCGTATCCTTGAATTGCGGCACCAGCAGTCAATATCTTTCGGCCCTTTTGCTCATATCTCCCTTTGCCAGGGATGTCATGGACATTCGGGTGACCGAAGGCCCGGTCTCCAAACCCTATATCGACATGACGATCGATATCATGAACCAGGCCGGCGTTCAGGTATCCAGAGAAGGTTATACTCGTTTCAAGATCGATGGGAATCAAAGGTATCGGCCGGGTCGATTTGTGGTGGAGCCAGATATCTCCCAGGCCGGATATTTTTGGGCGGCTGCGGCGGTGACCGGTGCCACGATCATGGTGAGTGGCATTTCTCCGGATTCCCGGCAGGGAGATATTCGACTGCTAAATGTCTTTTCGCAGATGGGCTGCACGGTCCGAAAAGAGGCAGACGGCATTTCCGTAACCGGCGGAAACCTCAAGGCTGTTGATGTCGATATGGGTGCGATGCCGGATATGGTTCCGACCCTGGCGGTTGTGGCGGCTTTTGCG
>CAZBUL010000168.1:2053-6520 GCA_964495045.1 uncultured Desulfobacterales bacterium | reverse complement strand
GAAATGGATTTCGGAAGCTTCATTTTCTTCAATGTGTATTTTCCCAACGGTCAGATGGGAGAAGATCGCCTGCAATACAAACTGAATTTTTACGAGGCGTTTTTTGATTATGCCGACAATTACCGCAGGCAGGGCCGCAGTGTGATCGTCAGCGGCGATTTCAATACGGCCCACAACGAAATCGATCTGAAAAATCCCAAGGCCAACGAAAATTATTCCGGGTTTCTGCGCATCGAACGGGATTGGATGGATCGGATTCTGCAGAACGGCTATGTGGATACATTCCGCCATCTGTATCCGGACACCGTGAAATACTCGTGGTGGACCTACCGGTTCGGCGCCCGATCCAGGAATATCGGGTGGCGGATCGATTATTTCATCGTCAGCCGGGACCTGATCGAAAACGGCCGCATCGTCGATGCATTCATCGATAACGACATCCTGGGTTCGGACCATTGTCCTGTCGGCTTGATGCTGTCCGTTTAAGGTGAACCCTTTCGAAGGAGAATAACAATGCCCATCTTTGAATATGAATGTGAAACATGTCATCAGAATTTCGAAAAACTCATTTTCAACAGCACGGAAAAAATCGCCTGCCCCTGCTGCGGTTCGGCCGAGACCCGAAAGCTCATCAGTTGTGCCAGTTTTCTGGGAAACACCGGATCGGGTGCCTGCGCGCCCTCCGCACCAAGCAAAGGCTTTTCCTGAGCCAGATAAAATTGGCGGCGGTCTGCCGCAACCCGATAATATTCAAACCATGAAGTTCCACACCGTCAACCCTCTACCCGTCACAGATACCCATGAAACTTTCTGATCAACAGCAACTGGCTGTCGAATATCTCGATTCCCCGACCCTGGTCGTCGCCGGGGCCGGTTCCGGAAAAACCCGAACCCTCACCGCCAAAATCGCACATCTGATTCAATGCAGCATTCCGTCAGATCGCATTCTGGCCATCACGTTCACGAACAAGGCCGCCGAAGAAATGAAAACCCGCCTGGTCGAGATGACCGGCATTCCGTTGTTTCGATTTCCCTGGGTCCGTACCTTTCATTCCGCCTGCTACAAGATTTTCAAGGAGCATTGTACGCTGTTGGGCTATCAGCAGCCCTTGCAGATCTATGCCACGTACCAGCAGCAGAAATTGATCAAGGATATCGCCGTCGGTGAAATGAATATCGAAAAGTCATATATTCCGGTCATTGCCGCCGAAATCTCCAATGCCAAAAATTCGGGATCACCGGAAAATTATTTCAAGGAAAGACCAACAGTCGCCCGAAAACGGATGATCGACATCTATAATCGTTACGAGCAGGAACTGAAATCCAAAAATGCCGTGGATTTCGACAACATTCTGTTTCTGACACGAAACCTGCTGCGGGATCATGCGTCCATCCGTTCCTATTATCAGAATCTCTTCGATTTCATTCTCTGCGATGAATATCAGGACACCAACAACATCCAGGAAGAGTTGACCGAACTGCTGATGAAAGACGGCAAACTCTTCTGTGTCGGCGATGACTGGCAGGCCATTTACTCTTTCCGGGGCAGCAATATCGATCATTTTCTGTCTTTCAAGAGAAAATACAAAGGGGCCAGAATTTTCAAGCTGGAACAAAACTACCGGTCAGCCGACGAAATCGTTCAGGTGGCCAATCATCTCATCCAATACAATGATTCCCGGATGGAGAAAAATTGCTTCTCCGAAAAACACGGCGGCCTGGTGGAACTCTATGACTTCGAAAGCGACAACGAAGAAGCCGATTGGGTATCCAGAAAGATTCTCAGTCTGAAAAGTATGAAAATCCCGCTGGATCAGGTGGCGGTGCTGTATCGGACCAAGTTCTGCTCCCTGTCCTTCGAAAAGGCGTTCCGCCAGGCGGGAATTCCGTATCGGATGCTGGGCGGAAAAGGATTTTTCGAGCGAAAGGAAATCCTGGATCTGAACTGCTACCTGACGGCAGCCGTCTTCGCCAAGGATGACACGGCATTCGATCGGATCATCAACACCCCCAAGCGAGGTCTTGGCCCCGGCGCCGTCAAAAAATTGATCGCCCTGAAAGCCCCGGATATCAGTCTTCAGGATGCTGCCCGCATCGCACTGACCGGAAAAGTGCTGGCCCCGAAAGTTTATCAGGCCCTCAAATCACTGCTGGAACTCCTCGATGACATCCGGGAAATGGCGCCGGCCCAGGCCGTTGAAACCGTGCTCGAACGGGTCAACTACATGGCCTATCTGAAGGAATACGTCAAATCCGACACCATGGACTATACCTCCCGGCAGGAGAACATCGAACAGCTCATTTATTCGGCATCCCAGAAAACCTCCATCGTGGATTATCTGGAAGAAGCGGCCTTGATCCGCGAAGACAAAAAAGAGGATGAAGACACCCAATCCCACGGCGTCAGCCTCTCGACAATCCATGCCGCCAAAGGGCTTGAATTTCATGTGGTTTTTGTCGTAGGATGCGAAGAACAGCTTTTCCCGCACTGGCGTTCTACAGGAACCACCGCCGGTCTTTACGAAGAACGCCGGCTGATGTATGTGGCCGTCACCCGTTCGGAAAAATATCTGTATCTGACCAGTGCCGGTTACCGGAAAGGTCAATTCAACCGCAAGAGCCGTTTTCTCGATGAAATCGAAACATCCCTTCGCTGATGACGTCGGTATGAACCCAACGCACACGAATCATCCGGGCTTCACGCTGAACCAAAATGTATTCATCCACTTGAGGCAGCTCAAAATAATTAATCTCCAGATAGCGGGATATTTCATGGATGCACCGCCTCATCGAGTTCACGCTTATGGACTTTCACGGACTTTCACGGACTGAGATGGACGCTATAGACTTTCAGAAAAATAATTTCGCGGCGTTATCGGTCGGAGATATACGACAGTATTATCTCCTCCCTGCTGCCTTGCGAAATGAATTTTCTGAAAATCTATATGGCGTGTCATACTGTCCATGAAAGTCCGTGAATGTCCGTGAATATTTGATCATTCTCTTTCGTGTATTTCGTGGTTGAATATTTTCATAATCAAGAAACAACTCAGCATATTACAGGGTAAATTATTATGGGAATTATCGGAAAATTGGTTGGCGGGGCGATCGGATTCGCCCTGGGTGGACCAATCGGCGCCATTGCCGGTGCTGTGTTCGGCCATCTGTATGACAAACCTGTGGACATTTCACCGGACATGCATCTATCCTATGGTGAATCGTCTCAGGTTACATTTTTTGTGGCGGCGTTTTCCATGCTGGGAAAACTGGCCAGGGCGGATGGTCAGGTTTCACAGCAGGAAATGGATGCCGTGCGGCAGTTCATGACGTACGATCTGAATCTGAGCCCCGAAAGCCAGCAGGTAGCCGCCAACATTTTCATGACGGCACAGCAGGCGCCGGAATCTTTCGAGAGTTTTGCTTCCCAGTTCTATGGGCAGTTTCATGTTCAGCCCCAGATGCTGGAACTCATGATGGATATTCTGCTGCGGGTGTCGGTTTCCGATGGCGGGCTCAAGCCGACAGAAGAACGGTTGATCCAGTCGGCGGCTTCCATTTTCGGTTTCAGCAGCGCCCAGTATGCGGCCATGCGCTCCCGCTATGCCAGTGATGTAAACAGATATTATGCGGTTCTGGGATGCACGGCGGACGACACGAACGAACAGATCAAAAAGCAGTACCGCAAGCTGGTTTCGGAATATCATCCCGACAAAATCATTGCCAAGGGGCTTCCCGACGAATTCATCAAATTCGCCAATGACAAATTCAATGAAATCCAGGAAGCTTATGAAGCCGTCAAAAAGGAAAGAGGAATTGTCTGACAGCGATGACTCAACCGGGGATTCCATCTGCATTTGACCGTATTCTGCTGATTCAGTTGGGCGATATCGGTGATGTCATTCTGACATTGCCGACAATCAAAGCGCTCCGGGATAATTATCCGATGTCTCGAATCGGGGTCTGTGTGCGGAACAAGGCCGCAGAAATCATCGAGGATTGTTCCTGGGCGGATAATGTCATCATCGTTCGAAAAGAGCGGAAACCGTTGAAGGAGAAGATTTCCGATCAGCTTGACTGGTTCCGGAAACTGCGCGCATATCGTTTCGATCTGGCCGTCGATCTGCGTACCGGTACACGGGGGGCGATCATCGCGGGGCTTTCGGGAGCCGGCACACGCATCGGCCGATTTGCCGAAGACGGCAGGCTGTGGCGCAACCGCATTTTTACGCATCTTGTCGTTCCGCCGGATGAACGCATGCAATATGCCGTGGAACACAATCTCAATATCTTGTCTCCCCTGAAACGGACGGTTGCAGACCGCTCGCTGCACCACACCGTTCCATCGTACCGCAAACAGGCCGCCGCCCGACTGTTTTCCTATGAAAATATCTCCCTGCACCGTCCGCTATTGGCATTTCACCCGTTTTCCCTGTGGAAATACAAGGAATGGCCGGTGCGTTCCTGTGT
>CAZBUL010000168.1:0-1953 GCA_964495045.1 uncultured Desulfobacterales bacterium | reverse complement strand
CATTTCACCCGTTTTCCCTGTGGAAATACAAGGAATGGCCGGTGCGTTCCTGTGTCGAACTGATCGACACGATTCAGAAAAGATATGATCTGACAGTCCTCATCACCGGTTCTCCAGACGAGCGCGGACGTGCCGCACGCGTGGTTGAACGATGCTGCATCCAGCCATTCAATCTGGCCGGGAAAACATCCATCGGAGAGCTGGCCGCCGTTTTATCCGCCTGCCGGGGATTTATCGGTGTAGATACCGCAGCCCTTCATCTGGCCGCAGCCGTCGGCATCCCGACGCTGGGAATTTTCGGGCCGTCACCCGCCGTCTGCTGGGCACCAAGAGGCAGCCGGCACGCCGTGGTTTCAAAGGACATGCCGTGTGTTCCCTGCCGGCAAAAAGGATGTGATAATTCGGAAATCAGCCGCTGTCTGGATGAATTGACAGTGGCTGAAATGAATGAAAAATTGAACCGATTTCTTGAAGACAATTTCAGTGATTGTGCATTTTGTCCATGAAGAATTGACAAGTTTTCTTCCATCAAGGGAGGACCGCTATTATGAAGAGGCTGTGGAATCTGTTACCAATCCTCGTTTATCTCTTTATCTCTCCTGCTTATCTGTTCGCTGAAGCTGCACCGCCGGTTGAAGGCGGCAAATTGCCGGACATCCGCCTTCTCATTCCCACAAATGCCGATCATCAGTCGTACCTCGGTGTGAAAGGTGAAGGAACGTTTTCACTCTCTCAGATCAAGGCGTCGGTGATTGTTCTTGAAATTTTCAGCATGTACTGCCCGCACTGCCAGAAAGAAGCCCCCCATATCAATGACCTCTATGCAAAGATACAGAACAGCAAAAAACTGAAGGACAAAGTGAAGATGGTGGGCATCGGTGTCGGCAATTCTCCGTTTGAAGTCGAATATTTCAAAAAAACATATTCGGTGCAATTTCCCTTGTTTTCCGACGGAGATTTCGTCATTCACAAACAACTGGGCGAAGTCAGAACGCCTTTTTTCATCGGTATCACCCATCACAAAAACGACGGTCATGCCATTTTTTATTCCAAACTGGGAGCCATCGCCGACAATGATGGTTTTCTGAAACTGATTGAGGCGCAACTCAACAAATAATCCATGCCGTGGAGGAATAATGCGATCATTTCTGACAATACTCTCAGCCATCGCCATTTTTATGTCGGGTACCTCATGTCCGCTATTCGCACTCTCGGATGCATACAAAGAAAACATTTACCAGACCGGTCCATTAAAACCCATCGACAGCACACTGAAAGTCAAGGTCGGCGAACCCGCTCCGGATTTCACGCTGCCATCCCTCAGTGGAGAAAATGTTTCTCTCAAGCATTTTCAGGGAAAGAAAAACGTCGTAATCTCATTTGTACCCGCCGCCTGGACACCCGTATGCTCGGATCAATGGCCGGGATACAATATCGCCAAGGGCTTGTTCGATGCGCAGGATGCCACCCTTCTCGGCATTTCGGTTGACAATCTCCCGACCCTGTATTCCTGGACCCGTCAAATGGGAGACCTGTGGTTTCCGGTGCTGTCGGATTTCTGGCCGCATGGCGCTACAGCGGAAAAATTCGGGGTATTGCGAAGCGACGGCACGGCCGAACGGGCGATCTTTGTCATCGATAAGGCCGGCATCCTGCGCTATGCGAAGGTGGGGGATATCAATCGCAGGCCCAACCTTGAAGAGCTGATTCGTGCTTTGGAAAATGCGAACCGCATCGCATCCCCTTGACCTAATCCAAAACGTTGATGACCTGACATTTAAACACCCTGTAAAACGGTGTGCAAAAGAGCAAGAAGAACACCGCCTCACAGTGATAAGGGTTTTCCACAAATGATTCCATCAGATACTCGTCTGTTCACTTGGATCGATGTCGAGACGGTTATCCAGACACAATTCGAGGAAAGAAAATGCCCGGATATGATCATTTGGGTTC
>CAZBUL010000167.1:4165-6550 GCA_964495045.1 uncultured Desulfobacterales bacterium | reverse complement strand
GTGGCGCAGGACAGACACGGATCATAGGCGCGAAATGCCATTTCGACCCGGTTCAGCAGCCCTTCCCGAACGACTCCACCCTGGATGAATTCGCGGGCCGCCTTCTTAACTGACAGCGAAATGGGCGCCGCATTGTTCTGGGTGGCCACGATGAGATTGATTTTCGTAAGCAGCCCCCGGTCATCCGTCTCGTAATGATGAAAGAGCGTTCCCCGCGGCGCTTCCACACAGCCGATGCCGACTCGTTTCAGGCGCAGATTCATGTTGCGGATGTCTTTACTGGTCAACAGCGGATCCGCGGCGATCAGTTGATTATGCTCCGCCGCCTGAAGCGCACAGATCAACCGGGCCCAGTGCATGGCCAGTGTATGGTGAACCGGTTTGCCTCCCAATACATCCACCATTTCTTCATATTCTTTCTGCGCCAGCGGGGTGGCCATGCCTTCCGCCACGTTCAGGCGGGCCAGCGGCGCCACCCGGTAAAGGGATGTGCCGGCGCCTTCCACCAGCCCTTTCCAGCCGAGCTGTTTCAGAAAACTCATTTTGATAAATGTCCACGGCTCGACCCATTCACCGATATGCGCGATGTAATCCCTTGGATCGAACCGCATCAGCTCATGGCCGTCCGGATCGATCACCTTGACAGTGCCGTCATAAAAAGAGACCCGGTCGTTTTCATCCACCAGCGACATATAGCAGGTTTTCAGGCGATAGGCGTCATTTTGCACCAAAGCGAGATTCTTATCATTGCGCAGCACCACTTCTTTGAAAATATCCATGGCGGACACCGCAAACGCGACGGAATCATCGGCGATTTCCTGGATCCACCGGCGCTCATCCGAAGCGATGCCGCGGGGAACCCCGCCCGGCAATCCTCCTTCGGGGTGGGGCGCTTTGCTGAAAAGCATCCGGATAATGGACCGGTTTTTCTTCCGGATATCGATGACCCGTTCACCGACGTCTTTTCCCAGTTTCCGGATCACCCCCAGAATATTCCGCTCGGCCGGATCTGCATCCGGCCCCACCACGAAATCCGGGGCTGCCAGAAAAAAGAAATGAACGTAATGGTCTTCAATATAGAAAGCATTGAATTCGAGCTGCCGGATCAATTTGGCCGTGGGGGTGGGCTCCACATCGTAGAGATCGTCCAGCGCCTTGGCGGCGGCCATGTGATGGGCCGATGGGCATATTCCGCAGATATTGGGGGCGATGCGCGTCATTTCTTCGGCCGGCCGGCCGAGGCAAAACCGCTCGAAACCTCTCAACTCGGTCACCTGCCAGAAAGCATCCGCCACATTTCCCTGATCATCCAGAAAGATTTCGATCTTGCCATGGCCTTCCAGCCGGGTGATGGGATCGATGGTAAGGGTTTGGACTGTCATGATCCGTCCTCCGTGGATGAGCGGATACGTTTTTGACCCAAAATGGATGAAGGCTGGGTGAACCGGTAGAGATAACCGACCGGATCATCGAAAGAGTCGATGGCTTCCTTGATTTCATCGTCCCGCTCCACGACCAGAAGCGATGCCAGCGCGGACAGGAATTTGGGTTCGGCGCCCACCACACCCGGCAGGGGACCAAAACAGCCCCGACAGGGAACATTGATCCGGATGCAGGTTTCTCCGCACCCATTTCGGGTGGCCGGCCCCATACAGACAATGCCGGCTGCCAGAAAACATTCGTCAGGATCGGCCTCCACCGTATGAATCCGTTTGAAAGCCCGGATTTCCATGCGATGCGGCTTTCGCAGATTGCGCGGGCATGTGTCGCAAAGGGCTTTTCGTGGCGCCAGGGTGGAGCCTTTGGGCGGCAGATCGCCGGCCAGCACCGCATGAATGGCGTTGACGAACAGTTCGGGCGGCGGCGGGCATCCCGGCAGGTAATAATCCACATCGATGACCTGATTCAGGGTAAAGACATGATCATAAAATTCCGGAAGGGTCAGCGTAACATCGTTCAGAACGGTTTTCGGTTGGGGACGGCTGCCGGACGGATTCACCACGGTCGGTGCCTCCTGATAAACCCAGTTGAAAATTTCTTCCTTGCCGCAAAAATTGGCGAGCCCCGGCGTGCCGCCAAAACAGGCGCAGGCGCCGACCGCCATCACGACCTGGGATTTTTTCCGCAGGAGTTCGGCCATTTCCCGGTGGTCGGAATTGCGGACAGCGCCCGAAAGGATACTGAGAGCGATCCCGCCGTCAGGAATCGCCTGAATCCCGGCATACTTGAAATCCATCGCCAGCGGCCACAGAACAATATCGACGGCGTCGGCCACCTGCAAGAGCCCTTCATTCAAATCCACCATGGACGCATCGCATCCGCCGCAGGCGCCCAGCCAGTAAATCGCCACTTTCGGTTTTTCAGCCATGTCGTTTTCCTAAAAAA
>CAZBUL010000167.1:0-4065 GCA_964495045.1 uncultured Desulfobacterales bacterium | reverse complement strand
CGCATCTGAGCGATCAACTGCGGGATTTTTTTTCCCTCTGGATCGATATCGAGTTCCATGACCAGTCGTTTCGGATCGATTCCGAAGGCGTCCAGAACTTTGTGGATCAGAAAGACTTTTTTTCGGGTGTGATAATTGCCGTCCTGAAAATGGCAGTGCCCTTCGGTACATCCCAATATCAGCACGCCGTCGGCCCCGGCCTGGAATGCTTTCAAAATGTGATCGGTGTCGATCTTGCCGCTGCAGACCACGGGAATCCAGTTCAAAACGGTCGCTCCGATGGTGGCTTCGTCGCTCAGATATCCCCAGCCGAAATTGCACGAGAAACAGACGATTCGGGGGTTATAGATTTCCATGACCGGCCTCCTTCGTCATGAGGCGAGAGCGGCATAAACCGCCTCGATGCGTTGTTCCATCGGGTCTCCGACCATCCGCCGGGCATTGGAGGGGCAGGCCACCACACACAATCCGCAGGATTTGCATTTGAAACTGTCCGTTACCGACACCCGTCTGTTTTCCATGTCCCTGGACTGGGCCGCCCCGTAGTAGCACATCGACACACAGATGCCGCACCCGCAACAGCGTTCGGTGTTGACTTCCACATGCGGCAGGTTTTTCTGGATACCCACGGAAATACACGCCTTGCAGGAAATGCACGGCCCGCAGGTCAGGCAGCGTTTGGCCTCATCGATGGCTTCGGGAAGGGTGAACCCCCTTTCGAACAGCCGGAAATGCATGCGTTTTTCGGGCGGAATCCAGAGAATTTCCGGCTCAGACTCGTAATGGCGCCGGCGGGGAATGTCCTGGGTTTCGAAGAGGCGGCTGCGGCCTTCCCGCAGACTCAGTTCCCGTAAATACCGCACGATGGACTCTGCGGCCGTCAGCCCGTCTTTCATGGCATCGACCATGAATCCGATCCGGCGGACATCACCGCCGATAAATATCCATTCCTTGTTTGAATTCTGGAGGGTGAGCGGATCCACAACCAGTTGTCCGCGTTCGTTCAGCAGCCCATCGGTCTGGAGAGACAGAATATCAGGCCCCTGCCCCACAGTGATGATGAGCACATCACCTTCCAGGGTAAGGAGATCGTCCATATCGAATCGGGGATGGAATCCTTTGGCATCGTAAACACCCAGACAGCGGGGACACTCGACTTTCTGCATCCGCTCGCCGGTTCCGACAATCCGGCTCACGCCCCGCGAATAAACGATCCGAATGCCTTCTTCCCACGCGCCGCGGATTTCTTCCCAGTCGGCCGGCACCCGATCCCGGGAGGTGCGGTCTTCGCACTCGAGGCAGACCATGGTGGTTTCTCCAGCCAGCCGGCGGGCGGTGCGGGCCACATCGAAGGCCACATTTCCGCCGCCGATCACGAGCACTTTCTTTCCCCGGAAGTAGTTGGGCTTGATGTAGCCATGGCTGACCTCGTAGAGAAACGTATGGCCGTACATGACACCAGACAAATCCTGCCCGGCCACTTCTTTCCCGCCGAAGCCAAGGGTTCTCGGAGCCGGTGTTCCTTGGGCCAGAAATACCGCCTGATAGCCGTCGTTGCGCAGTTTTTCGAGCGTCCACTTGCCCTCACCGATGCGGACGTTGTATTTGACGTCGATGCCTACCAGCCTGACGAGATTGTCCAATGTCGAAGTCAGCACCTTTTCCGGCAAGCGGTAACGCGGAATCAGCCACAACGCGCCGCCCAGGCGTTCGGAGGCTTCAAAGACCGTCACCCGATATCCCCGTTTGCTCAAATCGAAAGCGCACATCAGCCCGGCCGGACCGCCACCTACGACCGCCACATTTTCCCGATTCTTGATGAGGGTGTATTCGTCGCGTTTTTCGAGATGGTAGATATAGGTATCCGCCACAAAACGCTTCAGCAGCCTTCGCCGAATCGCGCCGCCCTTGGACTGATAGTTGCATTCGAGTTCACACAGTCCACAGACATACCCGCAGACCGGGAAAAATGGATTTTTTTCGTAAAGATAATCACCGATCTGGACGATGCCTTCGGTAGCCGCCTCCGGGTCTTCGGGCAGCAGGGAAATAAGCACATTGGTACGCTGAATGTCTTCGTTGATGGGGCAGCGTATTTGACATGGCGGAAGGAATTGTTTGACAGCGGGTTCGACCCCGGCCCATTCCGTGCTGACTGTTTTCCACATGATCGCTCCTCCTGGACAGAATAATGGTGAGGATCTTCAGACGGGGTATCACTGAACTTCTTTACCATATCGGAAAAGTGAAAACCAGTTTTTTTGTTTTCTCTTTTGAAAGTGATCAAAATCCATTTGCTGTATGATGCCAGTTATGAAAGAATTGAAAAAAAGAATTCGCATTCCGGAGGCAGGCATGGCAAAGCAGAAAACAATCAACAAAAATTCATCTCCGACCGTCTCACCATCCGATGAAAAGAAGAGATTTCCTTTTGGAATCATTGCAATCGCCTATATTGCGGGGCTCATCTCGGGCGTGCTGCTGACGATATACAAGACCGGAGACACCCCCGCGGCAGATCCGCATCCGCATATAGCGCAGCAAGCGCCGCCGGACGTGTCGAACCGAATTGCCGAACTGGAGCTGAAAACCTCCCAAAATTCCGGCAATGCGGCCGACTGGATACAACTGGGGAACCTCTATTTTGACGCCGACCTTCCGGAAAAATCCATTGCCGCATATAACAAGGCGCTTGCGTTAAATCCCAACAGTGCCGATGTCTGGACGGACCAGGGTGTGATGTACCGTAAAACCGGCCAATTCGACAAGGCGATCGCCTGTTTCGACAAGGCTGTCCAGATCGATCCCAAACACGAAATCGCCCGGTTCAACAAGGGAATTGTGCTGATGCACGAAATGAACGACCTGCCGGGCGCCATGCAGGCATGGGAAGAACTGCTGGCCGTCAATCCCCTGGCTATGGCACCGAACGGACAGTCCATCGATGAGATGATCCAAAGAATGAAACAGCGTTCGCTTTGACATGACTGGGAAATAATACATTGAGCTGGTTGGAATACATACTGGTAGGGATGGCGGCCGTTGCCGGCGGTGCGGTGAACGCACTGGCCGGCGGCGGTACCCTCATTACATTTCCGATGCTGACCGCGGTCGGCATTCCGGCAGTGGCCGCCAACATCACCAATACGGTGGCCCTCTGTCCCGGATATCTCGGCGCCACATTCGCTCAGATGCGGGATTTACAGGGTCAGCGGCAAAGAGTTCTGCTGCTCTTGCCGGTGGGCGTGATTGGCGGTATCGCCGGCGGTATTCTCCTGCTGAATACCGGCGAACAGGCATTTCGGACGCTGGTGCCATTTCTGATCTTGCTGGCATCCGGGCTGCTGGCCATCCAGGACCCGGTGCGGGGATGGCTTGTCCGCCGCTCCGGCAGCCAAACGGGATCGGCAGCAATTCATGAAGCATGGACCATACTGCCCGTCATCCCGGCCGCCATTTACGGCGGCTATTTCGGTGCCGGACTCAGCGTCATCATCCTGGCGGTTCTGGGTCTGATTCTGGATGACTCCATGACCCGCCTCAATGCCCTGAAACAGGCCATGGCATTCAGCATCAACATCGCTACCGCCATCTTCTTTCTGTTCTCCGGAAAGGTCGTCTGGTCCGTGGTACTGGTCATGGCCGTCGGTGCCCTGGTGGGCGGCACATTGGGCGGAAAGCTGGCTGGCCGCATCCCGCCGCAGGCGCTTCGAAAAATGGTCGTCATGATCGGTGTTGCAGTGTCACTCATTTATTTTATCAAAGGGTAGGACATTTTTCGTTTCTTATGCCTCGAAACACGATGATCAAATATCCAATCATCAAAGAACTCAGTGTTGTCCGGTTAGGTTCTTGCATACAAAAAATTTAATCATATAATATCAATTAGTTGTTATTTTAAAAAATATTCAATGTTTAATTTTTGCTGAAATACAACAAAATATCAAAATATAATATACTGATATTAAATGACTTTTTATTGCATGCAAGAACCTAACCGGACAATGCTGCAAAGAACTGGGAAAAGGGCCATTGGGGATTGTCTTGCTGGCCAAAGACAATCAA
>CAZBUL010000166.1:0-6614 GCA_964495045.1 uncultured Desulfobacterales bacterium | reverse complement strand
CTATGCCACCACCATGAGTCGGCTGGAACCTCCCGGTTCCTTTTCCAGCCGGATCTGGGTGGGAATTTCCTGGGCCAGCCGTTTGACATGGGAGACGATGCCCACTGTCTTGCCGTCGGCCCGAAGATTTTTGAGGGCAGCCATCACTTTGTAAAGCATTTCATCGTCCAGGGCACCAAAGCCTTCATCCAGAAAGAGAGAATCGATCTTGTGACGCTGGGCGGCCATGTTCGACAGACCCAGCGCCAGGCAAAGGCTTACCAGAAAAGATTCTCCGCCCGAGAGTGTCTTGACCGGCCGTTGTTCTCCGGACTGAAGGGCGTCTTCGATATGAAGTCCCAGCCCGTTTTCTCCGGACGGTTTCAGGGTGTAACGGCCGCTGCTGAGGGCTGTCAGATGCCGGTTGGTTTCATCCAGCAATTGCTGCATCAGGATATGGTGGAGATTGGTTCCGGAATCTCCCTGTGCTTTTAGGGCGTTACGAACCGCCACGGCTTCATCGCAGACCTTTTCCTGGACGGCAATGGCCTGAAGCAGTTCCCGGTATTCCCGTTCGGTCTGCCGATACTGCTCCAGAATACGCTCTCCGCTGTCGATTTCCTGGGTTCGTTCCTGCAGCCGCTTGAGGGCATCGGAAATTTTCCACTGGACGGTTTCCAGAGAATCCTCCGTCGGATGCTTGGGTTCAAGATCCGCCAATGACTGGCGGGCTGCCGTTCGAGCAGCATCGGCATCCGCCAGCAGGCGGCTGATCTCCGATTCGCCCTGAAGCACGGAGATCTCCTCCCGAATGGCATCCATGGTATCGAAACCCGCCGCGCTGGATTGTTCCAGCAGTATCCGTTCGGCGGTTTCCGCTTCCTGGCGGATATCCTGCAGTTGATGGTGCATCCGCTCAAGTGCTTCCCGGTCGGCGGCGAGGCGTACACGCAGGGAATCGAGTTCTCTGGATAAGGCCATTTCTTCGGAGGCGAGTGATTCTATCCGGCTTTCCAGTTCCCGGCGTTCAGCACCCGGATCCAGCACCCCGTACCGGGATTCGCGATCGGCCTTGAGGGTGGTGAGCTTGCGCTGAAGCGTTTCTCCTTCGGCCGTCAGTATCTCCGATTCGGCCTGGAGCTGGTCGCGAATTTCGGAAAAGGATTGCTGGTAGCTTCGCAGTCGCAGCAGTTCATCAGCCACGGAGTTACGCGCCTGAATCTTGCTGCGGTAGTTGTCGAGCCGTTCCTGGAGGCGTTCCACCGGCTGGAGCTCCTGGCCTGGTTCCGGCAAGGTTTCCAGCAGGCGTTCGAGTCTGTGCCCCAGTTCAACACGGGCAGTGTTGGCACGTTCCTCCAGAAGGATCAATTCCGCATCGATTCGGGCCGTTTCTTTCCGATGGGATTGATTTTGTTCCAGTGCTTGATCCAGAATATACCGGCGCTTGGCAAGGGCTTCGTTTTTTCGAGTCAGACGACGGTCCGTCCACCGGACCCGCCAGGATACCCACCAGGCCGATCGGATTTTGGATCGGGCCACACGGGTGGCATGCCGAACCGCATCGATCCGTTCTTTCGGGGAGGTACTGTCGCCGAAATCCCATGCGTGATCGACAGCGGCGCATCGTTCCGACCATTCGTTTCTGAATGATTCCAGAACACTGTTTCGAGAGAGCAGGTTCTGCGCTTTTTTTTCAAAAACAGCCCGTTCGGTTTCCAGTCCGCGGATTCTTTCTTCGCGTTCCCGCACGATGTCGTCCAGTTCCGAAAAATCAAGCATCCCGGCTTCCAGAAAGGGATGATGCGACGCACCGCAGAGAGGGCAGGGCTTTCCCTGTTCCAGCGCACTTCTTTCCGCATCGAACCGGCGGATGGTGTTGCGCTGATGAATCTGATCTTCGAGCGCCTGAAGACGGGATTGTTCCGAGGAGACGGATTCTGTCAAGCTGTCCATGCGGGCCTGATATTCTGCCAGCTCATCCGGAACATTTTTGAAAGACGAGGCTTTGCGGGCAATGCGGACAAGATGCTTGCAGGCGACCAGTTCCTGGATACTGCGTTCGATGGCGGTCTTCAGCCCTGCTTTGGTCTCTCCGCCGTATATGGCCTGAAGACGGCCGTCCTGCTGAAATCGGCGCGCTTTAAGGATGTCTGTCTGGTCTTGTATCTTGAGAACCGCTGCTTCCAGGCTCTGAAGCCGGCCGACCGACCGCTCTTCGTCTTTGATTGCGGTGATGCGCAGTTTTCGGTTTGTTTCGATTTCCTGACGGCTTGTGACAATCTGGTTCAGAAGTGATTCGATCACAGGAATTTCGGCATCGAGAGCGGCATCTGCATCGTTGGATTCAATCCATTGGCCAAGCTCCGCCATCCGCGCTTCACATTGGCGTTCTTTATCCTCCTGTTCCGATTGCATCCGAACGGTATCCCGCTGCTCACGGGCAATGGCTTCCAGGCGGGTAACCGTTTTGAGAAAAAGGGCTTCGATCTCCGCAATGTCACGATCCAGAGAAGCTGCAGCAGACAAATCTTCGGAGCGTTCCGTCAGGCGCTGCCCGGCTGCTGCCAATTCCCTGCGGATATCCGCCAGCCGGGTTTCCAGTTGGCTCAGTCGGTCGGCCTCATCCGGCGTCTGAGCCGTCTGCTGGCGTATCTGCTCCTGAATCGTTTCGGCTCGTGCCTTGAGAAGTTCTAACTGGGTCAACCCTTCCCGAAACGATCCGGCAGGCCGGGCCTGTTCGATCCGTTCATAGTGACTACGGGCTTCGGCATACTGTGTTTCAGCCAGGCGCAGGGCCTCCGCGGCGCGCTGATGGGCGTCGGGGTCTTGCGTCATCCGTTCCAGCCAGGATTCCATATCCCGCAGCATGGCCATATCCCGATCGATGATATGGATTTCCTCCTCCGCCTGTTCCATGGACTGCCGGATTTCCGATTCCCGGCCTTTGTCGGGTGTGGGAAATCCGGCTGCCTCTTCCTTCAGCCGGTGCAGGCGGTCTGTTTCCCGTTCGGCCTGGGTGCGGATGGATGTTTCCATTTCGGAAAGCATTTCCGGGCCGATGATTTTTTCGAGAATTTCGGCCCGTTCGCTGTCCAATGCATGGAGAAATGCGGAGAAATCTCCCTGGGTCAGAAGGATGGAACGGCAGAATCGCTTGAAATCAAGCCCTGTCAGCTCGGCGATGCGGTTGCGCACCGGAATCGAGCGGCTTTCCATCAATGTCTTGTCGCCGTTCAACGAAAACAGCGACATGTCGGAGACGGCCGGCGTTTCAGTCGCCTGCGCAATGGACCACCGGCTGCAGTAGCAATGATCCAACACCGAAAACGTCACTTCCGCATAGGATTCCTTTCCCTGCGGGTTCAGCATGCCGGGTTCGGGAATGCCGAGGCGTGCCGTTTCACCGTAGAGTCCGAGCGTGATGGCATCCAGGATCGAGGATTTGCCCGACCCATTGGGCCCGACGATGGCAAACAGCCCGGTGTCGGAAATCGGCGACTGATCGAAGCGGATTTCCCATTCACCGGTCAGCGAATTGATGTTCTTGAATTTGACGCCGAGAATTTTCATGATGGATAGGTATTCAATTTGTATAAATGGTTATCACCACGAAATGACGAAAAGATTTTTCGATGGTCTGATCGGATATCCACAAAACAATTTCACATGGATATACAGGATGGACAGGATAATGAATAAGATAAAAAGCAAACCTTTATCCTGTATATCCTGTTCATCCATGTTAATTTAACATATCTCGATCTGGTAGATTATTTTATATGAGTTGCCTTATGCTCCTCAGCCCAGAATCAGACGGTGGGGATCGCATTTTTCCCGCAGGATTTTCAACTCGAACGCCGTTGGCGGTTCCACCTCCGTCGCGCGGGAAAGGTCGATGGCAAACCCCATGTTGTCTTGAATCTGCTGCGGGGTGATACCCGGATAGAAACCGGTCAGATACATTTCCCGGGTGATGCTGTCAAAGCCCATGGTTCCCATGTTGGTGATGACGGATTCGGGACCGCCTTCGGGAAGTCCCGCGTTTTTGCGGGCATCCGGGCCATCCAGCCAGCCGGGGCTGGTGATGTAATCGACTGTGGGAACGAATTTGCGTTTTTCGTGCTGCATGAAGGTGATGGTGCGGCCCACAAACGATGCCACATCGCAGGCCCCGCCGCTTCCGGAAAACCGCACCTTGGGTTTGAAATAATCCCCCACGACTGTCGAATTGAGATTGCCGAATTTATCGATCTGGGCGGCGCCCATGATGCCTACCACATGCGGGCCGGTCACCCGGTTCTGCATGGTGGCGAAGGCATCGGCCAAATTGCCGTTGACCGATGTCCAATACATCACCCGGGAGTCTGCCACAGCCAGCGGCACTTCTTCGAGCAGCGAGTCGATGGCGCCTGTCTCGAAAAAAATGACGCTGTTCGGGGCGTTGATGTTCTTGGCGGCCATGGCGGCCAGCATGGAAATGCCCGTTCCGCAGAAAACGATATCCCCATCCTTGATTTCCCGGGCCGCGGCAATGGTCATCAATTCTTTGAGGGTGTAATCCTTCATGATCATGTCTTCCTATCTTCTATCGAGTCCGACGGCATAACCGGTTCGGGGATCTGCCTGGATGGCGTTCAACTGTTCGGTGCCGATTTTGTCGAGCAGCGCCTGATGACTGGCTACGCCATAAATGAATTCATCCAGGTAGGTGTTGTATTTCATGTCGTTTTCGGCGTTTCTGCGGTAATCGTTGAGATAGACGGGATCGTAGTCGTAATAGCGGTAACAGGCTGTGGGATAGGCGCCGTAGGGAACATGGACCACGGCATCCACACAGAACGACGGAATCTGGTTCTGATCGGGATTGGCCTTGAGAACATCGGACGTTACAATCTCCTCACAGGTGACGATGACGTGTTTGGCGCATTTGGCCTGTTCGATATCGGAAAAGGTGAGCCCTTCCATCCGGACGGTTCCTTCCCGGTCGGCCTTTTGAACGTGAATGAGGGTGACATCGCAGTTGATGGCCGGTACCAGGACGAGTTTCGGCGCATTTCCCCACGACCCGAAGGGATTGTCTATAATCACAAGTTTTTCGTTGGGCAGCCGCGGATCTTCAATTCTCAGATGCCGGGGAAACCCCCAGTATTCGACGATATCGGTTCCCAGCGACGACCGGGTGGGCAGAAACGGCACGCCCATGGCGCCGGCCATGAATCGCAGTGTCATCTGATAATTGGAGTAATCTTCGATGGCAAGGGCCCCGGACTGAACGGCTTTCTTGAACCGGATGCAGGTTGGCGCAAAGCGGCCGCTGCCCGCATAAGCGATTTCCAGCCGGGATACACAGCCGGCACCGATCAGCTCATCGACCCCCTGGCCGTTGGAATGGGCATAGAGGTGAATACCGTCGATTTTCTGGCGGATAATCTCATATACGGCCGCCATGGGATTGCGGTTGATGGTAAACCCGCCGATGGACAAATGACAGCCGCTGAAGACATATTTCTTTACAGCTTCCGAAAGGGTGGTGGTTTTATCCTGACTGATGTTCATGCCGTTACGGGTCCGAATACTTTAGGGTGGTGTTTCCGAAAATTTCATGTATTTCGTGGTTCATTACCGATTGTCCAATTGCCGAACGATGCCGATACCCAGATCAAGGGCTTGTCGGTTCATTTCCAGAAAAACGGGGGGAATACGGGTTTCGAGCACGCGGAGGATGGATTCCGGTTTGACCAGACCGGTGATGGCGGTCACCGCTCCGAGCATGCAGATATTGAAAACAATGGGTTTTCCGATGGCATCCATCACGGCCTGGTACATGCCAAGCTCGATTTGTCGGGCATCCACCCGCCGCTCGGTCTTGACGAATCGGGTATCGGTGATCAACGTGCCGCCGGGCCGGATGATGGGGTAAAACTTGGAGTAAGCTTCCTGGGTCAGGCAGACCAGAATATTGGGCTGTGTGACTTTGGGAAAATAGATTTCCGAATCCGAAATGATGACATCCGTCCGGGTAGCACCGCCCCTGGCTTCCGGCCCGTAGGACTGGGATTGCACGGCGATCAGATTTTCATACAGCACCGCGGCTTCGGCCAGAATGATGGCGGCTGTAATGACCCCCTGACCGCCGGAACCTGAAAAAACCATTCTGCATCGTTCCATGATCAACGCCCTTTCCCGGTTCCCGCGGCCTGAGCACGCTCGATGACGTGGCTGTATTCACTGCAATATTCCGGCAGGTCTTTCCGGACAAACACGCCCCGCTCGATCAGCTCCGGATGGGCTTCTTTGGCTTTGGAACCGACGGGTGTCGTATTTTCCTTCATCCGCTTCATCATTTCAACCGCGCCGCCTTCCTTGTTCTTTCTGCCGAAATAGGTGGGGCACTGGGACATGATTTCCACCACCGAAAACCCCTTGTGCTGAATGGCTTCCTGAAGCATTTCCGATGCCTGCTGAACATGATAGGTGGTGGTGCGCCCGACGAACGTGGCGCCGGCGGCCCTGGCCAGCTCGACGACGTCGAAGCCCTGGTCGATGTTGCCGTAAGGGGCGGTGGTCGCTGAAATGCCGTATCCGGAAAGGGGGGAATACTGGCCGCCGGTCATTCCGTAGATGCGGTTGTTCAT
>CAZBUL010000165.1:4203-6619 GCA_964495045.1 uncultured Desulfobacterales bacterium | reverse complement strand
TTTTATCCGGAAGGGGTGCGGGAATTTCGCCGCATGATGGATATCCAGGGCGTTTCCCTGCCGAGAAATCTTGTATCCGGTATGGAGAACGATCGGATTGAAAAAATGATCGATGTCGCGCTGGTGCTCGAACCGCTCTGGGAAAATGCTTTGGGTAAAGACTGGAAAACGGTCATGACGCGGGAGCGGATCCGGGAGCTGTATCTCAGGATGTAGCTGAATATACAATTTATCAATTTGTTACAGAGAAAATATTTTAACCACGAAAAACACGAAGGATATATTTTTTTTCGTGTGGTTCGTGTATTTCGTGGTTCGTATTTTTCACGGTAAAGGTGCCGCATGACTTCACTCCATGATTTTCGGATTTTCATCGAGTCTTTTATCCAAAAGGCTGCCTCCCTATTTAATTCAGACGTCTATATTGGACGGCATCCAGCGCATGTGCCGCAGGGATCGGTCATTATTTTTCCCTGCTGTCCGGCAATGCTGTGTTGCGGCCTTTCCGGTTTGGTGGCTTTCAAACCTGCCGAATCTGAGCCGGTGGATCAGCCGGTAGAAGTCCTGAAAAAGTCTATGGACGCTGTGGAATCCGGAGTGGCTGATGTCTGCAAACAATCGGCATTATGCATCGTGGATCATTATTTGGGTGGTGATGCGGCGGTGGAGACACTGCTCAGCCAGGTCCGTTCGCTCAAACGTATCCAGCCGTTTTATGCCGTTTATGTCAATTCGGATTTGCAGCAGATGTTATCGGATACCTCGAGACGGTTATCCGATTTGATTCAACGGGAAACCCTTGCGCTCGATCAGGATATGGGGCGTCTTTCGGCCGATGATATCGATGTCATGATTCGGCGGATCGAAATTGTGAAAGATGCTTCCTGGTGTCTGAAATCCGAACTTCTAGAAAATATCGACCGGATTCGGCATCTGATTGGTATAGGGAATACGCTGCCGTCTCTGGATGTTGTCCGGGTTTACAAACAACTCAATACCATACTCAACAGTATTGATCGGCTGGAGGTTCGCGGACGGGATTCGGCCGGCATATCCCAGGTGTTTGTTCTGGACGCACCGGCATATAAACAGTTTCAGCGGGTGGTTGCAGATAATGGACTGTCTTCGGAACTGACGGCTCGTTCCAATCAGGAAATTTTGTTGAATCGGGGAATCAGCCTGCGCGAGTTCCGACCAGCAGGCAGGCTCGATCGCGTCTCGATAACCTTTACCTATAAAGTGGCGGCAGAAGTCGGGCGTCTTGGAGACAATATCGCTTTTATCCGTCAACAGATTCACGATGATGCACTGCTTCATCTCATTGCGGATATCCCCAATTTATCGATGCAGGTTTTTGCCCATACCCGCTGGGCGTCTGTTGGTGCCATTTCATCCGCCAACTGCCATCCGGTCGATAACCGAACTGTTTCCATGGGTTTTGACGACATCGGCATCATACAGGCCGCTTTGAACGGAGATATCGATAATTATCAGGAACTCAAGGCGGTTTTGGAACAGGATGGAATTCAGACTCCTGCCGATATCACCACGGACACCAAGATCATCCCCCTTCAGGTGCAAAAGTTCCTGAAAAACGGAATGGGTATCGAAGCGGCGTTCCGTCAGGCGGTCAATTCCTTCAAAGGGTCGCACGCCATATTTATGATATCCGATCTGGCTCCCGGAAAACTGTTTCTGGCGCAGAAAGGCAGCGGTCAGACCATTTTTGTGGGTCTTGGAAAGGAACACTACATCCCGGTTTCAGAAGTGTATGGTTTTGTCGAGGAAACCGATCGGTTCGTCAAGATGGATGGAGAAAAAATCGTTGATGGGCCTGAAGGAAGAACCCAGGGGCAAATATTCATACTTGATCAGAACTCTGCCGGAGCGGTTTCCGAGATCAAAGCCATGTACTATAATGGCATGCCCATTGTTCTGAATGAATCGGATGTCAAAACCACCCAAATCACCTCACGGGATATCGATCGGCAGTCTTTTCCCCATTATTTTCTGAAAGAAATCTCCGAGGCGCCGGCATCGGTCGAAAAAACGCTTGTCAATCGATGGCGGATTCATCCCGAAACCAATCTGCCTGCAGTTGCACTCGCTGACAGTGTCATTCCGCTGGATATCCGGAAGGCTTTTGCCGAGCGGTCCATTCGCCGTATATATTTTATCGGTCAGGGGACTGCGGGGATTGCGGCCCAAGCCTGTGCGGATATCCTGAATTATTATCTGGATGATCCTTCCATTCAGATTGCGGCCATGAAAGCATCCGAACTGAGCGGATTCAAGCTTTCCAGCTCAGGTGTATCCAGCAATATGAAGGATGTTCTGGTGATTGCCATCACCCAGTCCGGCACCACGGCGGATACCAACCGCACGGTGGATATGGTGCGGGAACGGGGGGCTTTTA
>CAZBUL010000165.1:0-4103 GCA_964495045.1 uncultured Desulfobacterales bacterium | reverse complement strand
ACCACGGCGGATACCAACCGCACGGTGGATATGGTGCGGGAACGGGGGGCTTTTACCCTGGCCATTGTCAACCGGCGGGATTCGGACATTACCTTCAAAGTGCAGGGGGTTATGTACACCAGCAGCGGCCGGGATATCGAAATGTCTGTGGCATCGACCAAAGCTTTTTATTCCCAGATTGTTGCCGGGGCGCTGATGGGGTTGTATATTGCCGGTCTCCAGGGGCGGCGCCCGCCTGAATTCATTGCAGAAGAACTCCATCATCTCTTGAATCTTCCGGAGCAGATGCGTCGGATTCTCTCACGCAAGCAGGAGATCGGAGAATCGGCCGGCCGGATGGCCCAGAAACGGACGTATTGGGCAGTGGTTGGCAGCGGCCCCAACAAGTCTTCCGCTGACGAGATTCGGATCAAGCTGAGTGAACTCTGCTATAAAACCATCTCTTCGGATTATGTGGAGGATAAAAAACACATCGATCTGTCGTCGGAACCGCTCATTCTGGTCTGTGCCGCCGGTACGCGGGGTGTGGTCATCGGTGATATCATCAAGGATACGGCGATTTTCAAGGCCCACAAGTCTGCAGTGGTGGTGATTGCCGACGAAGGCGAGGATCGGTTCGCTCCATACGCTGACGATGTGTTCCATGTTCCGCCCGTGCCTCAGCACTTGTCGCCCATTGTCAACACATTGGTTGGTCATGTGTGGGGATATTATGCGGCGCTGTCGATCAATGAAGGGTCGAAACTCCTGTATGATTTCCGGGAGGATCTTCAGCAGACGGTGGATCGGTATATTCAGGATGGGATGGATGTTTATGAGCTCGTTCTGGAAAGGCCGTTCCGGGAAAAGGTTGCCGAATTTTATTATCAGTTGAAAAAAAATAACGAGCAAAAAGGCCTTTGCACGACGATGGGGTATCAGGCCGGTTCGGATTTGTCTATCTTATTGAAATATCTGTCTGGAAGGCTGCCGGTTGCGGATTTCGAGCTGGATTTCGGTAAAAAGGGAACGGCCCAGAATATGCTGAGTGCACTGTTCGAGTCGCTGGGGCTGGGCATCAATTATATGGCCAGGCCTATCGATGCCATCAAGCACCAGGCCAAGACCGTTACAGTTGGCACCAGCCGGCTGGTTGAAAAAGTCGAAGGGATTATTTTTGATGTGCTGGAAGAACACGGTTTCGGCATTTCTCAGTTGACCAGCAGCAACATCCGGGTCTTGAAAAATCTTCAGGAAATCGTTTTGAAAATCAGTGGGGCGATTGTTTATGGGATTGGCGGATTGAATGTGCTCGGAGAAATCACCGATCGCACCGCGATCACGGTTCAAGAGAAAACCGGCTCTATCGCAGGGTTGAGATCGCGGGTTGAAACAGATGGACAACTGCGGGGCACCAAAAGGATCATCGTGCGGGAAGGCAATGTGTTTATCGGCCGGGGCCGAAACGACGACCGTAATATCATCATCATCCCCATTTATTCGGCGACATCCGCCAGCAGCATCAGCCATTTGATGCTGCTTCACATCGCATTCAAGGAGCAGGTGCCGTTGTCCGTCAAAATCAAGGCCCTTGGCGGTAAGTATGAACGGATCAAGAATATCGTTCAGGAGACCAGCGTTCCGTGGAACGACAGCCATCTGGAATCGATTCCTATGGAAGATCTGTTCGGGCAGTCTGCCGAGAAAACGGCGGAATGTATCGCTCCAATGGAACGGAATTAATAATCTGTATTTCTCATCCGTTCAGATTTTTTCGCTTGATTTTCGGTTGTTGTTTCTGGTTCGGTGTGGAACTTGAATCCGACTTTTCCAAACACCAAACACCAAACACTACTTTGCACATTTACAATCTGGGTTGTCTTTGTTTCCTTATTGAGCAAAATTGCGCTCAATGAGGGGTGTGAAACTCAAATTGTTCCGTACGACCACATTTTATGCTGTGACCATGTCATTTGCCTGAATTTATAATGCGTGGACATCGGTTGAGGTCATGGCGGATTTCATGGTTGAATTCAAGCAATAAAACGGATAGTATTACCGCCGATTCGTGGAACATCACAATTTGACGGCTGTCTGAATGGTAAACTTTTCAGGCAGTCAATCGCATTCTGTCAGACGATTATCCCCCATGTGAGGGCACTGACCTGGAGTCTGTACCCTCGTTTTTTTTGCTTATCATCCTGTTATTTTTAACATATCGAACCATGAAAGGAGACTTGACTATGGATCAGATTTTAAGGATCGACATGGGCGCCGAAAACGGCCCCGCGATTCGGATTGAACCTGTCGGAAGCTATGCCGGACTCGGTGGACGTGCCATGACATCAGCGGTTGTCTCCAAAGAAGTGCCGCCGTTGTGTCACCCCCTGAGCGCCGACAACAAACTGGTGATCGCACCGGGGCTGCTGAGTGGTTCTGCTGCCGCCATGTCCGGCCGGCTGTCTGTCGGATGTAAAAGCCCGTTGACCGGCGGGATCAAGGAAGCCAATTCCGGAGGGCAGGGGGCTCAGGTGCTGGCCAGACTCGGGTATGCCGCCATCATTCTGGAGGGAAAGCCTGCCGACGACACGCTTTACAAAGTGATCATCAACAAGGACGGCGTGAAGATCGCTGCAGACAACAGCCTGAAAATGCTGGGTAACTATGCACTGGTGGATAAGATCAAGGCAGAATACGGAGACAAGGTCACCTGTATCTCCATCGGCCCGGCTGGAGAAATGAAAATGGCATCCGCCACGGTGGCGGTGACGGACATGGAGCAGCGGCCCACCCGTCATGCCGGACGCGGCGGTGTCGGCGCGGTCATGGGCGCTAAACAGGTCAAGGCCATTGTTCTCGATGATACGGGGCTTGCCATGCGCAGCCCGAAAAATATTGAAAAATTCAAGGAAGCCAACAAGAATTTCGTTCAGGGCCTGAGAAAACATCCGGTTACGGGGCAAGGGCTTCCTGCGTATGGCACCAATGTGCTCACCAACGTGATCAACGAAGCCGGCGCCTATCCCACCAACAACTTCCAAAAAGGCCAGTTTGCCGGGGCGGCCAAAATCAGTGGAGAGACCCAGGCCGAACTCGAAACCGCCAGGGGCGGTGTGGCAACCCATGGCTGCCACAAGGGCTGTGTGATCCGCTGTTCGGGGATTTTTCTGGATAAAGCCGGAAACTTTCTCACCAAACAGCCGGAATATGAAACTGTCTGGGCCCATGGCGGAAACTGCGGCATCGACGATATCGACGCCATTGCCATGATGGACCGGCTCGATGACGACTTTGGCCTGGATACCATCGAAATGGGCGCCACCATCGGCGTTGCCATGGAGGCGGGGCTGGCGAAATTCGGAGATGCCGAAGCCGCTATCAATCTGATCAAAGAAGTGGGGCAGGGAACTCATTTGGGGCGTATTCTCGGAAACGGTGCCGGAATGACAGGGAAGGCATTCGGTATCGAGCGGGTGCCGGTGGTCAAGAACCAGTCCATGCCGGCATACGATCCGCGTGCGGTTCAGGGAATGGGCGTCACTTATGCCACCACCACCATGGGGGCGGATCATACCGCCGGTTATGCTGTCACAGCCAATATTCTGGGAGTCGGCGGAAATGTCAACGCACTGAAGCCCGAAGGACAAGTGGAGCTTTCCCGAAATCTTCAGATCGCCACCGCAGCCATCGATGCCACCGGCATGTGCCTGTTTATAGCCTTTGCCATTCTGGATCAACCCGAGACATTTCAGTCTCTGGTGGACATGATCGGCGCATTTACCGGGCAGGACATGACAGGAGACGATGTCGTTGCACTGGGAAAATCCATTCTGACCAATGAAAGAGATTTCAATGAGCGGGCGGGATTTACCAGCAAGGATGACCGGCTTCCCGAATATTTCAAGAAAGAATCGTTGATGCCCCACAACATCACATTCCAGATCAAGGACGAGGAACTGGATCAGGTTTTCAACTGGTAGTCTGGTATTGATTATCGTCTCGGCCGGCCCCCCTCCCAACCTCCCCCCGCTGGTGGGAGGCGCCATAATTCTCCCTCCCACCTGCTAAAGGAGGCGCCATAATTCTCCCTCCCACCTGCTAAAGGAGGCGCCATAATTCTCCCT
>CAZBUL010000164.1:1305-6622 GCA_964495045.1 uncultured Desulfobacterales bacterium | reverse complement strand
TTCAATCCTCTGCCTTTGACCTGCTTGATATCAAGGCCGACCATGCTGCAAAACATTTCATTCGTTTCTGCGATGGTGCCATTGGCATCGAGCATCAGGTAGCCGACCGGCGCATGGTTGAAAAGTTTCCCGAAACGGTCTCGGGAATGGATCAGTTCTTCCTGGGATCGCCGCAATTCCTCATTTTGAATCTGCAGTTCGATTTGATGAACCTTCAGTTCATGAATTATTCTGGCGGCTTCTTCCGGAGAAATGTCTGTCCGGGAAAAATTATCCGTGGAAGTCTGAGCCTCAGCCTGGGCGCGCAATGTCTCCAGCGGGTCATCGGTTTTCATGTGTCGTTTCTCCTCAGCAATACTGATCCCTCGCGAGATATTTTCAACGATTCTTCATAGAGAATTCTGTTGGTGATGTCCTCGAACGTGGCGTATATCTGGTAGGGCCTGTCTTCTCCATTCCGAAATTCGGGGGTGGCATTCACCAGGATCCATCGCATGGATTCGCTTTTCGGGCTGAAAACGCCCATCACAAAACCGAATAGCGGCTTGCCGGTCGCCAGGGACACCATCGACGGATGATCCTGGCCGTCCAGCGGAGAGCCGTCTTCCCGGACGGTCCGCCACCGGGGATCCATGGAGGTTCGCCCCAGCATCTGGTCCAGGCTGAGCCCCAGGATGCGTTCTGCCGATGGATTGGCGGAAATGATTTTTCCATCGGCATTCTGATACACCACCCCCTGCGCCATCGTTTCGAAGAGATTGCGATATTTGGCTTCACCGGCAGCCAGCTCGGCTTCGATACGTTTTTTTTCGGAGACATCCTCGAAGGTGACAGCCACCCGATTCTCCGGCAGCCTGAACGCATTGATCCGATAAAACCCGCGGATGCGGTCATCCTGATAGCTCAGATTGTCTGTATAATAGGGAATACCGGTTTCGATCACGTCGTAGAGGCATTTCAGCAGGCCGCTTTCTCGGGCATTCGGCCAGATATCTTCGAAACGACTGCCTTTCCAGGCACTTACCTGAATGCCGGTAAGCCGTTCGGCTTCCGGGTTGGCGCTTTCGAGCACCATCTCTCCAAGGTGATTGCGAACATAGATAAAGAGACCCGACGGCATATACATGATGATATTATCACAAATCAGGGAGCTTTCTTTCGCCCGGTTCTGGATTTGTTTCAACTCTGTGATATCGACGAAGGTCAGCACGATGCCCGAAAACTGATTTTCTCCGATCTGATAAGGGATGGCCCGTGTCAGATACCTTCTGCCGTCTTCGGCTTCGACATTCTTTTCAATCAGTTGATTGTGTCTGAGAACGATCCGGGCGGTTTCAACCGGATCGAAATCGATGAGTCGATGAGACAGATGGGTGATGGGGCGGCCCACATCCTTTTCCATGATGTGAAAAATGCGCTTGATTTCCGGGGAAAAGCGGCGGATTTCCAGATTTTCGTCCAGAATCAGGGTGCCGATCTGGGTACTGGTCAGCAGGTTGTCCACATCATTGTTCAGTTCGGTCAGTTCGATGATTTTCTTCTGGTATTCGGAATTGACCGTATAGAGTTCTTCATTGGTGGATTGCAGCTCCTCGTTGGTGGATTGCAGCTCTTCGTTGCTGGCCAGCAGTTCTTCGTTGGTGGCCTGAAGTTCTTCGTTGGAGGTTTCCAGCTCTTCGATGGTGGCCTGAAGATTTTCCCGTGCGAATTGCAGCTCCTGCTCCAGATCCTGAATCCGCTGTTTGGCATCTTCCGCCACGTCGTAAACCGCTCCTGACTTGAGCTCCTGGCCGGGGTCCTTCTTGCTTTCTTCGAAAAAGATTGCCACCAGTTGTTCATGCCCTTTTTTGATTGGCATCGGAACGATCCGCATGCGGATGTTCCGGGGTTCTCCCGCACCGGTCAGGTGGATATTTTTATAGGAGATTTCCTCCCGGGTTCGGAACACCTTTTGAACGCCGGTGGCCAGCGGAATGGCCAGATCTTTGGCGGCCATGCGCGTGATATCGTAATGCATCCGGCCTGAAGGAATCGTGAAATATCCTTCCGTGTTTCCGACGACATGGAGAATTTCCATCTGCTCGTTGATAATCACGGACATAGGGAAGTAATGCTTGGAGATAATATCCAGAAATCCGCGAATCATTTGCTGTTCGTCGGGGCCGTCGTATCTGGGATTCCGGGTGCGAAGAGGAAACGTTTGCCCCCGATAGATCACGTTCGCTTTCAAGGAAAGCGACAGGTCTTTATGAACCGCCGACGATTTTCCTTTGGACCGGTAGATGCGAAATTTTGCATGGACGGTTTCGAAACAGTCCGTCATTTCCCCGATGGTTTCACTGCTGCCCAGAAACAGCATTCCCTGCGAATTCAGTGAGAAATTGAACATTTCCAGAGCTTTCTGCTGAAGGATGGGCTGGAGATAAATCAGCAGATTCCGGCAGCTGACCAGATCGGTGTTGGTGAACGGCGGGTCCTTGACCAGATTGTGCTGGGCGAACACCACCATTTCCCGAATGTAACGGACAATCTGATAATTGTCGTCTTTCCGGTAAAAATATTTGCTCAGCAAATGGGGGCTCAAATCGGCGGCGATGCTTTCCGGGTAAATGCCGGTACCTGCCGCCACGATGGCATCCCGGTCGATATCCGTGGCGAATATCTTGATATCCCGGCTGATTTTCTCGTTTTCCATCGCCTCTTTGGCCAGGATGGCGATGGTATAGGCTTCTTCGCCCGTCGAACACCCAGAGACCCAGAACCGGATTTCACGGTTGCGCTCGCGGCGCAGAATGTCTGGGAGGCAGACGGCTGCCAGTTCGTTCATGGCTTCGGGGTCTCGGAAAAAACTGGTGACGCCGATCAAAAATTCCCGGTACAGGGTCATCAATTCTCCAGGAAATGTCTGGATGTATCGAACATAGTTCCGCAGATCATCGATCCGGTTGACGGTCATGCGCCGTTCGATCCGCCGGGTGATGGTGCTGGGCTTGTAGTAGGTGAAATCGACCTTGGTCTTTTCCCGCAGCTCGGCAAAAATGCGTGTCATGCTGTCTTCATCGCTGAGGAGTATTTCAGACCGTTTTTCACGGGTTGCCTGGGGATGATCCACAAAAGCCAGCAATTGTTCGGGCATGTCTTCCGGGTTCAGGATAAAATCCGCCACCCCCGTCGATATGGCGGCTCGGGGCATGCCGTCGAACCGGGCGTTTTCCGGGCTATGAACCATGACCATGCCGCCGAATTCCTTGACGGCCCGCACCCCGCGGGTGCCGTCACTGCCGGTGCCGGATAAAATAATGGCGACCGACCGCTCGGCCTGATCTTCGGCCAGAGATCGCAGAAAAATATCGATGGGAAGGTTGACGCCGCGGTTCGCCTCCTGATCTTTCAACAGCAGTTTGCCATGGAAGATGGTCAGATTTTTTTTGGGCGGAATCAGATAGATGTGGTTGACTTCGACAACCATGCCATCTTCGGCGCGATGGACTTTCATTTCGGTTTTTTTGGACAGCAGCTCCACCATCAGACTTTTATAATCCGGTGCCAGGTGCTGAACCACGATAAATGCCAGACCGCTTATGGGCGGCATACGGGTAAAAAAGGCTTCAATGGCCTCGAGTCCACCGGCGGATGCGCCGATGCCTACATAATGACTGAGGTTCTGCTTATCGGTGTTGTTGGACGGCTCTCTCATGCATACCTTCTTACGCTCTAAAATGATTGATGTTCATCGATCGACTGCGGTAAGCACCCGGCTGATGATTTCTCCAAGTCCTTTGATCTGATAGGGTTTACCCAGAAATGCGTTGGGCCGTTCTGGATGGTCTTCGGCCATGACCTGAGCTTCATCATAGCCGCTGGAAAGAACGACCGGAATGCCTGGTGCCAATTTCCGGATCGCTTCGAGCGTTTCCCATCCGTTCATCCGCGGCATGGTCAAATCGGACAGCACGCAGCGGATGGATGGGTGATCCTGCTGAAACACTTCCACCGCTTCGACACCGTCTTTGGCTTCGAGTACGTTGTATCCCAGGCGCGTGAGCATCAATTTGGCCATGTTGCGGACCAGCGGGTCATCATCGACCACCAGGATGGTGCCGGTTCCTTTCAATTCCGTGAGTGCAGCGATTTTTTGGGGAGAAACGGGAACCGCTTCGCCGGATACCGGCAGATAAACCCGAAAAACACTGCCGCCGCCCGCTTTGGTCTCGACCGTGATGCCGCCGTTTTGGGCGGTGACCATGCCGATAACCGTCGAGAGTCCCAACCCCCGGCCAGTGAATTTCGTCGTGAAAAACGGATCGAATATCTTCTCGATATCCGTATCGCCGATGCCGCATCCTGAATCGGCCACCTCCAGACAGGCATAAATGCTTTCTTTGGGCTGCCAGTCAACGGGAAAACGCATTGCCGCGGGAATATTCTCCAGTGCGACGGTGCGGACCGTCAGGGTGATGGTACCGGAATATTCACCGATAGCCTCCGAGGCGTTGGTTAACAGATTGGACAGAATTTTTTGAATCTGCCCGGCATTGGATCGGATAAAGGGCCCTGCCGCAGGCAGGTTGGTATTGAATGTGATGCCATCCGGCAGGGGGGCTTGAATCAAAGAGATGCAGTGGCGGCAGGATTCGGACAGATCGAGCATTTCCAGCTTGCCCGGTGTCTGCCCCAGATAGGTCAACATGAGGCTGCTGATTTGAGCCGCCTTGGTGGATGCTTTCATGGCCTCGGACAGGTGCCTGAACCTGTCTGAATCATCGGGCAATCCGTCGATTGCCATTTCGATGTTTCCCATCACCACATAAAGCTGGTTGTTGAAATGATGGGCAATGGCCCCGGCCATGCGCCCGAGGCTTTCGGCTTTTCTCATTTGATGGAGCTTCAACTCGATATCCAGCCGGGCTTTTTCGACCCGGTTGCGTTCGGTGATATCTCGGGCGGCAGCAAGTACGCCAATGACGACCCCGCTGATATCCCGATAAACCGTGGCATTGTAGAGAACGGGTATTTCGCTGCCGTCCGGCCGCTTGATATTCAAGGCATAGTCACTGATCTGACCTTCCTGAAACACCCGCAGATACCCGGCTCTGGCAAGTTCCGGTTCGGTGAAATAATCGGCAAAATCCGTTCCGATCAACGCGTCGCGGCGACGGGCGGTCGCGAGTTCGGTGGCCTGGTTCACATCCGTAATTTTGCCATCGACACCGATGGTGACCAGCGGGTCGAGACTGGCCTCGATCAGGCTGCGGTTGTAATTGTTTGCCAGATGAAGCGCGCGTTCTGCCTGTTTGCGTTTGGAGATATCCCGGCC
>CAZBUL010000164.1:0-1205 GCA_964495045.1 uncultured Desulfobacterales bacterium | reverse complement strand
TGAGATTCCTTGATACGAAAGCTGTTCAACGGCGGGATGCCGAAATAATTGACACCCAGTGCGGCAATGGCTGTGGCGATCAGGCCAGGTCCGAATCCTCCCAGCATGGAGCTCAAAATAATGGGAGTGACAAAGAGAATGAGCAGGGGTCTTTGGCCGATGGAAACCGCCATTTTCATCCGCAAATACAGCATAAACACTGTAATGAGGGCGGCAAAAGCATAGGCCATCCAACGGGGCAGCCGATCGGTGATCATCAACAGGTCAACATCGAGAAATATTTTCGGTGGTTCGACAACGGACGCTTCTCCATGTTTTCGAGGCAGGATTCTCATTGTTCTCCTTTGAAATTATTTGAGAATTCGGATCGATATATTCATAAAAAATCATTGCCGGTTCGTTTCATCCAGTACATTTCTGACCATTCGTGACAGGTCGCCGATGCCAACGGGCTTCAGGAGAAATCCCCGGACTCCGATGGATTCGGCCATTTCTTCATCTTTTTCATCCAGAAAACCGGTACAGATGATGATGGGCATTGCGGGGCGGAGGGTCGTCACTTCCTGGGCCAATTGCAGCCCCGACATTTTTGGCATGCTCCTGTCACTGATAACCAGATCGAAAGCGGCCGGGTCTTTTCGGAATTCATTCAATGCGTCCGGGCCGTTCGTGCAGGCGGTGACACGGTAACCGAGTTTTTGGAGCATCATCGTCACCATGCGGACAATCGGCTGTTCATCATCGATGAGCAGAACACTTTCGCTGCCGGTCGGATGTTTTCCGACGGTTCTGGCCGTGGGTTTATCGGCGGCTTTTTCAAGTAACGGCAGATAGACACGGAATGTGGTGCCTTTGCCGACATCACTGGATACCTGAATATCGCCGCCATATTCCTTCACGATGCCGTGAACCACGGAAAGCCCGATTCCCGTACCTTTTCCATGCTCTTTGGTGGTAAAATAGGGATCGAAAATTTTACCGGTTAACGCCGGATCTATTCCTGTTCCTGTATCCTGTACCGTTATGCAAGCGTATCGGCCGGTCATTAAAGATTTGTCGATCCGTTCGGCTTTCTGGAGACGTCTTTCCTTCAACTCCAGATGGATCGCGCCGCCGATTTTCTCGACAGCATGATAGGCATTGGTGATCAGGTTCATCACAATCTGCTGCACCTGTACCGGATCTGCGGAAATCATTCCGCAATT
>CAZBUL010000163.1:0-6779 GCA_964495045.1 uncultured Desulfobacterales bacterium | reverse complement strand
CACATAATCATAGCGGTCGATCTCCAGGGCGTTCAGGTTTTGAACGGCCACCTCCCTTGCGGTTTCCTCTTCGGCCATCATCATGGCCGGCAGGCCACAACAGCTCTGGCCCATGGGATATTCCATCTGAACGTTGTAGGCGGTCAGGAGTCGAAGCAAGGAAACCGCCTGTTCCGGAGACACGAAATCTGCCACACATCCCCCGAACAGCGCCACCCGCATGGTTGGACTATCCAATCGGGGACGGAGCGATGGCCACTGATCCCGAAACGATCGCTCAGCCAGGGCTGGAAGGGTTCTGAAATCATGGGATTTGCCGAAAACAAACGGCAGATGCCGCAGTACGCCTGCCTCGGATTGAACCAGCGGCTTTTGGACTGCCGCTGCCGTTTTCAGCAGGGAATGAAACATCCGCCGGTTTTTCATGACCGCCGAGAGAACGGTATTTTTAACAGGCCGGGTGCCTTCGTCCTTCAGCACGTTTCCATAAATCTTCTTGATGAGATAAGGCAGATCGATATTAACGGGGCAGACGGATTTGCAGGCCTGACAGTTCAGACAGTTTCGGACGATGGCCCGGGCATTGTCCTTGCCATGATAGAAATACGTCAGAATGAGACCGATCGCGCCGATATAGACATGACCCAGAGTATGACCACCGACCTTGCCATAGACCGGGCAGACATTGGAGCAGGCGCCGCACCGGATACAGCGAAGGGCTTCGGCAAAGACCGGGTCTTTTGCCAGCTCGAGCCGGCCGTTGTCCAAAAAAACAATGTGCATTTTTTTGCGGCCCGTATCGGAAGCATCGCACGGTACAGCCCCCGTAATCCATGTAACGTAGGATGTCAGGGCCTGTCCCGTCGCATTTTTGGGAAGCACTTTCATGATCCGCAGCGCGGCTGCCAGATCGGGAACGAGTTTTTCGAGGCCGACCAGGGCCACATGCACGCGGGGCAATGTGGTCGTCAACCGGCCGTTCCCTTCATTGGTCATGATGCCGAGCGTGCCGGTTTCGGAGATGGCGAAATTGGCGCCGGAAATACCCATGTCCGCCGTCTGAAATGCCGGACGGAGTTCGCTGCGCGCCACTTTGACCATCCGGTCGATATCGTCGAGGTCCAGAGGCTTTCCGGTCACCTCGCTGAAAAGCGTTCCCACCTGCCGCCGGGAAAGATGAATGGCCGGCATGACCATGTGAGACGGGCCTTCATGCCGCAACTGAATGATCCATTCCCCCAGATCGGTTTCGGTCACCTTAAAACCCTGGGATTCCAGATGATCATTCAGATGGGTTTCTTCGGCGGTCATGGATTTGGATTTGACGATGGTTTTCACCTGATTCTCCCGGCCGATCCGGGCGATGATTTCGTTGGCTTCCTGGGCGGTCGCCGCCAGATGAACCACGGCCCCGGCGGCTTCGGCCTTTTCCTTGAATCGGTGAAAGAAGGCTTCCAACTGGGGCAACGCCTGATCCTTGCTTTCGGCGATCTGTTGTTTCAGGGTTTCCAGATCGATGCCGTCAAACGCTTTCTCACGGGATACCTTATAGGCGGATGCGAAATTGTCCAAAGCCTGCCGGAGAAACCGGTTTTCCAGAGCGGTTTTGATTTTCGCTTTATAGGTCTTCATGTCCTGTGCGGTTTGTATCATGACAGGCTGTCCTCCATGTAATCGTTCACCTCCTCCCCCCAGCGGGGGAAGGCCGGGAGGGGGGCAAAAACGTTGAGAGAATGGTCAGGTTTCCAAGATCAGAATGTGAAGCGCCTGGGGGCCATGAACGCCGATCGCCAGCACCCGCTCGATGTCCGCCGTCCGGCTGGCACCGGTGATGAAAGACAGATAGCCCGGCGGGGATTGCATTTTCCCGGTCAAATAGCCGCTCAAGGATTCGGCATTCGGCTGAATCCGGGAGGCCGGCACCCAGGCGATATGCGTTTGACTCAGCATCGTAGCGATCCGCAGGTCTTCGGAAGTCGAATCCAGAACCAGCGTTCCGGTTTCGGCTATCGCCCAGTCCGCTCCGGTCAGACCGGTGTGGATGTCATTGAGATGGTTCCGCAGAGATTCATGGAGAACCGTCAGCCCTGCCGGTCGGCACATCGCCTCGAGTGTCTGAAGATGCCCGCCGTCCAGGCCGGGAGCGGCGATGGTTTTCCCCTGCTGCTGCACAGTCAAATCGACGGCATATTTCAAGACATCGTCCAGTCGTCCGACCGAGGAAACCACCGCCTGCACCAGACCCGCTTTTTCATGAAATCGCTGGATCCATTCATGTTTTTCGATCATGGTTCCCCCTTTATTTCGCCGTACCCATCACCCGGGAGGATACGGTCAGCATCGATACAACCGCAAGGGTGATTCCCAGATACAGCAGCCCTTCCGACGGGAATGCGGGTGCCGCCGCTGCCGCCGCCTTCACTGCGGCCGCCGCTTTGGAATATGTCGGCACAAACCAGGTGAAAACGTATGCCATGGCCATCGTCATAAAAGCGATAACCGTCGTTAAAATCAAGGAATGTTTGAACGTAAACCGGAAGATATCGGATTCTTTTCCCACCAGCCCGACGGCTGCGGTCGCCACGGCCAGAGACTGGGGAGAAATCATTTTGCCGCAGACACCGCCGCAGGTGTTGGCCGATACCGTGATCACCGGATCGACCCCGATTTTCGTGGCGGTGACTTCCTGAAGCTTGCCGAACAGGGCATTCGTCGATGTGTCCGACCCGGTCATGAACACGCCGAGCCATCCCAGAAAGGGTGAAAAAAATGGAAACAGCTTGCCGGTGGATGCAAAGGCATTGCCCAGGGTAATGGCCATTCCGGAAAAATTCATGATGTAGGCAAATCCCAGAATCGTGGAGATGGTGATGACCGGCCAGCGCAGGGTTTGCAGGGTTTGGGCCGCCACCTGTCCGGCGGTCTGAATGGATGCGCCCATCACCGGAATCGAGAAGAGTCCGGCCAGCAAAATGGCCGATCCGGCGGCACTGAGCAGGTTGAAACTATACACGGCCGCCATGGGCGAATTGCTGCGAATGATCATGTTGTGCAAGCCGGAAATCTCGAATTTGTACAAGGTGAAGTAATCCAGCGCTTCCTTGACGGGTTTGACGCCCCAGGCCGCCACGAACACCGAGAGAATGATAAAAGGTGCCCATGCCCGGAATACCTGCCCCCCCGTGAAGTTGAGCTTATCCCGTCCCTGACTGGCCGGTTCTTCGGGAAACCGCCAGATATTTTTGGGATGCCATTTTCGCAGAAAAATCACCAGACAGACAATCGAAACGATGGATGCCAGAATATCGGGCAGCAGCGGCCCCAGGTAATTGGAGCTCCACCATTGGGTCAACGCAAAAGAGCCGCCGCAGACAAAGGCCGCCGGCCATACTTCCAACCCGTTTTTCCAGCCGCTCATCAATACGACAAGATACAGGGGAATCAACACACTAATGAAAGGCAGGGTTCGCCCAACCATTTGACTCAAGGCCATCAAATCGATGCCCGACACTTGCGCTCCCACCACGATGGGGATGCCGATGGCGCCGAATGCCACCGGCGCGGTATTGGCCAGCAGACACAAACCGGCCGCATACAGCGGATTGAATCCCAGCCCCACGAGCATGGCCGCTGAAATGGCCACCGGCGTACCGAAACCGGCAGCCCCTTCCAGAAACGCCCCGAAAGAAAAAGCGATCAGCAACGCCTGTAACCGGCGGTCGTCGGAAATGGATGCCAGAGAATTCTTGATCACCTCGAACTGCCCGGTGCGAACGGAAAGATTATAAATGAAGACCGCCGTCACGACGATCCATGCCACGGGCCATAACCCGAACAGCATGCCGTCGAAGGTCGAGAGAAGGGCCAATTTAATGGGCATACCATAAACCACAACCGCTATAACGATGGCAATGGCCACAGCACTGATAGCCGACCAATGCCCTTTCATCCGTTTATAGGCCAGGGCCCAGAAGAGATAAAAGATGGGTATCGCCGCTGTCAAAGCCGACAGCCAGATGTTGTTTAAAGGATTTGGATCCATCGTCCAGGTCATAATTGCCCTCCCTTTGTTGTTTTGAGTAGTTGTATATTGGTATTACCACTTTCGGTTTTTTATAATTCCAGATATTCAACTTGTCAACTGAATTTTTTTAATTCTTTTTTTAATATATTTATAGGTGGTTATTGAATTTCCCACAATGGTATGATAAATAATATTCAATCAAAATTGGTTCAAGGACGTACCAACTGGAGTGATACGATGAATTTTTTGTTGAAGCCCGTCAAACCCAAAAAGATTTCCGATCAGGTATTCGATCAGTTAAGGGAGTTGATTTCCAGAGGGGAGCTGAAACCCGGAGAGCAGCTCATGTCGGAGCGGGATTTATCCGAAGCGTTGAATGTCAGCCGCACATCCGTTCGGGATGCCATCAGCAAGCTCGTGGGAATCGGCCTGCTGGAAAATCGTCAGGGACAGGGAACGTTCGTGCGGCTGCCGGATTCCAGGGATACCAATCCCTTGGCGGCGGTCATGAACGCTGAAAACGCCAGACTGGAAGATCTGCTCGAGGTCCGGCTGGGGCTGGAATGCAATGCCGCCGCCCTGGCCGCCCAACGGGCTGCCGCCGAAGACATCCAGTTCATGATGAAGAGCATCGATGAAATGGCCGCCGAAACCGCAGCCGGCAGAACCGGAGCCGAAGCGGATTTGTCTTTTCACATGGCCATTGCATATTCCACGAAGAATCCGATTCAGGTATTTTTGATGCGAAGCTTTTACGATCTTCTGTTTTACGGCATCAAAGAGAACCTGTTTTATCTCTATCAAGATGCCGGCCGCATTCAGACGATTCTCAAACAGCATGCCGAAATTGCGGAGGCCATCCGGAACCATGATCCGGAAGCGGCTTATAATGCCATGAAAGGGCACATCGGTTATGTGCAGGATTTTTATCGGAAACAGCCGATGGGGTCGTCCTGAAGCTCTGGCAGAAAATCGTTCGATAAAACGGGCTGCCTAAATGAAAGGAGAAATACGATGCGTGCATTTCGATTGCTTTTGTGTGTTATGATCATCAGTATTGTCGGTATTACGGGTATTGTGGGTTTGAAACATGGCTGGAACCTCCTGCCGATCTTTTTTGGCGATATGTTGTCACTGACTTGGCCCGGGCAGTTCAATTTCGATTTTATGTGTTTTTTGATACTTTCCGGACTCTGGATCGCTTGGCGTCATCATTTTTCTCCGGGTGGGCTATTCCTGGGTTTGTTAGGAGTTTTTGGCGGGATCATGTTGCTGGCTCCATATCTTCTCATTGTCAGTTACAAAGTGAATGGGGATATGAAAGCGTTGTTTCTGGGAGAAAGCCGGACAAACATGTGAAAGTGATCTATCAATAATCAAGGAAAGAGTTCCTTGATTTCCCATGGCCTGCACATGCTCTACCTAATCGGCATAATATCTGATCATATAAGATACAATTTGACAATTTTTCAAATTAAATTATATAGATGAGAAAATTATAAATCGGCATACAGATCGGCAATATGTGTCAACGAGCCTCACAAATGGAACCCCTTCTCCCGGACGTATCTCCAGAATTGGAAGATATGGCAAGCGCAGTCGTCAGCCGGTCGGCGGCGCTTGGCGGACAGCTCCATCCGATCACCCGGAATTCGGTTGTTGAACTCCTGCGAATCACAAACAGCTATTATTCCAATCTCATCGAAGGACACAGTACCCACCCCATCGACATCGAGCGTGCCATGCAGCAGGATTACTCCAGTGATCCGGCCAGACGGGACCTGCAAATGGAAAGCCTGGCCCATATCGACGCCCAACGCGCAGTAGAAGCACGACTGCGGGAGGAGCCGACGCTCAACATTGCCGGGCCTGCTTTTATTACCTGGCTTCACAGCATTTTTTATGAGAGGCTGCCCCAGGGTCTAAAATACGTCCAGGACAAAGAAACCGGGGAAAAAGTATATGTCACACCCGGTGAGCTGCGGCGCCGCGAGGTTATCGTTGGACAACATGTCGGCCCGGAAGCGGCAACGCTACCGGCTTTTCTGGATCGTTTTTCAACTTTCTACCATCCAGCCGCCTTTTTCGGTCTGATGCCGCTGGTTGCGGCGGCGGCTTCCCACCACCGCCTGATGTGGATTCACCCATTTCTCGATGGCAATGGCCGCGTGGTCCGTCTTTACACCGATGCCTGTTTTTACCGTTATCCACTGCCCGGCTATGGGCTTTGGAATGTCAGCCGCGGTCTGGCCTATCGTAAGGATGCATACATGGTCGCCCTTGCCGCTGCCGATGCACACCGCCGAAACGACACCGACGGACGCGGCAATCTATCGAATGAAGGATTGGTGAATTTTTGCCGTTTCTTTTTTGCCGTATGTCTCGATCAGATTGACTTCATGGCAGGATTGCTCCAACTGGACGGTATCATCGACCGGATAAAGGGTTATGTGAACATGCGCAACAGCTTGTTGATTCCGGATCCGCAGTCGAATCTTCAGCCGCTGAAACCTGAAGCCGCTTATATGCTCCAGGAAGCATTCCTCCGTGGTCATATCGCCAGAGGCGAAATCATTCGCGTTTCCGGACTGGCCGAACGGACCGGCCGAATATTACTCGGGCAGCTTCTGGCTGAAAAACTGCTGGTGTCGGATTCTCCGAAGGGTGCTGTCCGGATCGGTATTCCGACTCCAGCGGCCGCATATCTCTTCCCGGATATTTATCCAAGACGATCGGCATGGTAATGGAAAAAACC
>CAZBUL010000162.1:5248-6852 GCA_964495045.1 uncultured Desulfobacterales bacterium | reverse complement strand
TCACTTCGACGATCACCGGTACATGCGGCTGCTCACCTCCGAAATCCGGGACGCCCTGTCTCAGCGCACATGGAATGCCGTCGGTGTGCTGGCGGCGGCCTGGCGGTGTGAAAGCCATCTGGACAATGAATTGAAGGGGGCGTCTGCGGCGCTGGTTCAATCGAGGGCGGCGGTGTGGTCTGCGGCTTTCGGAGATAGCCTCTCCACCGCCATGCGGTATCACCGGATCATCCGGAAACAGAATGTGCTCATTTACGGGGAAAGCGGCAGCGGCAAGGAAGAGGCGGCCAGGGCCCTGATGGAGGGTACGTTTCAGGACAGCGGCATATCATGCCGACCCTGTCACAGCATCAACGTGGCGGCCATCCAGCCCAATCTCATCGAGTCGGAACTTTTCGGCCATGTGAAGGGCGCGTTCACCGGCGCAGACCGAAACAAGACGGGCGCCATCCAGTCCGCCGACAACGGAACGCTGTTTCTGGATGAAATCGGAGAGCTGCCGCGGCATCTGCAATCCAAATTTCTGCGGGTCATGGAAACGGGCCGGGTTCAGCCGGTGGGCGGCGGCAAAGACATCGACATCGATGTCCGCTACATCGCGGCCACCCATCGCCATCTGGAAACCATGGTGATGCAGCAGAAATTCCGGCTCGATTTCTTCTACCGGCTGTACGGCGTCGGGATCACCCTGCCCCGGCTGGCAGATATCATCCAGATGGATTTGTCCGATCTGGTCGAAAAATTCATGCCGCCGGACAAAACGGCCGAAACCGGAACGGTGACGGAATTGATTCGCCGGCAGTATGCGGGCCATACCTGGCCGGGAAACGTCCGGGAGCTCAGAAATCTGATCTACGATTTCATTTTACGGGGACTGGATCGGTCTCCCCTGAGGCCAACGTTCGAGACCGCCGCCGGCGTGACCCCGAAACCGGTCGCCGGAGATGAACTGCCGCAGGAAATCATCACGGTGGGCTGGACGGAAACAGAGCTCATCGACTGGTACCGCAACCGCGCCATGAACAAATTCAGGACCCGAAACAAAGCCGCCGATGCGCTGGGATGTCATCCCCGAACACTGGAGCGATTCAGCAAAAAAGAGAAAAACCATGAACACCCATAACGAATCCCGCTACGACAGCTTCGAAGCCTTTGTCCGCGAAATCATCGAAGAACGATCGAAACAGGGAAAACCCATCGATCACTGGATCGCAGCGGTGGCCGCCATCCTGGGACCCACGGCACTGGGTTCGATCGCCCGCGCCCTGAACATCTCCGCCAATACCGCTGCCGGCATTGGCGCTGCCGCATCTGCTGGTTTGCGGGCGGCGCTGCCGGTGCTGGGCGCCGTCACCGGTGCCGTCACAGGCATTCTTCTGGCCAAATACCTGGCCAAGGCGCACTCCAAAGACGGGATGGCGGCCACCCGTGTTCTGAAAAAAGCCGAATCCAAATACCGGGATTATTCGGTGGCGCCCCTGGACGATACCGACCGGCAGGAACTGATCAACGACCTGTTCACGGAAGTGCTCGAAGGCCGGGAACCGCAATAACGGCCAGAATGAGACCAAACAGGGAAACCAGAAGATGGGAGGGTAAACCGT
>CAZBUL010000162.1:0-5148 GCA_964495045.1 uncultured Desulfobacterales bacterium | reverse complement strand
TTCAGAACACCCGACAGGAAAAGATCATCAAGAATTTGGATTTGACCAATTGCTCAATCAGCAGTTTTTTGTCGTTATCCAGCACATCCCCCAACTGCTGCGCTGTCTGGTATATCCCTGAGACCAGAGCATTGCGGTCTGTATCCCGGTCGTCGGCTTTCAACGACAGCAATTTGCACATCAGGGAATGTTTTTGAACGAGATCCGCACTTTTTTCAGATTTCACTTTGATCACATCGAAGTGACAGACCTGTTTGTTGCGCTGACACCTGTTACTTATCTCGAAGTCCTTCGATGAATTCTCCGACCGCCGGAATGCCTGCACGTTCCATGATGCGGATGGCCTGGGTGCCGATGACGGCGATATCTGCCTTTCCTTTGATGAAATCGATATCCGCCCGGTCTTTGACACCAAACCCCAGCGCCAGGGGCAGATGGGTAGCCGCCCGGCATCGGCCCAAATAGGTTTCGAGCTGTCCGGAAAAATCCGTGTCTTTGCCGGTCACGCCTTTTCTGGCCACACAATACACCAATCCGCGGGCAAATGAAGCCATGGTTTTCATGCGCTCGTCACCGGTTGTCGGAGAATAAATGAAGATCGGCGCCAATCCCTCCCGATCCATGGCGGCGAGATATTCCGAACCTTCTTCATAGGGAATATCCGGCACAATGGCTCCCCGCAGCCCGTCCTGCACCATGCGGCGGGTAAATCGATCCACCCCGTATTTGAACAGGATGTTGTAATAGCTCATGAACAGAAACGGAATGTCGAAACGCCGGGTAACGGTTTGGGCAAAATGGAAACATTTCTCGACCGTGGTGCCGGCAGACAGCGATTTCTGATTGGCATGAAGAATGACAGGCCCATCGGCGATGGGCTCGGAAAAAGGAATTTGCAGCTCCATCAAATCGACACCGGCCCGCACCATGGTTTCCACAATCTGTAAAGAGGCTTCAAATGTTGGATATCCCATGACGATATGGGTCATGATGAGGATATCCCGCTGTTTCAGTCTATCGCGCAAATAGGTTTCAAGCATGATATCGACCTGCCTTGTTGATGATGAATGTCTGCCATTTGGGGTCATTGAACGCATCGGCGATGGTGAAAATGTCTTTGTCTCCCCGACCGGACTGATTGATGATGATGCAATCACCGGGCGACAACGCGGGCGCCTCCTTGAACGCCTGAACGAAGGCATGGGCCGACTCCAGCGCCGGAATCACCCCTTCGCGCCGGATCGTCAGCGACAGGGCATCCACCACTTCCTGGTCGGTGGCGGCTTCAAACCGCACCCTACCCTTTTCTCTCAGATAGGACAGAATCGGCGATACCCCCACATAATCAAGACCGGCGGCCACACTGTGGGTTTCCCGCATCTGACCGTCGTTATCCTGAAGAAAATAGGTTTTATATCCCTGAGCCACGCCCACACTGGCATCTTTCGAACAAAGCCGGGAGGCGTGCAGACCCGAATCGAGCCCTTTGCCGCCGGCTTCAACGCCCACGAGATCTACCGGATCATCCATGAAACCGCTGAATATCCCCAGAGCATTGGAGCCGCCCCCGACACAGGCATAGATACGGGCGGGGAGTTTTTTTTCCCGTTCCAGAATCTGTTTCCGGGCTTCCTGACCGATAATGGACTGGAAATACGACACCATTTCCGGAAAGGGGTGGGGCCCGCAGGCCGTTCCCAGCACATAGTGGGTGGTGTCCATGTTGGAAACCCAGTCTCGAAACGCTTCGTTGATGGCATCCTTTAAAGTACGGGATCCTTCGGTGACAGGAATCACCTCGGCCCCCAGACGCTCCATCCAGAAAACATTCGGTCGCTGCCGCTCCACATCCACCTCACCCATATAGATCGTGCAGGCAAATCCGAATTTGGCGGCCATGGTAGCTGTGGCGACACCGTGCTGACCGGCACCGGTCTCGGCGATCACCCGTTTTTTCCCCATGCGCCGGACGAGCAGCCCCTGCCCCATGACATTGTTAACTTTATGGGCGCCGGTATGGTTGAGATCTTCCCGTTTGATATAAATCCGGGCGCCGCCGAAATGCCGGGTGAGATTGTCGGCGAATGTCAGGGGGGTGGGGCGGCAGGAATAGGTGGACATCAACTCCGCATATTCCTGCCAGAATAACGGATCGGCCTTGGCCTGTGCAAATGTTTCGACGAGTTCGTCGAAGGTGGCGACAAGAATTTCCGGCAGATAGGCCCCGCCGAATTCGCCGTAATGGCCCCGTTCAATCATCGGTCATTCCTCCAATGGTTTGTGAAAAAACAAAATGATCCGTCCGGCAGAACAATTGCGAATAAAGGGCATTGTCCGCCTGCGGAAAGTTGAGAAAGCGATCGACCATCAGGATCGGTGTGGCCGGTGATACATCGAGCGTCTCGGCCCGTCGGCCGTCCACATACCCGATACGAAAAGTCTGCCGGCCGCCGGTTGGCCGCATGAAATAGCGCTCTTCGACAATTTGGGAAAGAGATCGACCTTCCAGTGGAATGCGGTCGATGCCTGCAAAACGCTCGGCATGGAGATAGATGTCTTCGATAAGCACCGGTGTCGTCTCCACACGGGTCAATCGGGAAAGGAAATAAGCACTCCGGCCGAAAAGAGGATTGTGAGAATCAGACACCTCCTGCTCGAGCCGTATGGGTTCCAGAATCTGTGTGATCACCGCAGCCCCTTCCCGCTGGAAGGCCGCCGTGGTGCCGGCCAGAGAAAAGAGATCGATTTCCTGCCGGGGGGAACAGACATAGGTGCCCGATCCCCGTTTTCGCACCAGCACCCGCTTCCGCACCAGCAGATCGATGGCCTGCCGCACCGTGGGCCGGCCGATACTATAGGCTGCCGCCAGGCTGTGCTCGGAGGGAATCCGTGTATCCGGCGCCCATTCACCGGATTGGATGCCGGCTTGCAGGATATCGGCGAGCTGATGATACAGCGGCAGAGGAGATTGTGGATTCAACATAAAAATAACCAGTAGTCAGTAGTCAGTTTTATCCGATACCGGACAGATGATGACTGATAACTTTAATTGGTAAAGTTGTCAATACAAATTTTGTGCATCGATATGCTTCAGCACGAAGTTGACAGAATCTGAAAAAATTCTTACTATACTTTTCTTAAAAAAACATTACTATTTGCTAGAGGACGCTTTTCATATTCACCGCAAAGGCGCAAAGACCGCAAAGGATATAAAGCATTTCGGCTTACACTTTGCAGGCTTTGCGCCTTTGCGGTGAATTTTTTACGTTTCAGCAGTCAAAGAGGCCTGGCATTGATAGAACAGGAAAACAGAACTTTCATCTGCAGTGTCGTTTATTGCGACATCGCCGATTATTCCACAAAACCCGTTGAGGTGCAGATCCGGCTCAAAGACCAGCTCAACCGGTTTACGAGTGAAGCCATCAAAAATGTGGCCGCCAACGAGCGGATCATTCTCGATACCGGAGACGGCGCAGCCATTTGTTTTTTAGGCGATCCGGAAGATGCCCTGTTTGCGGCCATGAATCTGCGCGATGCCGTCGTCTCCGCTCCGGACGATGCCTCTGGGCCCCTGCGGGTCCGATTCGGGATCAATCTGGGCCCGGTCAAGGTGGTCAACGACATCAACAATCGCAAGAACATCATCGGCGACGGCATCAATGTCGGCCAGCGCATCATGAGCTTTGCCGAACCCGGTCAAATCCTGGTGTCGCGTTCTTATTACGATGTCGTCTCCTGCCTCACCCAGGAATATTCCCAGCTTTTTCATTACATCGGAACCCGATCCGACAAACATGTCCGCAAACATGAAGTGTATTCCATTCTGTCGCCTGCCGATCAGGAAAAGTCCATACTGGAAAAAGCGCCGATGGTGACAGATGATACGATATCCCCGGTTGCCGACGATGGCCCGTCTGTGCGGGCATCTGTGTCCGATCCGTCCCAAAACAATAAAGAGACACCCAGAAGAGAATTTCGCAGCGCCCAGACAGCCTCGTTCAAGCGGCCCCCTCGCAAACAGACGAGTGTGCTGGTTTATGGCGCCGGGATTGCGGTTCTGATCGTGGCCATCCTTCTGGCTGTGTTCTTATGGAATTCCGGGAAAAAACAGGTTTCGCCCGACCGGCTCGCTCCGCCGCTGCCAACACCGGCCATCAGTCCTGTTTCGACACCCCCGGTTGTTTCGCCGCAGGCCGAAAAACCCGTTACGGAAAAGACGGTGCTGCCGACACCCACACCACTGCCGTCGGTTCTCCCGACGATGACACCCACACCGATTCCAACGCCGCCGGTTCCGGAAACCACGCCAACACCCGAAAGCGCTGCACCTTCGCCGGTTCCATCACCCGTCTCAGAAACCGTCGTTCCCGAAAAAAACGAGAAGGATATTCCCCTGCCATCGCCGCCTGTTTCCGATACAGCTCAACAGCCTGAACCGCCGGCGGATTTCCGGCCGGAGCCAGCACAGACACCGGTGTCCACCGATGCCGGGCAGAAAACATCGCCGGATGCACCGGCCGCCGTTTCAGAGGCGACGCTGCTGTTTGCTGTCACCCCCTGGGGCGAAGTCTCTGTGGATGGCAAGCACCTCGGCGCATCTCCACCTTTGATCAGTCTGCCCATTGCGCCGGGGAAGCATAAAGTAGAAATTACGAACACGGGATTCCCGCCGTTTATCCAAATGATCGATGTCGCGCCCGACGAAAAACTGAAAATCAGCCATAAATTCAAATAAACAGGTGTAATTATGATGAGCTACCGAACCGCGGTCATCTGGGGGATGGCCTTGATATTGTTGTCATCGTGTTCATATATCCCCAAAATGGGCAAGCAGAAGGATGTTCCCCTCTCCGACACGACACAAACCACCGTCAAATCGAAAAAACTGTCGGAATCCAACAAAGGCGCCCCGCTGTTGACCGCCGGTATCACCCAATATGAAGCTGGGGAATACGAACTGGCCGAAAACAATCTGAAATCTGCATTGACCCTTGGCCTGGCCGACCCCACCGACCAAATCACGGCACACAAATATCTGGCGTTTCTCTATTGTGTATCCGGACTCGAAGCCCTCTGCCAGATGGAATTCGCCAAAGTATTCGACATCGACCCTGGATTCACCCTGAGTCCGGCCGAAACCGGGCATCC
>CAZBUL010000161.1:5811-6885 GCA_964495045.1 uncultured Desulfobacterales bacterium | reverse complement strand
ATGAAGTATGAAGTATGAATGAAAATCGGTTGAATGCTGATGGTATGGGTGTTATGTCCGGTAATAATGGTTCGGTGTTTCATGGTTTCATTTTTTTTCTCGGGGTCAGATATCGACAGAAATCAGTTCTGCTGCGAAGGATTGCCGATACCCCGGATGAAAAGATCGATCAACGGATCGGTCATGGATACCAGATCGTATTTCCCGCCGGAATGCAGCCAATGATTGATAGTTTCATCCACTGCTCCCAGAATGAAGCGCTTGACCAGGCTGAGATACAGATCTTTTCGCATGCTGCCATCCGCCTGCCCCTGCTCCACAATTTCTGATACGATGTCCAGATACATTTTGGCCATTTCACGAATCTGGGGTTCTACGGATCGGCAGTTCTGATGGGTTTCCGCCTGATAAACGATTGCCATGTTCCGGTCGCGCTGAAATTCATCCAGATGCCGTCGAATCAGGTTGCGCAATTTTTCGACTGAATTTTCCGCCTGAGCCACTTCTTCACGGAACAAATCGAAGACTTGTTTGGTTTTGTATGAAAAGAACTGAACCATGATATCGTCTTTGTTCTTGAAGTAGAGATATATCGTTCCATCGGCTACCCCCGCCTCTCTGGCAATCTGGGATATGGTGGACTGGTTGAATCCCTGCTCAGCAAAAACCTTGACTGCGGCTTCAAGGATGCGGTTATATTTATCGATATTTTTGTCTCGGGTACTGAGGACAGCCACCTTATTAATGCCTCCAAGGTTATGAATGAGTATTCATTCATTTATCAAAAACTGATTTCTCAAGTCAAGTAAAAATATTGCATCGATTGATTCAGCATCAATGGATTGTCGTTTTCGTATTTATCCACGTTGTTAAACAATCATGAATCATGTCGGATTCCCCTTCTCCCCAAGCAAAAAAATTTCACAATGCATTTTTATATGTATTTTCATTGCGTTTTGTGGTTTATATCTTTTCACGGTACCTGATGCCGGGTAACCCGTTTTTCTCAGGAAAGACAATCGTCTCCATATTAAATGAATGAATAATCATTCATATTTTAACGTTTCAGGTTTT
>CAZBUL010000161.1:2982-5711 GCA_964495045.1 uncultured Desulfobacterales bacterium | reverse complement strand
TTTTAACGTTTCAGGTTTTTCACTTGACAGAATCACAATTAGTTTCCTATATTTTCCCATTGATAATTTCAGCGGTGGTTTTTTTATGCAAAATAAAAGTTTTTGTCCTTATTGCGGACATCGATTGACGGAAAGATATTATGAAAACAGAAATCGATTGTTCTGCAACCAGTGCAATGATCCTATTTATGAAAATCCGACGCCTGCGACATGCTTGATCGTTTCAGACGACAAGCTGCGGATACTTCTGGTACAAAGGAGTGTCGATCCTAAAAAAGGGATGTGGTGCCTGCCGGGCGGGTTTATCGAGTTGGGAGAATCCCCGGAAAACGCCGCTCTCAGAGAACTTCACGAAGAAACCGGGCTGACGGGCCGAATCAACAAACTGCTGGGGGTTACAACCAATCCCAGCCGGGCGTACAATTCGGTGCTTCTGGTTGGGTACTGGGTCACAACGGTTTCCGGAACGCTGACACCCGGAGACGACGCTTCCGATGCCGCCTATTTTTCCATCGACAACTTGCCTGAAATCGCTTTTGAAAGTCATTTGAAATTCATTCAGGATCTGACGGCGGCGGATATTTTTCGACAATCGGCTCAATCGTTCGACACCATGGAACAATCCTGAATCATGCCGGGCTTCACCCCAATGCATGAAAATTTATCAAACCCTTTGTTTCGTGTTGTTCGTGTATTTCGTGGTGAACAGCATTTTCACGGTAAATAAACGTCTCAGGTTATGCAAATTCCCGCTTATCAGATTCACAATGTGCTGAACACATACAGTATTCAGCTCTTCAAAACCATCGAGGCGGCATGTCTTTCCGATTCCACGCGCCCCCCATCGCCGGGAGTGGCAACGGAAACCCGGCGGGAGGCTGTCATCGACAAGATCGCCGCGGAAATCGTTCAGCGAATCACCCGGTTGGATTCATTGAAGGTCCGCGCCGTCGTTCCAATAACACCTCTGCCGATCCGAGAGGATGAGCAGTATTCCGAAACACAACACAATCAGTTTGTGTTCCAGAAACTCGATATTCACAACAACAAGACATCCCAATCCCTTTCCATCGAAGATTCGATTTTTTTAATCAAAAAAAACTCCCATACCGAACCGACATGAGCCTTTTCACACTATACACTGTCGTTGGGAAACCTCCGCTTTCTGGCTGTTTGAATTGATGACGGCGACTTTCATACAATGATACAGCATTTACCTGACTGCAAAGACCCTATTTTCACCATGCACACACCCTGCATTCACATCATCCCCGCGAACAAAGGACTGATTTCATGAAGTTTCCGATTGCGCTCGACCGTTATACCCCAGTTCATTTTCCGTTGTCCCAATCCCGGCTGCTGCCGGATCAAAAAGCGCAGCTCATCACCAACATCCAGCTTGTCCGGGACAGCATCGTTTTTTTTACCGCTTATGCCAATGCCAAGGGCCTCGGCGGCCATACGGGCGGTGCATTCGATATCGTTCCGGAATTGCTCATCATCGATGGCTTCATTAAAGCCGCCCCTGCCATCTATCCGGTTTTCTACGACGAAGCCGGCCACCGCGTGGCCATTCAATACATGATGGCGGCGTTGAATGGATTTATGCCGGTCGAAGCGCTCCTTCACTATCGGGAATTCGATCATGCTCTATACGGACATCCCGAACGGCACGATGCATCCGGAATCTTTTTCAGTTCCGGCCGGCTCGGGCATTTGTGGAGTCATGTCAACGGGGTAGCGGCCGCTCATCCTAACAGAGTGGTGATTCTGTTCGGCAGTGACGGCTCGCAGCAGGAAGGCTCCGATGCCGAAGCCGCCCGATATGCCGTCGCGCAACAGTTGAACGTCAAGCTCCTCATCGACGACAACGATGTCACCATCGCCGGTCATCCCAGCCAGTACATGAAAGGTTATGACGTCGAAAAAACGCTGATGGGCCATGGCCTCACCGTCGATACCGGAAGCGGGGAAGACATCGACTCTCTTTTTGAAAGAATTCAAAAAGCTCTGACAACCCCCGGCCCGGTCGCCCTTGTCAACCACCGCAAAATGGCTCCGCAGGTAGAAGGCATCGAAGGTTCTCCCAAGGGACACGATGTGATCCCGGTCGATTTCGCCATTGCTTATCTCAAGCGTCACGGCCAGGCAGCCGCTGTCCAGGTTCTGGAAGCACCCCTCGCCAAAACAAAATCGGCCGCATATCGTGGAAGCACTCCCGAACAGGCCAAGAACCGGGATGATTTCGGCAAATATATCTGCGAAATTTTGAAAGACATGCCCGACCGCAAAGACCGGGTGATGGTGGTGGATTCCGATCTGGAAGGTTCCTGCGGACTGCATCACATCCGCAAAGCCTATCCCGAAGTCTATATCCATGGCGGCATCATGGAACGGAACAATTTTTCCGTAGCCGCCGGATTTGGCGCCACCGACGGCAAACAGGGGATTTTTGGCACATTTTCCGCATTTCTCGAAATGGTGGTATCCGAAATCACCATGGCCAGGCTGAATCGAGCCAATGTATTGGCTCATTTTTCCCATGCCGGGGTAGATGATATGGCGGATAACACCTGCCATTTCGGCATCAACACGTTTTTTGCCGACAACGGCCTTTGTGAAAACGACCAGACACGGCTTTACTTTCCGGCCGACAGCCTTCAACTGAAATCTGTTTTATCGACGATATTTTTTGAAAAGGGGCTGCGGTTCGTCTTTTCGACCCGCTC
>CAZBUL010000161.1:0-2882 GCA_964495045.1 uncultured Desulfobacterales bacterium | reverse complement strand
CCCGCCGGGCCGTTCTGGTCGTCGAGACCCAGAATGTCAAGACCGGTCTGGGCAGCCGGATGGGAACCTGGCTGTTGGAAAGAGGTTATCACCCCCGTTACGCCTGCATGGGCACCTGGAAAGAAGGCCACGGCGGGCTTTCCGAACAGATTCCCTACCAGGGAATGGGCAAAGAGGCCATCATCTGCCGCATCACCAGCCTCCTGAAATGATTTTCGGAGGACTTTTCGGGTGATCGTTGCAGGACTGACCGGCGGCATTGCCACCGGAAAATCGACGGTATCGGCTTTTCTGGAACAAGCCGGGGCCGTTATCGTCGATGCCGATAAAATCGCCCGCCATCTGGTTCGGAAAGGACAGCCGGCCTGGCAGAAAATCGTGGATGCATTCGGGTCCTCGATCCTGCTCTTGGACGGAGAGCTCGACCGCAGCCGACTGGGTGAGATCATTTTCAACGATCCGGACCAGAAGCGGATTCTGAATCGGATCGTCCATCCGGAAGTTGGCTCGGAAACAGCGGTCCAGTTGGCAGAAATCGAAAAAAATCAGCCGGACAGTCTCGTAATCCTCGATGTGCCGCTGCTGATCGAATCCGGGATGAATGCCGGATTATCCGAAATCATTGTGGTGGTTATACCGGAACCGCTTCAGATCGAACGGCTGATGCATCGAGACAATCTCTCACAGGAGCAGGCCCTGGCCCGCATTCGATCCCAGATGCCCATCGATGAGAAGAAAAAACACGCCACCCGGCTCATCGACAACAGCGGCAGCCGTGAAAACACCCGCAGGCAGACCATGGATATATATCATCAATTGGCAGGCAGAATCATCCGGCAGGAAGAATTATGAACACCCTCATTATGGCAGCCATCATCAGCTTTGGTATAGGCGCCGCCGGTTATATCATCATCCGTTTCTGGGTTATGCCCATCGGCCGCTATCAGCGGGTCAAGGATCAGATTGCGGAAAGTATCCGTCACTATGAAACGATGATCTCGCAGGGGAATTCGTTTCACTTGACGAAAGAGCAGTCCGAAATCTGCCGGAAACAGGCCATCGCTCTCACAGATGCCTATTATGATGACCTGCCTCCCTGGTATCGCATGGTGCTGACCAACCGGAAGGAATCTCCGGACGAAGCTTCCAAAAACCTTCAGGCATTGTCCACCATTCGGGAAGCGGAACATGCCCGCAACCGGATTCAAAAAGTTAAAACCCATCTGCGTTTCGTTTAAAACATCGACCACGTTTGAGTTCTCTTTCGAGAGATTCTTAGCCGATGACCGACGTTCTGAAATTCTAACCACTACGAAAGGAAAACCCAACACATGCAGCGCACTTTATCCATCATCAAACCCGACGGCGTCTCCCGCAACATTATCGGTGCCGTTGTCCAAAAACTGGAAAAAGCCGGATTGAACATCATTGCCATGAAAATGATTCACATGACCAAAGCCCAGGCCGAAGGATTTTATGCGGTTCACAAGGACAGACCGTTTTTTGCCAGCCTGACCGATTTCATGTCATCGGGGCCTGCGGTGGTAATGGTGCTGGAAGGGGATAACGTCATTTCCCGATATCGTGATCTGATGGGCGCCACCAACTTCAAGGATGCCGCCGAAGGCACCATCCGCCGGGAATTTGCCACGGATATCGAAAAGAATGTGGTTCACGGGTCAGATTCTCCGGAAACGGCGGCCTTTGAGATCGGATATTTCTTCAACCGATTTGAAATCATCAAATAACCGGTTTATGAATTCGTCTTCCGATCGCATCCACCTCGATCATATCACCATCGTTCTCCAACGGCCCCGCTTTCCGGAGAATATCGGCGCATCGGCCCGCGCCATGCGAAACATGGGCATCCGCCGGATGATCGTCGTGGAGCCGGAAAACTACGATCTTTCACGGGTTCTCAAGATGGCAACGCATGTGGCGGCCGATGTTGTGCAGAATATCCAGATCGCCGCAAACCTTCGGGAGGCGCTGGCTTCTTTTCAGGTTGTCGTTGGAACAACAGCCCGGTTGGGCGGAGAGCGGGAGATCATTCACACCCCTTCCCGCATGGCAGATAAGCTGTTATCGCTTTCCCGCGAAAATACCATTGCCGTGGTTTTCGGACCCGAAGACCGGGGGCTGTCTAACGAGGATATCCGGCTTTGCCATGAACTGGTGACCATTCCGACTGCCGAATTTTCTTCTTTGAATCTGGCGCAGGCCGTCATGGTCATTTGTTATGAGCTGTTTACGGCGGCAGGCAAGGATGTGCCGGAGTCCGCAGCTCCCCGCCTGGCCACCCGCCACGAGCTGGATGGCATGTATGATCAGTTGCGGGATATTCTGGTGCGGATCAGTTACATCAATCCGGAAAATCCGGATTACTGGATGAACAAAATCCGGCGGTTTTTCACCCGGATGCAACTGAAAGCCGGAGAAGTCAGCATCATCCGGGGAATTTGCCGGCAGATCGACTGGTATGGCAACAAATGCCGCGAAGACGGTCGAAAATCACCTCATCACTTGCCGCCCAGCAACCCTTGAACGGATTTCAGGATATCCGCCGGCATCACGATGGTTTTGGCGTTGGGTGACGCCGTGAGATTCTTGAAGGCATCCACATAGCGCTCTCCGAGCAGATAAACCGCCGGCAGCGTGCGGTCTCCGATGGCATCTGTCACCTGCTGAATGGCCTCTTTGGTAGCATTGGCCATAATCACCTTGGCTTCGGCATCTCTGCGGGAGGCTTCCAGCTTGCCTTCGGCTTCCTGAATCTGGGCTTCTTTGGCGCCTTCGGCATTCAATATCGCCGCCACTTTCTTTCCCTCGGCCTCGGTAATGGCCGCCCGCCGCGATCGCTCGGCAGACGCCTGTTTTTCCAT
>CAZBUL010000160.1:5832-6915 GCA_964495045.1 uncultured Desulfobacterales bacterium | reverse complement strand
TGCGTGAAAACTGATGCCTGCTGTCTTTGCGGGATACAAAAAACAGATAATCGCTGCGCGCCGGATATACGGCGGCCAACAGCGATTTGCTGCCGGGGCTGGCAATGGGCCCCGGCGGCAGGCCGTAGATGGTATAGGTGTTGTATGGGGTGGGCGTTGTCAAATCCCGGCGGGTGATGTTTCCGTTGAAACGCTCGATGCCGTAGATGACCGTGGGGTCGCTTTCCAGCCGCATGTTCCGTTTCAACCGGTTATGAAACACCGAAGACACCAAAGGCCTTTCACTGTCTGCCCCGGTTTCTTTTTCGATGATGGACGCCAGCGTCACGGCCTGATGAACCGACATCCCCGCCAGCGCCGCCTGTTGCACCATCTCCGGTGTGAACACCTGCCGAAAACGCTGAATCATGGCCGACAGGATTTTCTCGACGCCGACCCCTTTGGGAAAATGGTAGGTATCCGGAAAAAGATAGCCTTCCAGCGATGCGGCATCGATATTCCAGCGACGGCAAAACTGCAGGTCTTTTGCAGATTGCAGGAACGTCTCATCGGATACGAGCCCGGCCGCGGCAAAGGCAGCGGCGATTTCTTTGAGATTGTACCCTTCGGGAATGGTGACCCGGTGCAGATAAATCCTGCCGCTGACCATAAGCTCCAGTATCTGCCGGGGTGTCATGGCAGCCGAAACCATGTATTCCCCTGCCTGAATCCGCCGGGCGTAGCCGAAACCACGGGCATATAGATAAAAATAATTCGGTGCCGAAATGATGCCTGAATCAAACAGCATATCCGCAGTCGATTTCAGCGGCTGCCGGGAGGAAATGGTGACCAGTTTTTCATCGGCGTGGGGAGCGGCGGATGTATCGGCAAATTCCATGATGTCGTTCAGCATCCAGATGCTTATTACCAAGAGGATCAGCAGGATCGAGGCTGCCCCCGCTTTCAGGAAACGGATGGCGTAGGTCGGGTTGGACAATAAAGCCCTCGATAGCTTTCGGTTTTTGATTGTGCTGAAAATGGACATCATGGACAACAATAATACATCCAGATGGCGGCCGTCCAGATGATATTTTACCGCAATCG
>CAZBUL010000160.1:4674-5732 GCA_964495045.1 uncultured Desulfobacterales bacterium | reverse complement strand
CCTCTTTATCATGCCTGAACATTCACGATTTTCCGGATGCCGTTTGTTTCGATGGTCAGGGCATCGAAGCGGGTAACGGAATCGGCTTTGGTCCAGAGCCCCACATATCCTTTCAGGTGTCTATCGGCTGTGTATTCGATCAACAGCGCATCATCCAGATAGCCTTTCAGCGTTTTTCCGGAAACTTCCGCCCGAATTCGATACCAGCCGCCGGTTGCGATTTTTTGATGAACCGTTGCTCGCTGAAAACGTTTGTCGTTGATGAATTCGAAGAGGTTGAAATTGTCTTCGAGCGCATTGATCCGCAAAACGAAATAGTTACCGACATTCATCAATCCGAATACCAGACCGCCGGCCTGGTCGATGCCGCCAGAAACGGGCTGCACATCGACCTGTAAAACGGCATCGGAAACGGCGATTTCCCGTGCAATGGCAATGGGGAAGTAGTAATACGCCCGGATATTATCCAGAAATTCCTGATATTTCGATCCGACCATGCGTCCCATCAGTCCGGCTACGCCCGTTGATAGAGCATTCCCCCACTGGGTACCGTCCTGGAGACAGAGCGTTCTGCCGTCCTCGACAACCGTTTTCCATGCGCCGGCATGGGTGTAGAAATTGGGCAGACTGTTGATGCCGGCATTGCCGAGAAAGTCATATTCCCCGTTGAAAAAAGCCTCGGTCATGGCAGTGATTCTGTCCTGATTGGGAATGGCCATATCCAGCAGCCGGCTGGCGGCCAGAAGCCGTCCCAACTGATCCAGAATGCTTTCCATGGATGCCCGGTCAGAGCCCGTCAGGTCGGCCTCCAGCAGATCACCGGTTGCCGTCACTGAAAAGCCCAGCCGGAACAGCACCTCCGAGAGAAAACGGATCCGCATGGACCGACCGATATAGGCGCCGGCACCGCCGGAAAATTGAAGGGCGATGTAGTTCTGATCGGGATCCTCTCCGCAGAAAGTATCCACATTGGCGTAGTGGTAGCCGAATCGGGCGCTCAGATTGAGATATTCCCCGGAGAGAACGGCAAAGCTGTCACCTCCTGGCATACCGGCTCC
>CAZBUL010000160.1:0-4574 GCA_964495045.1 uncultured Desulfobacterales bacterium | reverse complement strand
TCATTCATGGCGTTTTCATGGGCAAAACGGATGATATCGTGAACGGTTGCGCAGCCTTCCGGTGTGAACGACGGGTGTTTCGGATCGGTCAGATTCAACGGGGAGATATGATCGAGAACAGCCTTCATGCGGCGGTGAACCGGGCTTTCAATCATATATTTGTTGGTGGAATGGACATTCTCGATCCCCTCGGTAATCATTCCCTGATAAATGGTGGTGGTATCCGCCACCAGGGTGACGAATTCTCCGTCCTTCAGAATATGGGTGGCGCTGCCGGCATCGAAAATCGCCGGCACCCCGAATTCACGGGCCACCGAGGCCAGATGGCTGGCCACGCTGCCGACATCGGTAATGATTCCCCGAATTTTTCCCATCAACACGGCATGATCGGGAGACGCAAACCGGGCCACCAGAATGGCATCCGGCGGAATTGGCTGCTGGTGATCGCGTCCGGCCAGGAAAACCCGGCCGACAGCCATGCCGCGTGATGCCGTTTTTCCTCCGGACAGCAAGATTGGATAATCGGAAAAATCCGGCGGTGCTATGTTTGACGTTGTTTCCGGAATCAGACCCAGAGGGCGAGACTGGAGAATAAAGATTATACCCCTTGAATCCACAGCCCACTCGACATCCTGAGGCACGGCGAAATAGGTTTCAAGCTGTTGACCATAAGCGGCCAGTTTCAGTATCGTCTCATCGTCGATGGACGGCAGATTTTTTTCGTCCTCCTGAACTGCTTCGAGAATGGTTCCCCCTTCATCGATGCCAATCAGCTTTTGATTTTTTTCGACGATATCCTGCCGAATGATTTCCAGTGCGTTTCGATCCACGTAAAAAGCATCCGGCGAAGCTTCTCCGCTCACCAGATGCTCCCCAAGCCCCCAGATCGCGTTGATCTTGAGCACGGACGATTCGGGATGAGACGGATCCACCGTGTACATCACCCCGCTGGCTTTGGCATCCACCATCACGATTCCGGCCACGCACATCGGTGTTTCCCAATCTTCCAGTCCGTAACGAAGCCGGTAAAGAATGGCTCGGGGCGAATATTTGCTGGCAATGACCGATCGGTAGGCATGAAGGATGTTATCCCGATTGACGTTCAGTTCCGTAATATACTGCCCGGCAAAGGAGGCTTCCGTATCTTCTCCCACAGCACTGCTGCGCATGGCGATGCGCACATTCTTTCGGGTTTTTGCTTCCAGCCCTGCATAGTGATCGAGAATGGTTTCAGACAGTGATTCGGGAAGTTGGGATTCCACAATTCTGTTCTGAATGATCCGGCAGGTTTCTTCCATTTCCGGGGTCATATCGGTGGTGATGTCTGCCAGCTTTTCCTGAATGAACGCAGCCAGTCCACTTTCATCGAGAAAGCGATAAAAAGCGGATGCAGTGATGACAAATCCCTGGGGGACGGTCAGACCCAGTACGTTACCGATGACGGCCAGATTCGTTGCCTTGGATCCGGCCATGGATACCATGTCAGGCTGAAGGGATTCCATCGGCATCACCATATCGCCTGTGCCGGCTGAAATGCTGAATTCGAAACAGGGGAGAATTTGCCGGTGAATCCGGTCGCTGGCTTTAGACAACATGGCATATTTCCCTCTGGCCATGCCATCGAGGGCATCGATCAACCGCCGGGTGGAGACCTGCAGGATGTCGTATTTTTTTTGGATCGCTCCCAGGGGGAGGGCTTCGCCGGCGTAGTAGGCCTGTTCCAATTCTGCGATGGTGTTCAGCGCTTGACGGTTTCCGATGAGGAATTCTCTGAAGAACCGGTATGTTTCGACGATCATCCCATCCACATTGACCAGAAGATCACATGTTTTTTTTCTGGAAAACAAATCAATGAATGGCATACACCGTGTTCTCTTTTCAATATGGAATTTATCGATGTACCGATTTGACAATCAAATGCCGTTTTTAAACGTTGATTCCAAGGTAATATAGACTTTCAGAAATCAGGTTCAGGATGAATGAGGGGGCTCCAGAAGTCGTACCGGTGTTCTTTGAGGTAATCCGAATTACGTACAGATCGGGTTCCACCGGTGCGATCTGTCTCCAAATACTGGACATAGCCCTCGTTCATCGAGCGCCACTTTGGCAGATCGGGGCCGTTGGGATCACCGGTGGCAGCAAACTGGCCGAAGTATCGTCCAAGCTGGATTGCGTACTTTCGTTGCTCGGCATTAAGACGCGTCGGCTCGTTCTCGAAATCATCCCATTGGAACAATGCTGGCAAATCGGAATCATGGCCGGCGTGGATCGGAGAGAAATTTGCGTGGACGTGGCTTTCTTGTGCGTCCGGATCGAACGTCTGATAGCTATAGACGGTCGTTTCTTTTGCCAGCGCGATGCGGCACTTTTCCAGACCTACAGGAAACAACGCGGCAGTGAGCATGTCCGAGATCACGGTACTGGGATCATCTGACCCCTTCAGATTGTACTCTGCCAGAACCTTATCGATGATGTTCTCCGGGATGAAGCCGCGAGCACAACTCTCAGCCTCCTCACGGGGCAATCGACGTCCGAGGTTATTTTCATGGATTGCAGCCAATAGCCGCATCTCTTGTTTCGTATGACCGATCATGACCGGCACGCGATGGAAATTACCCTGCCGGTACAGGTCGATCCACTGCGCCGGCAGCACACCACCGCCGACCGTCGGAACGTAAAGAAGGCCATTCTTCAGTATATCCCAGCTTATGTCCGCAACGTTGATCAGCTCTTGTGCTGGGACACTCCGCAGGCGCCGAAGCTGATCTTCTCCTGAACCGATGTTCAGGTTCTTCAAGATGCTTGCGTATCGGGACGTTGCACCGGTCAAGTCTGGAAGGGTGAGACCTGCCGGTGCACTCATAGAGATCGCTCGTTGGAACATGCCCTTGGCGGGCGGCGACGCCAGCAATGCAAGTACCTGCTCACCGCCGGCAGATTGTCCGAATACGGTGACCCGTTCAGGGTCGCCACCGAACGCTTCGATGTTGTTCTGAACCCACTGAAGGGCTTCGATACTGTCCAGGAGACCGTAATTGCCGGCGTTTCCGTCCTCAGCCTCCGCAGCGAGACTTGGCAATGCCAGCCACCCTAGCGGACCCAATCGGTAGTTGATCGTAACGATAATGGCACGAGCCGTTTGGGCTAGCAGCCCGCTGAAGAAAGCATTCCCAGACCCATTGACGAATCCGCCTCCATGCAGCCAAAGCATCACCGGCAAAGGCGCAATGGATTCCGGATTCGTGGGTTTATAGACATTCAAGTATAGACAATCTTCGGAACCGTGTGCGTGTTTGTATTCGGTTGAGGGCTGGAGTGAGGCAGATGCGAAAATTGTTGCGTCTCTAACGCCTTTCCATGGAATCGGCTTTGTTGGCGGCTTGAATCGAAGAGAACCGATGGGCGGCGAGCCATAGGGAATGCCCAAGAATTCGGCATAACCCTGCTTCTCGTTTCCAAGAACTTTGCCTTGCTTCATTGATACTTTGTTCATTGCATTGACCTCCGATACGGGGGGCTTTTCCAAAAAACATAGCTTAACGCCCAAAACTGAACGTTTCATCTGGCGGCTGAGAATCTGGAATGGGCAGAAACACAGTAAACGTCGATCCCTGATTCGGTTCGCTGCTGACCTGAATGCTTCCGCCCAGTTCTTCGAGAAGACCTTTGACGATGGGCAGTCCGAGGCCCGTGCCGGTGATGAACCGGGTTCTTTCATTCTTGACCCGGTAGAATTGTTTGAAGATGCTGTCGATATCCTTGGCGTCGATGCCGAATCCGGTGTCGCTGACGTCTGTCCGGATATGGTCGGGAGTCCGGCTGATCCGGACGGTGATCGAACCGCCTTCTGGAGTGTAGTTGATGGCATTGGCGATGAGGTTGCCGAAAATGCTTTCCAGTGCACGGGGGTCGGCCGAGATCAACGGAATCGGCTCATCGGGAGGAATCATCTGCAGATTCTGGTTTTTGGCACCGGCTCTGGCTTCCATGAAATCCACAATGGCTTTCAGCATCTCATCCAGGTGCACCGGCTTGCACTCGATGCACACATTGCCGGCCTCTATGCGGGACAAATCCAGCAGATCGCCGATCAAGGAAATCAACCCCTGCGTTTTTTCCTTGGCGCGGGCCAGCAGATACTGATCGCGGGAAGAATCCTTTTCGACCATATCTTTAAGAACCAGCGCCAGTTGCTCGTGAATGGTGGACAGCGGAGATCGCAGTTCATGAGAGACCTTGGCCACAAATTCGGATTTCAGGCGGTCGAGAACCTTCATGGCCGTGATATCCACGAGATTGACCACCGCACCCAGACATTCCCCGCTGTCTCCAAGAACCGGTCGGCCGGAGGCCAGAAGATATTTTTCAGCGGTCGTGGTCAATTCGTAAGTGGCCGGATACGTTTGGATCGTTCCGTCGGAAATATCTTTGACCAACTGGCAGAATCCCTTGTCCGGGATAAAGTCCTCGATAGGCACGCCCGGCGCCTTGTCTTCATCGATTCCCATCAGCCACTGAAACGCCGGATTCATCAACGCCACCTGCCCCTGGACATTGGTGACGAGAACCCCGTT
>CAZBUL010000159.1:0-6952 GCA_964495045.1 uncultured Desulfobacterales bacterium | reverse complement strand
GCGGCGATAATGGCGGCATGACGTTCCCGACGGATCTGACCCATGGATTCCGTCAGTCCGAATTCCAGACAATGGGTGGTGCATACCGTGACACAGGCCGGTTTCAGTCCGATATCGATACGATCCATACAGTAGTCGCATTTGACGACTTTCCCGATTTCAGGGTTCCATTGTGGAGCCCCCCACGGACAGGCTGAGATACAGGTTTTGCATCCCACACACAGGGTGTGATCCACAAAAACAATGCCGTCATGAGGACGTTTCTGCATGGCGCCAGTCGGGCAGGCGGCCACACACCAAGGATTTTCGCAGTGAAAGCAGGGCATGAAGATATATGAGGCCCTGGGAAGACCGCCGACGAATTTGGGGCCGATGGTCATGATTTGACAGAGCTTGGGACCGGCCGGCAGCATTTTATTGATTTTACATTGAATTTCACAGCTATGGCAGCCAATGCATTTCTTTTTATCCTGAAATAAATAATATTTGCTCATTATCCTTCTCCGTAGCGATATCCTTCATTCACCGAAATCCATTTCTGAAAGCAAAGGGGAAGCCTCCCCTTACACGGAGCCTTCCCCTTCCTTCTATCAGAAATAAGATGATATGACAAATCAAACTGAGCCGAATCGACGATAAATGACAAGTTTGTTGAGATGCCGCTGCCCGTTGATGTGCGGACGAACAGCGGTACAAATGATGAAATTCTCAACCGGAAGCCATTATAGATGGATATCAATAAACACCCAGAAGGTTCAGCCCGAGCAGAACCAATCCGGCCACGGCAACGCGTTTGACCATCAACGGGCTTATACGCTTGGCAATTTGGGGAGCAATGTATCCACCAAGAATGGCTGCTGGAAACATGATCAGAAAAAATGTCATGTCAAAATTGCCGAACTGGTAATGACGCATGGTGCCCATGACAGTATTGAAAAAAATGGCTGTCAAGGAACTGCCGACAACCAGATACATGGGAAGCCCCAACCCCACCGTCATCAGGGGCACCATGAAGGGGCCACCGCCGAAACCGAACATGGAGGCTACGATTGCCAGTAAAAAAGCGCCGATACATCCAAAGATAATATTGACTTTAAATTCCTGTCCCCAAAATTCAACTATCATGAGAAATGCTCCTTATATTTTAATAAAAACAATCAATTAATGCTGTTATGGAATATTCTGGAATGTAAATATTATTTGGTTTTTGCAGTAGATTCCGCCCGTTTCTTGAATTCCGTTAAAATGGCCTGTTCTTTCTTGTTTTTGGCCATATAACCGGGAGTTGTCTGCCAGAACATCAGCGCAGCCAGTATCAACAGTATCCATCCGAATACGAATTTAAATTGATCCAGGGTGATGAGTTCGGTCAGCTTGGGACCGATAAATCCGCCAGCCAGCATGGCAAGCCCCATCGTGATACCCAGTTTCCAGTTAATGAATTTGATTTTTGAATAATTGTAGATGCCGCTGGCCTGGGAAAAGGCGACTGTTGGCATGACGGTTCCGGCAACGATGGTATGAGGCAGCGGCCAGAGGGAAACCAGAATGGGGTTCAGCAGAAATCCGCCGCCGGCCCCCATCAGAACGCCGAATACACCGATGGCCAACGTCAGCAGAAAGGGCCAGATCAGGTTGAGGCTCGTGCCTGCATTGGACAGATATATCATGGGGAAGCTGATATTATTTTCGACAACGGTGGGCTGACTCCGGATGCCTTTATCTACATAAGCGACGATGAAATATTTACCCGGTGCGGAACCTTGGGGGATGTTGACTTTTGCTGAAAAAGAACCATCGGCATTCTGTTCGATGGACGGGCTGAGCAGTTTTCCAATACCGCGAAAGCGGGCTTTGGTGAGCTGCATGGCTCGGCGGCGGGTTTCTTTTTCATCCAATGTTGGCAATCTTTCACCGCGTGAGCCGATGATGCCTGCCATGATTGTGGATTGATAGGCATCGATGGCGATCTTGGACGGTGCGTTGAACGCGGTGTCTGCGCCCATTTCCTTCAGGGCTTCGGAATATGCCCAACCGCTTCCTTTGGCCTTGTAGGCATCGAAAATTTCTTTCTTATCTTTGGGTGTATAGATCGTGTAGCTGGCGGGCATGGCCTGGGTCAGATAGAGTTTGTAGGGGATTTTGCCATCTTTGTCGGGTTTGGAATCGAAAAATGAGGATTTGACCTGATCTTCAGACCAAACTTCGAGGTAAACGGGTTTGCCGGGAACGCCCTGACCTTTTACTGCAATCGGGCCCCCGTTATTGACCGAGTTTTTATCAATGGTGAAGGTTACGGACGGTGGGGGTGCCGGAGCTGGTGGGGCGGCCGCAACAGGCGGCGGCGGTACGGGCGCCGAAGGAGCATCAGCAGCCGGGGCTCCGGATTCAGGTCCTGGACCGAATGGTGCCGAAGCCGGGGCGGATGGCGCTCCCGATTCAGGTCCGGGGCCTGTCGGTGTCGTTGCGGAAGGCGGTGAGGGAGCCGATTCGGGGCCGGGTGCGGGTGGCGCGGACTGCGGAGCTGCGGGAGCTGACTGCGCCGGGCCTGCCGGGTCTTGAGCATCTCCGGGTCGAATGTAATATGAGCCCATGGCCAATAATAACAGCAAGAAGATAATGATGTTTTTTTTCGTAATCATGTTTTCCCTTTAGTATATTGAATATGAATGATAGTGATGGACGATCAATCTCGGTTTTGGTGTCTGACAACCCAGAATGAAAGGATGCCGGTCAACCGGGCATCCCGACTTTTTCGAACCAGTCGAAGTTTAAATTGGTAAATCGGCTGAAATGAATCTGTCACCTCCTTTTTTTTGCGAACATAATGAGACAACTATTTTTTCGAGTTCATCGATGGCAATTGGTCGTGAAAAAAAAACTTCGGCTCCGAGATTTCGAAGGGTGTGCACGTGGTCGGATGCCGGAGAATCCGTTGTGGTCATCAGAACGTTCATGGCTGGATCGATGGACTTCAGGAATTTTAGAACACCGACGGCGGTGATTTCCTCTTTGGAATCCAAAATGGCCAGATCCGGATGATTCATTTCCGCCCATTTCACCGCCTCGTTCGATGCTGTAAACACCGCCGCGGTATGATTCTGAAATTCCAGAACCCGTTTGGTCAGCACGCAGGAGTCGTGCTCATCGCCCCAGATCAAAATACTTGCCATGAAACCGGATTTTCCCCTTTTCAAAATTCAAGAATTGGCAGGTTTGGGCGGGGATGGCCCCCGCCCGCTTCAACAGATGGTATCCATGCCAATGGTGTGCCGACTTACAGCAAATTGAGTGCCATTAATAATAAATCGGGCCACCCGTTTCTTGAAAAGAAATAGAAGTCGTATAAATTCAATTGGTTTATTAAATTCGAAGATAGTCTCATTTGTCACGGCATGGTTTTAAAATCGGGGATAATAAACGGGAATGAATGAATCCTATGAAAGAAAAATCTTGCGGTGCAATATTCTGTTGGCAGTTGTCAGGCGATCAGGAGGATTTCTGGCCGTTTGGACGCACGCCGAATTTTTTCATGATCTGCTGGAAAGACTGACGTTCGAGGCCGCAGTTCTGGGCAGCGCGGGTGACGTTGCCTTCGACCTGGTTGAGGGCATGATGGAGATAAGGAACCGTGAACTGTTCCAATACCTGTTGTTTGGCTTCATGATAAGGGAGGGAGAGCAGCGCGTTTTCCGCAATGGGGGAGGCGGGGAGGGGAGGCTGGTGCCATCCGATGTCTTCCGATTGAATCGTCTCGCTGGAAGACATGACAACTGCCCGTTGGATGAGATTGGCCAGTTCCCGGACGTTTCCCTCCCAGGGGTAATCGAGGAGGCGGCGCATGAGATCGGGTGAAACGCTTTTCAAGGGCCGGTTGAATTCTGCAGCGAAACGGCCCAGAAAATGATGAACAAGCAGGGGGACATCTTCCCGCCGGTCGCGCAGCGGCGGCAAATGCAGATTGACAACATTGAGGCGGTAATAGAGATCTTCCCGGAATTCCCGGGAAACCAGCCTGGCTTTCAGATCCCGGTTGGTGGAGGCAATCAGGCGGACATTGACATGAACGCTTTTGGTCTGTCCGAGCGGTTTGATCTGTTTGTCTTCCAGAACCTGAAGGAGTTTGGTCTGGACGGACAACGGAATGTCTCCGATTTCATCCAGACAGATGGTTCCGCTGTCGGCTTCTTCGAACAATCCTTTTTTATCTTGTACCGCATGGGTGAACGCGCCTTTCTTGTATCCGAAGAGCTCGCTTTCCAGAATATTCTCCGGCACGGTCGGGCAGTTAACATGAATATACGGAAAAGAGGCCCTGGGGCTGAGTGCATGAATGGCGCGGGCGGCCAGATTCTTTCCGGTTCCGGACTCTCCGGTGATCAGCACCGTCACATCGGTTCGGCTGATCATCTGGATTGTTTCGTAGAGCTTTTGCATGGGCGGGCTCGATCCGATGAAATTATGGAAGGTTTCCTCTTTGCGGATCTGTTGCAGCAGTTGCCGATTTTCCCGCAGCAAAGCACTGCGTTCGATGCCTTTTTGAAGCAGGCGGATGAGATCATTCTGTTCGAACGGTTTGGTGATGAAATCGTAGGCCCCTTTCTTGATGGATTCCACAGCGATTTCGATAGCGCCGTAAGCGGTCATCATGATGATGGTGAGGTTCGGGTCTAACCGGTGCAGTTGTTCGAGAAGTTGGATGCCGTCCATGCCGGGCATGCGGATATCCACCAGCGCCAGATCGAATCTGCGCTGCTGGAAAATCTCCAGGGCGGTCGCGGCATTGGAAACAGTTTCGATGTCGCAGGCGATATCGGCCCCGATCACCCGTTTCAGCAGCCGCAGCATATCTGTTTCATCGTCAACGATTAAAATGCGCGGTGTCTCCATCGTTTCGATATGTAGGATAAAATTGCGGTTGTGTCAAAAGAAATACGGGTACATAAAGTCACGATTAATGATAAGAATATTAAAACTATCGGTAATTATTCAAGCAATAAGTATATAGCAATCAGTGATCTGTTATCGGCTGTCAGTAAAAGCGGGTGGATATCTTCCGATAACACAGCGAAATTATCTTCTGAATGTCTATCGCAGAGCTGTTGACTATAAAGTACAAATTGTGATACGGGCTCAACAATCGGTGTGAATACTTTCAGGTCGTCATCCTTGTGTTAACTCTTTTTGGAAAGGAAATTGTCATTATGGCCTATGATAATTTTTCACACAAGTTTGTTCAGGGGCTGTCGGAAATTCATCGATCCCTTGATTTGCAGGAAACCAAAGAGGCGGTGGTTCGGGTTTCATCGGAGATATTCGCCTCGAAAGGGGCTTCTTTGCTCTTGTTCGACCGTACGCATGATACACTAAAAATTTCGGATGCCTATGGTTTGAGCCAGGCTTTTCGGGCTAAAGGGGATATCAATCCCCGGCACAGCCTGGGTGAGATGCTTCATGGAAACATTGTCGTAATTCGGGATGTTTCCACAGATCCCAACTTGCAGTATCCGCAGGAAACCGAGAAAGAGGGGATCAAAAGTATTGTCGGTGTTCCGGTGGCCGTCGGAAATATTCTGGTGGGCACCCTGCGGTTGTATTTCGATTCGTTTCGGGATTTTTCCTGGGAGGAAATGGAATATCTCAAGATGATGGGAACCCATCTGGGGCTGGCTTTGCGAAAATCGTTTTATTTCGATGCCATCAAAAATTCGATCACCAACATCCATTTGATGCCGCCGTTAACGGTGGATGAATCGATGCAGAACCTGGTCAAAATGGCAACCCTTTCTGGAAACTCCCGAGGGTGTTCCCTTTTTCTGGTCAAACCTTCCGAAGGCGTGCTCGAGCGGGTGGCGTCTTATGGTCTGAGTGAAAGTTATCTTTCCAAAGGAACGCTGTATGTATCCCGGAGTGTCGGTGAGGTGACGACCGGACAGCCGGTGATCATCAGCCGTGTGGCCACCGATGAACGTGTCCAGTATCGTGAAGAAGCCATCAAAGAAAACATTCGGGCCATCATTGGTTTTCCGGTGAGGATCCGGTCGAAAATTGTCGGTGCGCTCAGATGGTATTATGATTTCGAATTCGAGCCGGACAAAGACCATCTGACGTGGAAAGAATTCCTCACGACCAATGTCAGCCTTGCCATCGAAAAGAATCAGCTCTTGATTCAACTGAAGTCACGGCAAGATTGGTATGCCGATATTCTTTCTGAAAAGTAACGCTATCCTGAATCATTAGATTCACTATATCGAGGGCGAAATTTCCCTGCAAGTTGGGTTCTTATTCGCCCTCGATCATTTTCTTACAGCCATCGTTTTTTCTCAAGGAGAGATTTGGCGTAGTCCATTCGTGTTTTTCGGGTTCCCCTGTTGGGGCCGCCAAAACTCAGGGCATGTGTGGTGCATGCCGTCACGCATGCTGGTTTTTCGTCCACATCGATTCTTTCCCGACAATAATCGCATTTCAAAACTTTTCCGGTGGATGCATCCCATTGGGGGACCCGCCAGGGGCATGCATCGATACAGGCCTTGCACCCAACACAGAGTTTGGTTTCGATATAGACGACGCCGTCTTCTTTCCGCTTTTTGATGGCGTCGGTAGGACAGGCCGCCATACACCAGGGCTCCTGACAGTGAAAGCAGGCTCTGAAAGCGGAAAGTATCTGGATTTTATCATCTTCGCAATTGGGTTCCGACGTGATCAGCAATCCCATCTTGACATCGGTTGTCGTTTGATGGGCCACTTGGCAATGTACTTCACATGCCTTGCAGGCAATGCAGCGTCTTGGGTCAAATTGAATATGGCGGTTGTTCATTTTGCGTTCCGTATATTGGCTGAGGTTAAAGATTGATATCGTGCACACTGAACCTATAAAACTGATGGCTCTGTGTCAAGGGTTCTTTTATTGTTAATACAAAAAAACCGATTTGTTCGCCGGTTATTGTATGCC
>CAZBUL010000158.1:0-7023 GCA_964495045.1 uncultured Desulfobacterales bacterium | reverse complement strand
ATGTTTTTTACAAGAATTGTGATCTTTCAGAAGCACTTTTCAATAATCCTGCAAGAACAGCAATCGCATCCGGATGACAATGGGCATCGATGAATCCGGGAACAAGATATGCCCCTTCCGCAAATGGCACTAATTGTTACAGCAAAATATCTCAACCGGCACCGTGGATATGAGTCGCGTGCCCTTTTCAGTTACCAGAAAAACGCTTTCAATACCAGCCATAAACATATCTTCGATAACAATTTTGGGCTCCAGAGCAAATGTCATTCCGGGTTTGAGACAATCGTGCCGGCCTTTGGCCAGAAATGGCGGCTCGACCAGTTCCATACCGATGCCATGACCGATGAAAGACACCTGATATCCCGACGGGCCGAGATAGGAATCTGCATATCCGCATCGTTGGGCCATCGACAAACTGAATTCATAGATTTCATGAGCGGTCATGCCAGGTTTGAGGGTTTCCAGAACGGCATTGTGGATATCGATGGCGGCTTGACTGACATCGCGTGCCTTCTGGGGCATCGCACCGATGGCAAACATCCGCGTTTCATCGATATGATACCCATTCATAGCCATGGAAAAATCAATGAGGATGGGTTCATCGGATTCCAGCAACTTCCATCCGGCACCACAGGGAAAGGCCATGGATGTACCGGCACCGCTGGCCGGTGCATCCAGCAGCCCCACCATGGCGCTGTTTTTTCCGCTCAGGATGTGCCAGCAGTAGCCTTCGGTCTGAAAATCCCGAACACGAAGTTTTCCCATGTGGCCGTTTTTTCGGGCAAAACTTTCCGCCATGGCCGCAAATTCCATTTCGCTCAGACCCGGCCGAATTGCCGTTTTCATAAAGTCAAACGTTCTATGGGAGACTTCAGCGGACTTTTCCATCTGTTCGATTTCCAAACTGGATTTGATCATCCGGGTTTCGAGGATAAGCGGCGATCCATCGACAAGTTTGCTGTCCGGAAACAGATGTTGATAGAAACCAAAATCCTTGACCGGCAGTACGTCCAGTTCAAACCCGATTTTATGGGGAATTTTTCCATAGAAATCATGGATTACTCCTGGCATTTCCTTGACGGACTTGATCTCGACAATGTTGTCGATGGAAGATTCCAGCACTGCCCGCGGATAATATTTTTTGACCATCAACAGCGGCTGACCCGATACGGGAATGTAAAGAAAGGCATGCTGTGCGGTACCCGACAAGTAGAGCAGATCCACCCGTTGGATGACCATCAACCCGTCGATATCATCCCGCTGCAATTTTTCCTGAACGGCGCCGATACGATTTTTGATCTCAAAAGAGGGTATCCTGTCGAAGGCGGTGGGTGTCATGCGTTCTCATTCTCCTTTCACACGCATACCGATGAGAAAATCGATGTAAAATTTCGATGGCGAAGACGACTTCAAGGGTGGGATTGAATATAAAAACATCATCAGAAGAAACAGGAAGGGAGGAACAACATCCATTGGTATCGAGATCGGCCGCTGCAATAGAACAACCATTTCACGATCCTGTGACAAGGATAGCCAGATGGGAACAGGATTTACGCCCTGCCCCCACCGGCTGATCAGACCAAAATCACATCACACATCACATGAACATACAACAACAAGTTAAACATCGGCATGCAACCCGTTTTTATTGAATCTTTCGTGTATTCCGTGTGTTTCGTGGTTCATATTAACGGCTCGACGCAGAATGCCATCAATCCGGAACCATGATTGGCCGCTGCTGAATCTTGCGGCTGTGAACCATTTCGAACACGGTGTTGATTTCAGACAGCGGGAAGCACTTCACAAAGGGTTTGAGCTTCACTTTGTCTGAAAGAACGAGTTGCACCACCGGCGGATAATACTTCGGGATACAGCCCCAATTTCCTCTGGCCGTGGCATGAAAGGCCATGAGGTTGGAAAGACGAACCTCTACGTTATCCATGGTAAACCCGACCACGGCAAGAGATGCGCCATGAACGAGCAGCCCAAAAGCGGTTTTTTGCCCGGCAGCCGTTCCGGATGTTTCGAAAATTTTCCACTCCGTCCGCCGACGTCCCTGACTCTTGACAAAATCGGTTACCGCCTTGCGCAGGTCTTTGAATGCCATTTCCCGGGCATTGAACGTCTTATCTACATAAGGAGCAATGGCTTCCAGCTTGGCTGCATCCACATCGATGGCAATGACCATGGCACCGAAAGACTTGGCGATCTGGGCGCCGAAACCACCCACCCCGCCGACACCGATGAAAATGGCAGTGTCTTTGTCGGTCAGACCGGATTCCGCAATGGCCTGATACGGTGTGGTCAAAGCATCGGCAATCACAGAAATCTCGGCCAGTGATACATCGGCCTGTCCCATGGGTTTACCATCCACATTCACAGGTACTTCACAAAGCTGGTTGGCCGGCACGACGATATGGCTGGCAAAACCGCCCTGAATATCGTTACCGGGCATTTTTTGCGTTGGGCAGATATTGCCGAAATCCCGGGAACAAACGTCACAATCGCCGCAGGGCATGACCGCCGGAACGATGACGGCTTTTTGTTTCCAGGCTTCTGCGCCCGGACCGACAGATTCGATAAAACCGCTGATCTCATGGCCAAGGGTTAGCGGCAGGGGGGATTTGGTGCGCACACCATCATAGAAAAAACCCAGGTCGGTATGGCACACGCCGCACCCGGCCACCCGAAGCAGCACCTCTCCCGGACCGGGTGTCGGCATGGGGGATTCGACTTTGACAAGGGGCTTGTTGGGCTCCATCATTTGCCAGGATATCATATTCATAACAATCGACTCCTTAAATTATTTGTTTTTCCAAACAGCCTTCCGTTTTTCGTAAAATCCTGCGATGCCTTCAAGGGTGTCTTCGGTTTTCATGAGGGTGTTGAGGAACAGATCACTCACCCGTTCGATGGCAACGGGGAATTTCATCCCCAGATGCGCCTTCACCGCCTGTTTATTGAGCCGCAGAATCAACGGGCTGCTCGTCTGATATTCTGCAATGAGTTTGGTTACTTCAGCATCGAACTGATCGGCTTCGACCGCACGGGTGACAAACCCCATGGCAACCCCTTCTTCGGCCGAATAGGTGCGGCCGCTGGCGCAGATTTCAATGGCTTTGGCGGGGCCGACGAGAACCGGCAGACGGATGGCGGCATACGGCGGGAAAAATCCCAGCTTGACTTCCGGCTGACCAAATTTTGCGGTTTTGGAGGCGATCACGGAATCGCATGCAATGGCGAATTCCATGCCGCCGCCCAGGCAGGCGCCGTGTACCGCGGCGATCACCGGTACGGGAAGGGCCTCAATGGATGATAGCGCCTGGTTGAACGTTCGGATCATATCATCGACCAACTCCGGCCGGTGATCCCCCACATCGACACCGGCACACCAGCTCGGGCCGTCTCCGAGAATCACGACGCATTTGAGGTCTTTGTCTGCGATCAGTCCTTCGAGAACGGTGTTGAACTCCTGCATCATGGAAATATTGAACACATTGTGCTTGGGCCGGGCAAACGTTACACGGGCCACACCATCGGCACAGGTGCATTGAATGGTTTTTGCGTCACTCATGAGAAATCTCCTTTAGATATACTGTCCGCCATCGACCTTGATGACTTCACCGGTTACATGACGAGACTTGTCGGAGGCCAGAAACACAATGACATTGGCCACATCTTCGGGGGTTCCCACCCGTTTCATGACGATTTCCGCCATGGCCAGATTCACGATCTTGTCGTGGGCATCGGATTCTTTGAGCATGGCGGTTTCGATCAGCCCCGGCGCCACGGCATTGACATTGACGTTGAACGCCCCCAATTCCTTGGCAACAGCTTTGGTATAACCGATGATGCCTGCTTTGGACGCCGAGTAGTTGGTCTGGCCGAATTTGCCGCGCATGCCGTTGATGGACGTGATATTGACAATCTTGCCATATTGCTGGTCTTTCATCAGCGGGGCGACATGACGGGTAAAGTTGAAATAGCCCTTCAGGTTGACCTCGATCACCTTGTCCCACTGTTCTTCGGTCATTTTCCAGGAAACACCATCCCAGTTCATGCCGGCATTGTTCACCAGGATATCGACCCGGCCGAAAGCCTCCAGAGCGGATTTGACCACCTGCTCAGCCTCTGAAAACTTGGCGATATCACAGGAAAGTGCAATGGATTTTCTGCCCATTTTGATGATTTCATCTCTGATTTTAAAGGCTTCGTCGGCATGTTTGCGGTAAAGCAGGCAGACATTGGCACCTTCGGCAGCCATTCCCAAAGAGGTGGCAGCTCCGATTCCCTGTGATCCGCCGGTGATGATTGCGCTTTTTCCTTCCAGCAGCATATTTTGTTACTCCTTGTAAAAATTCCTTGATTGATTACGATTGGGGTTTGCCCAGTACAGCCGCCATCAACTCGACATCAAATATATCGCTATTGGCGATCCGTCGTCGATATTCGATGAAATCGATCACATCTTTGCCGGTGATTTTCTTGGTATTGAAGGCATTGAATCCCAGGTAAGCTTCGGTGGCCATATTGGCGGCCAGCCAGTGGCGGTTGATGACTTTGGACTGATCCCAGAAGAATTTCTTCTTGAGGCGGATGCCTTCGACACTCTTGATCAGACACCCTGGGAAGAGATTCGTGAATGTCCAGATGATCTTGTTGAGTTCCCCATCCAGTTTTTCGAAGCTGATCTTGGCGGTTTTCATATATTCTCTGGCCTGTTTGGCCGCATCGCCGGTCTTCATTTCACCATAGACGATTTCGCCGTCATCAACATACGTGTCGGTGATAACAGCCGGATTTCTCACCCATTTATCACCGTCTTTGATCACCGGGGCACATTTGCTGATCAATCCGAGTTGTTTCATCTTATAGGCACTCCAGAACTCACAGGACACACAGTTCCACATGGCCAGTTCCGTGGGCAGCATCCAGGGCAGAAAATCGGTGCTGCCGCCGTCCGGCGCCGATCCATGACGGGTGCCGGCCTGACCGAAAATGGCCAAGTCACTGGAAATCGTAATGTCGCAGGCCATACCGATTTCCTGTCCGCCCGCCACCCGCATACCGTTGACCCGGCAGAGCGTCGGTTTTTTACAGCCCAGAATCGCATCCACCATGGCATTGAACAAGTCCATATAGATGCCGTATTCATTCGGACGACCGGAATAATACTGGGCGTATTCCTGTGTATTGCCGCCGGTGCAGAAGGCCTTGTCGCCCACTGCGGTAAATACGGCCGTCACCACGGAGCTGTCTGAAGATGCTCGCTGAAAACCGGCGATGACACTCTTGACCATTTCTGTGGTATAGGAATTGTACTGGGTGGGATTGTTCAACGTAATCCAGGCGGAATACAAACCTTCAACAGGTTTTCCGGTGGGATCCAACACCGGTTTTTTTTCGAACATGACCCCCGGCGCATCGGATGAAAATTTTGCTTCAGTCCAGAGAAAATGATCTTTTGTGCCCGATTCTCTCGGTAACCAGCTCAAGTCAGCCATACGGTGTCTCCTTTTTCATACGGTATAATGTAAAAATCTGAATGTTGGTGATCCTTCGAGGACAGGCGAACCGACCGATATTTCGTTCATGCGGGGTAAGCATCCATTGACAGTGAACGTCAACAGGGCCGTCTCGAAGCATGTTTCACAAGGTGATTTTTTAAAGCTATAATTCAGCTACAATACAGCTAATATGATTTTTGTCAAGAAAAAATTGGGAGTTTCTGCATGCAAAATATATCACGTGCGTGGAATAAAATAGAGACCTCTCCCTGACGGAAGAGGCTCAAAGCAAGACGAGTTCATCAAGATTAAATAAATTCAGATGAATTCATTAATGGGGATCGATTTCATTGTCGATTACAGATTTGGGAAAAGCGATGTTCCAATGATGTTCTTCTGAATCTCGGCGGTCCCTTCATAAATGGACAATATGCGGGCATCCCGATAGTAGCGTTCCACCTTGTATTCCTGAAAATAACCGTACCCGCCGAACACCTGCATGGCATCGTAGGCCACTTCATTGGCGATGTTGGCGGCATAATACTTTGCCATTGCCACAGCCCGATGGTCCCGCTGCCCTTGATCGAACTTCCAGGCCGCCTTGTAAACCAGATTCCGGGCGTTTTCGATCTTCAGGTACATATCCACGAACTTATGCTGCATGGCCTGAAAGCTGGCAATGGGTTTACCGAACTGTTTTCGGTCTTTGGCATATTGATAAGCCATGTCGTAAGCACCCTGAGCCACACCCACTGCCTGGGCGGCAATTTCGATCTTGCTTTCTTCGAAAAATCCCATGGCCTGATAAAAGCCTTTGCCTGCATCACCCAGCACATTCTTTTCCGGAACTTCGAGGTTGTCGAAAACCAGCTCTGCAGAACTGGTCAAGCGAATGCCCATTTTTTCGCCCAGTTCGTTGACCTGAAAGTTTTTTCCGATCATATCGCGATCCACAATCAGGATGGTCATTCCTTTGTATTTCGGAGATGCATCGGGATCGGTCTGGCAGAGAACCGTATAAAAATCGGCAATCGTACCATTGGTGATAAAGGTTTTGGTGCCGGAAAGCCGATAAGCACCGTCTTTTTTCACGGCCACCGTATCCATGCTGGTGATGTCGCTGCCATGATCCGGTTCCGTCAAGGCGATGGCGGCCCCGAATTCGCCGGAGGTGATTTTGGACAGATATCGGGTCTTCTGGTCATGGTTTCCATATCTATAGAGAAATTTGCAGGGCAGTGCCGCCAGATCGATGGCCAGCCCGATGCTGGAATCCGCCCGGCAAAACTCCTCGACGATCAACGCATTTTCCAGAATACTGATGCCGTCTCCGCCATAAGCTTCTTCCACGTATGGCGCCACGAATCCGAGACTGGCGGCTTTTTTATAGAGTGCTTTGGGAAATTCATGTCGTTTCTCCAGTTCCAGAGCCATCTGCGGATCGAACTCTTTGACGGCGAAATCCCGTGCGGCATTCATGATACTTTTTTGGGCTTGATTCAGTTCAAATTCCATT
>CAZBUL010000157.1:0-7049 GCA_964495045.1 uncultured Desulfobacterales bacterium | reverse complement strand
TATGAGCCGCGGACAGAGACCGCATGACAAAAGGATATTATGTGCACTCGCCAGGCAAAGATTATTCATGATTCAGATAATTGAACAACTGCAAAAGATAATCATAGAAAATGGACTGCCCCGAACGGAGCGAACGATATTTGGCTTGAAATGCCCGTATTGCGGCAAATCAGACCGGATCCGCGAGCTGGAATCACCTCAGACACTAAAGGGGTCACTCGCATTCAGCGTGTTGTCGGAATATCGCATGCTGTGGCAGCACGTCATGCGGCCCGACAGTACCCTGGGGGTATGTAAATTCTGTCAGAATCCCTTGCGGATTCCATCGACCGGAGCTCAGGCGGCGCCACTGATTGCTTTTGATGAATAATATTAGAGCATTGCAAATATCATCTCTACCACAAACCGTTTCAAAAGGGAGAACTGCGGATGAAGATCGAGGTTCTGGGTACAGGATGCAAAAGTTGTGAGAATCTATACCAGGCTGTGGTGAAGGCGGTTGCAGAAATCGGGAGCGAAAAGCCGATTGATGTGAAAAAGGTAAACGACATCACCTATTTTGCCAAAATGGGCGTATTCATGACTCCTGGCCTCGTCATTGACGGAACGGTGGTATCATCCGGCAAATCCTTGAATTCAGATCAGGTCAAGGCGAAAATCATGGAGAGTTTATAGCATGTCGGATATCACACGCGTTTATCTGATTACAGGCTTTCTGGGTTCCGGCAAAACAACTTTTTTGAACCGGATTATCGATCGCTTTCCGAAAGACCGGAAACTGACAATATTGATGAACGAATTCGGTGAAATCGGTATTGACGGCACACTGGTGGAAGGCGAAGATATCGATATGATGGAAATCAGCCGGGGGTCGATTTTCTGCGTCTGCGTGAAAACAGACTTCATCAAAGGGCTTTATGAACTGGTTACAAAAGTTAAACCGGATGTTCTGATCATCGAATCGACGGGAGTGGCCAATCCATCCGACCTCAAGCGGGATCTTCAACTTCCGATTTTTGGAAAACGATTTCACTTTCAGGAACAGTTCTGTACCATCGATGTCGGTCATTTTCTGGGAGCCTATCAGGCGTATGCTTCTCTGGAAAAGCAGATTGCGTCATCGAGCGTGTTTATCATCAACAAGACGGATCTGGCCAGGGCCGGAGAAATCGCGGAAATCAAGAAGGTGATTTGTGAAAATCACCCAGCCCCCATTTTTTATGAAACGACGTATTCAAATATTCCGTTTGAACAATATTTTCCGGATATGATGCCGGATACCCCCACCCCACCCCCGCCAGAGGCAGACGAATCCAAACGGTTGTCCGATGCCGAACTGGAGGCCTATGTTGAAGACCTCCTGAACGACCCGAACCTGGAAATCACACCGCCGGATCTGCTGGTATCGGCGGTTTACACCTGGAACGGCTCCAGCCTGGACGAAGTCCGGCAAATGGCCCATGATCTTCCCCCCAATGTGATCCGCAGTAAAGGCTTTGTCGGGGAGAACGGACAGTGGTATCTCTTTTCGTATGTCATGGGAACATGGAGTATCGACAGAACCCATGTGCCGGAGCACCGGATCAATAACAAAAACACGCTCGTTTTTATTGGTCCGCCGGATGTCATGCCAGATATCGACCAGACTATGAAAAAAGGAAACTGGACCAGCAGAGGCGTTTTTCAGCCTTTTTCCGGAACGAACGCATAGCCTCTGACATCATACCGTTCTATGTGAGGATTTTCATGGAAGAAAAGCAATGCGACCTGATCATCGTCGGTGCCGGCCCGGCCGGTCTCACCGCCGCCATTTACGGCCGGCGCGCGGGTCTGTCAATCACTGTCTTCGGAGATACACCGGGCGGCAATCTTTACATGATCGAATCGGTAAAAAATTACCCCGGTTTTCATGAGGGCATTCCCGGTATGCAGCTCGGGGTATTCATGTTTTATCAAGCCCAGGCGGAAGGCGCCGATTTTACCATGACCCAAGTGGAGAGCCTGGATAAAATCACAGATCGTTTTGTGGCAAAAGATACGGCTGGCACGGTCTTTTCGGCGCCTGCCGCCCTGATCGCCACCGGATCGACACCGAAACGGCTGAACGTTCAGAATGCGGCCCTGGACGGAATTCATTACTGTGCCATGTGCGACGGGCCGCTGTACCGCGGAAAGAATGCTGTCATCATGGTTGTGGGAGCCGGAGAACGTGGCGGACATTTGAGCCTCTTTCTGTCAAAGATCGCAGACAAGGTGATTCTGGTAGATAAAGGCCCAGGCCTGTCGATGAGTGCCGTCATGCAGAAGGCTGTGACACAGGCGGAAAATGTGGAAATCCTCCTGAACACTGAAGTCATGGGCTTCGTCGGAGAAGACGTGCTGAAAGGGGTTCGGGTGACGGATTCCGATGGTCAGGGCCGGGAATTACCCGCCGATGCGCTTTTTCTGTCGATCGGCTGGGTGCCCAACGTATCGATGATCCGCTTTCCGGTGACCGCCACGCCGGAAGGATTTCTGATCACGGACGCCAAACTGATGACCTCCTGCGCCGGGCTTTTTGCTGCCGGAGATGTCCGCGATTCAGATATGAAGCAGATTGTCACATCCTGTGCGGACGGTGCTCGGGCCGCTGCTTATGTGTCTGACTATCTGCAACTTCGGCAATAGAAATTGAGACCGGTTCTCTTTTTTTCCAGGGTCCGCCCGATCCGGATTCCGCAGATGTGAAGGGGTGCAAAGAGAACTCGGGTTTCGGTGTTGAGAGGTGTTTTGAAGCAATTCGATCCATTGACCAGCTATGTTTTTCATACCCAGGGGGTCTGCCCATCTGAAATTCATTTCAAGCTGAGCCGGGAAAATACGGTGCATCAACTGCGTTTCGTTGGTGGCGGCTGTCCTGGAAATGCCCTGCTGGTGGGGCGGCTGGTCGAAGGCAAATCCATGGATGCACTCATGGAATCCCTCTCAGGTATCGTATGCCGGAATGCCACATCCTGTCCGGACCAGCTTGCCAGAGCCTTTGCGGCTGTCAAACAGGGAGAGCTTCAGCCGGCCACGCCATTCAAGGTGGCAGATGATGCCGTACCCAGAAAGAAGGTCTGCTTCATCGGGAATCTTGACGGAAATCCGGCGGTGCTGAATGCCTTGTTGCAGGCTCTGCATGATGAACCGGTTCAGGCGGTTTACGGGGTCGGAAACCTCACGGGGTTTTCGAAGCACAACGACAGCGTCGTTTCAGCGATTCGGAAAAATAAGATTCAGGCCATTTCCGGCCAGCAGGACTGGGGTTACGCCCAGAGGGTCGCGCCCGAACCGGATGCGCCGCTTTCGCACAAGAACAGGGATATGCTGCTTCAATTACCTCACGTTCTTGTGTTCCAGGTGGGTGAACAGAAAGGGATGGCATTTTACGGGCGATACATTCTGGACCTGCCGGGCTATTCGGACTTTGCTCCATTTTCTCTTGAAATGAACATGATCTGCGATCTGACCCGATTTATGCAGGATGAAAGCGTTTTTCCAGCCCTCGAGGCCATGACGCCCCAATTCACAGCCCGGATTGTAGCGTTTTCCGAACAAGGGAAATGGCAGTCTTATCACGTGGGAGGCGTCATGTTTCTGGGCATTGGAAATACTTGTGAAAATGGTTTCCTTCGTTGGGGAGTTCTGGAAGACACAGCGGCTGGCCTCACCTATGGGGTTCGGCAGATTCCTTTCAATCCGGAGAGATAACAAATGGAAAAAATCACTGTCGATGTCCTGCTCACAGACTTCAATCAATGAGTTGCCTGCGTCTATATGGCGGAATCGGTAAAGGCTTTACCGGACGAGATACAGAAACTGATTGAGGTCTGTGAATGGGACATGCGCACGCGAAAAGGGGTGGAGCGGTTTCGGGAATTGCGGGCCAGATCCCTTCCCAGCGTTGCCCTGGATGGCACCCTGGTGTATGAGTCGCTCATTCCCGGGCAGGAAGAACTGATCGCGGAAATCGAACGTCGCTTCAGCGCCAAAAACCCATGATCTTTTATTCTTGGAGCGTACAAGATGTATCTTGAAGATGTCAACGTTGAGGGATTTAAATCTTTTTCGCAGAAGACGGAAATGAGTTTTCAGCCGGGAATCAGCGTCATCATCGGCAATAACGGCGTGGGCAAATCCAATATCCTGGATGCGGTGGTGTGGGCCATGGGAGAAGACGATATCCAGAAAATGCGATGCCATGATTCTTCAGAGCTGTTTTTCGTGGGATCCAAGAACTCTCCGCCTGCAGACCGAATCCGTGTTGAACTGAACTTTAAACAGCCAGCGGAAAAGTCCGTACCCGGCGTCCAGGTGGTTCGTGAACTGATCCGGAACGGGGATGCGTTCTTCTACGTCAACGGGGAATCGGTCCATCGAAGGGATTACCGGAAATATCTGGCGGAATTCAATCTGGATGATGCGCTGAAAACGATTATCAAGCAGGAACAGATCAATGATATCCTCATGCTGGATCCGGTTCAGCGTCACCGCCGCATTGCCCGGTTGATCGGTGTTGAAAATGAAGCGGAATTTGAGGCCAGAATCGCCGACGAGATCGCGCCCAAATTCGAATCCTATCTTCAGTATCTCTTTCCGGATGGAAACGGAGCATTGGAGAGTATATCCCGGAACGGTACAAAGGGCCTGTATATCGAAGTCAATCTCCGGAACGATCGGAAGCGTAAAGCCCATCAACTTTCGGGAGGTGAAAAATCGGTGACAAGCCTTGCCCTGCAGTTGGCGGTGTTCGGACAACTGAAAAGCCCCCTGTTTCTTCTGGATGAGGTGGAACCTGCCCTCGATTACACGAATCACAAATCCATGCAGGCGTTGCTGAAACATCTGGCGGAAAACAGGCAGTTGATCATGATTACGCATTTGCGAAGTACAATCCAGTTGGCCAATACGGTTCACGGCATCCGAACCCGCCCGGACGGGTCCTCGTTCATGAAGTTTTATTTCGTCATGGACGAGCGACTGTTGAGGCTCTACAAATGCTGTTGATCCGATATACTTTGAACGGTTAACATGTTAATATAGACTTTCAGAAAAATACAAAATTTAATCGTTTGAAGTATATTTTCATCCGGGCAACGAAAGGGGAACGATACGATGGGAGACTTGTTGGTTGTGACGGGTAACGGCAAAGGCAAAACCACCTATGCCTTGGGCTTGTGTCTGAAGGCAGCCGGAGCCGGAAAAAAAGTATTTCTCGGCCAATTTATCAAAGGCAGCGAATACAGTGAAATCAAGGCATTGAAAAAATTGGATGATTTGATCACTGTGGAGCAATTTGGCCTGGGGCGGTTTATCGACGGTGTACCGCATCCGGAAGACAGAGTCCATGCGCAAAAGGGATTTGAACGCGTTGTGTCCATTTTGAGAACCTCAGACTTCGATCTTGTGGTTCTGGATGAGGCGAATGTGGCACTTTCCTATGACCTGTTTTCAATCGACGGATTTCTTGCAGCCATCCGCAATCGGGCTGCGGGAGTGTCTGTGGTGGTAACCGGCCGGAATGCCCATCCGGATATGGTTGCACTGGCCGATGATGTCATCGAGATGAAGGAAATCAAACACTATTATCATGCCGGTGTTCCCGCCAGGGTCGGTATTGAAAAATGACTGCGGATTCCATCTGATTTCTGGTTGGATAACAGAAACTGCTTTACTTATCCTTATATCACCCCCTTTCGGCATGAATTATGCCTTCGTATATTTCACATCGAACGCCTTTACGGAGAATATCCGTTCAAGGCTGAATTCAAATCCACTCCCGCAATCCGGTTTCAAAACAGAGATGGTTTCCAAATCATACAGATACGTTGAACTGTTGAAAATTCAACGTCTTTGATGGGAGGATCGTTATTTTTCTGCACGTCTATATGAGGAAATTGCATGCCGCATATTCTGATCGAAAAGATGAATCAATGTGCTCTGACTGTCGTTGAATCCCTCGTGACCCAGAACAGTCTGGATGATGTTTTGGAATCCACTCTTTTTCATCTGCTCGATCTGGAAAATGTTAAAGAAATAGAAATTCTTTTGTTCAATGAAAGTGACAGACTGATATCCATAGCCTCGGGACGAAATTCGGGTCCGGAATTACAGAGGCAGAAAGATATTGTCGTCCAGAGTTGGCTGCTGGAATCCTCCATTCCGTATCGTTCTGTCAAAATTCGTCTTCCCCGTGTTTCGACTGTTTTTGTGTTTCCGCTTATCGAAAGTGATCGGTTGATGGGCTTTTTGAATGTTCATCTGGATAAGATACTGATCCCCGACAAGGATTTTCTGCGCCATTTTTATCTGATTGGGCTCCATTTGGTTTCGAAAATAAAGGAGATTCGGCTCCGTACAGAAGTTCTAAATATAAAAACAGATCTGCAGAATCTCCTCACAGCCAATCGGGAAGCTCAGCATCAAGTCACTTCGATCAGCAAGGAGTTGTTTGCGATCAGTGCCATATCCGCCAAGATCAATCAGTCTATAGACTTTGATGAATCTTTGAAAAAATCCATGCACACTATTCAACATGTCTTCAAAGTGTCACGCATATTGATTTACACGCGGGAGGCCGTGGATCAAAAGGCGAAATTGTCCGCCAGGGATTGCACCCGCAAAGAAATGGAACCGAAGCTGTTGAAAAAAATTGAAAACGATTATTTAAAGGAAATACTCCTCTTGGGGAAGCCGGTGGTGAAGCAGGTAGGAACTGAATTTCACGGTGCAAATAACAATGAAAGTTCACATTCTTTCAGCATGATCATCGGCGTTCCTCTGAAATCCAAAGAGGCGATCATGGGGGCGATGTTTCTGCTGCAAGAATCAACGGAGACTTTCGATCACGCAGGCCTCAGATTACTATCCGGCATGGCCAATATTATGAGTATGGCCATTGAAAACAAGAATCTTTATCGGCATAGCCTTCAGAAACACGATGAAGCGGCTTTTTTGTTTCAGTCCATCGTTAAATTCAATGCAAAACTGGATTTAAAGGAGACATTGAAATCCGTTTCTGAAAAAGG
>CAZBUL010000156.1:0-7119 GCA_964495045.1 uncultured Desulfobacterales bacterium | reverse complement strand
CTGGATGATATGTCCCGAAAGGGCCTGATCTACCGATCCAGTAAAGGCGGCCAGACATATTACATGGCCGCCCAGTTCGTGGTGGGCATCTGGGAATATCATGTCAAAAGCCTGGATCTGGACCTCATCAAGGATTTCAACGAATATTCACCTTATTTGATGGACCATGCATGGAAAGATACGAAAACCAAACAGCTTCGCGTCATTCCGATTTCCCAGAGCATTTCCGCCGAAATGCGCACCATGCCCTACGATGAAGCGGAACAGATTATCAAAAGCCAATCCAAGATCGTGGTCAGCCCCTGCATCTGCCGAACCGAACACAAAATGGCCGGCAAAGGATGCGACAAACCGGTTGAAGTCTGTCTGGCATTCGGCGGCGGCGCTTATTACTACGAAGAAAACGGCCTGGGACGAAGCATCAGCCAGTCCGAAGCCCTCGATATCCTGGCCAAAGGGATGGAAGCCGGGTTGGTGGTTCAACCCGGCAATTCCCAAAAACCCACCAACATCTGTCTTTGCTGCGGGTGCTGCTGTCAGATCCTGAAAAACCTGAATAACCTGGACGAGCCGGCTAAAGCGGTTCACACCAATTACTACGCGAAAGTGGCTGCCGATAACTGCACGGCATGCGGCATCTGCGTGGAACGATGTCAGATGCAGGCCATCGAGGTTGATGATGTGGCACGGGTTAAAAAAGAACGCTGCATCGGCTGCGGGTTGTGTGTTACATCTTGCAGTTTCGATGCCATGCACCTGATCGAAAAAGCCCCTGAAGAGCACTGGACACCGCCGGCCAATACCGTTGAGACTTACATCAATATGGCCAGGGAACGGGGTAAAATCTGATTTGAACGGGAAGAAATCATTTTCATGAGCACGGTAATTTTGTCCTGTTCGATATAAGCAAAAAACACAGGGGGCTTGATATTCTGGCCACTATTGTAATATCAGCCACTTGTGTGGAGAACAAATTTACCCTGCCTTCATGGGAAATGTCCTTGACTCTAATAACAATAGATGTTAACGCAACCGAAACCAATTATTCTTTGTCCTGATGCAGGCATGGGTATTGTTCAATGCCATCAGCTTTTACAATGTCATCGAAATACGGCAATGCAATGGGTGATTTTTAGAAGTGAGCCATAAAGATCGATCGGGAGAAAATAGGATTTTCAGACAGTTGATGATTCATCGCTCCGTCATATTCCCTTCTAAAGGTGATGGTTTCAGGAGTTCATCGGGTGTTTGAATTCAGCTATTTCATTTCTATGTTTTTATTTGTCTTTATCGTCATTGGGATGGCGGTCCGATTTATCATGCTGCTCTTGTCCATCAGATGGATCAAATACGAAAAACAACTGATCCAGACTCCCATCCAGCGCTATCCCAAGGTTTCATTGCTGATTCCGGCATATAACGAAGAAAATGTCATTGTCGAAAGCGTTACGCATGTCATCAATGCGGATTATCCCGAATTGGACATCATCGTCATCAATGACGGTTCCCTAGATAAAACCCTTCAGTTGCTGGTGCATGCATTCGAATTAACGGAAAACCCCGGCCGAAAAGTCATCGAAACGATTCCGACTCAGCAGATCCGACGGGTTTTCACCACGTTCCAGATACCGAATTTGATTGTCATAGATAAGGAAAACGGGGGAAAAGCGGACGCCCTGAACTGCGGCATCAATGCAAGCACGGCCGAATATGTGCTGGCGGTGGATGCGGACACCCATCTGACACACAACACCCTTCGATATCTCGTCAAACCGCTCGTACATGACCCGACGGTGGTGGTCACCAGCGGAAGTGTCCGTATCCTGCCTGACAAAAACCGTTCGATCTTTGCTGACCTGCAGAAAATCGAGTTCGTCAACAGTATCTCACTGTTCAGAACGGGCTGGAATCATTTCAATGCCAACCTGATCGTATCGGGTGCGTTAGGCCTGTTTCAACGTAAACTGCTTCTGGAAATCAACGGATACCACAACATGGCTATCGGTGAAGATATGGAGCTGATTGTGCGTATCCACCGCCACCTGATCGAAAACAATTCAACGTACCGCATTCTGCAATTCAGTCTGCCGACCTGCTTCACTTCGGCCGTGCCCACCATCGCCGAAATGGTCAAACAGCGAAAACGCTGGCAGAAAGGTCTGTTGTCTTCATTGAGATTGAATACCCGACTTTTTTTGAATCCGCGATATAAAAGTGTCGGACTGCTGGCCATTCCGTATTACATCCTCTTTGAGGTGATGGCACCTTTTATCGAGTTGTTAGGATTATTTTTTTTCGTTTTCACGCTGATGTTCCGGCTGCCGGCATTTACACCTGTGGTGTTGCCATGGGCTACCCCCTTATGGATATGGGTCGGCGGTATTGTCTTCGCCGTTATGAACGATTGGCTGTCCATCAGCATCGACAGATACATGCTCCGAGGCATGTCCGCTGCTGAATACGGCCGGCTGATGCTGTCCTCCATGACTGGATTTTTTTTCTATCATTTCATTCAACTGTATTGCAAAATCAAAGGCACATTCGAATATTTTTCTTCCATTCAAATATCGGTAAAATGGGATACCCAAAGGAAAAAGACATGACCCACACTTCATCACGTCACATGCTTGCATGCGGAAAGGCAGGCTGACGTGGAATCGAACCAACGCAAATGTCTCCAGATGATTGTTTTCACTGCCATCTTCATTCTTTTCATCATATTGCCCGCATCCGGAGACACCTGCCGTCAAAAGGTCATTGTGCGGAACGGAGATACCCTGGCAAAGATATGCCGCGCTCACTTTGGGAAATTCGACTCAACAGTTCTCAAAAAGGTATTGAACCAAAATCCCGGTCTCTCCAACCCGAATCGGATACATGTCGGTGATGTCATCTGTCTCGACGATTCAGACAAATCCCATCAACCACAGCCAACAGGAAAAATCCGGATGACGCCGAAACCGGAAACATCCGTCTATGAAGCCCAACCGGCACCTTTCGAGGAAAAGAAAATCACAAAACGCCCAGAGTCTCCTCCGCTCCCTGCTGCCGAGCGGATGATATATCCGCCGCCGATGCCCGGCGCCATTAACCGATTGACTTGGCTGGACGACAATACCGCACTGGTCGAAGGCCGCATGGATGCCGATTTTCACTCCGTCTTTTACGTCTATGTGCCGGGAGACCTCGAGTACGAACAAACCGATATCGTCAAACCGACACCCTATACATTTCAGGTCAAGGCGATTATCGGCCGCCAGGGACGGGATTACGGTCAGTCTTTCATGCTGAAGATCGCACTCTTCACCGCAGGCAATGAACGGTTTGCCGAAATCACGCGTCCGGTTGTCCGAAAAGAACATGCTTCCGGAGAATCGATCGAATTCGGTGAATCGGCCACACCGGCCGCAGCCAAGTCCGTAACCGGCTGGGCCGGTCTTGAAACCTGGATGGCCGTTCAGGAAATTGATGCCCTCAAATCAGACAACAGAGCCTTCAAGGTTCCCAACAGCCGGCTCGTCATCAATTACCGCTATATCGGGTTCAACCCGGATGAACCCTATCTGAGCCGATATGGCCGAATCACCCTGTACGGCAGCGCCTGTCTGGCCAAAGCGCTGCTGCTCAAAGGAGAAACCGAAAAGGCCGAGCAGATTCTGCGCCCATGGGCTGCCCAGGTGACGGAAGACGGAAAGGTTCCGCGCAGTGCCAATGTCATCGGAGACAACTACATATCCCCAGATGTCCGAACTGGTGAAATCGCCCATTTTTTCGGAGTGCTGGCCCTCGCCCGCATGGTCACTCAGAACACCGAGTGGGATGAACCCATCCGGCGGATTCTGATAGCCTACATCCTTCCGCTGATCGACCCGGAAACGGGTTTGGTAAAAGGCGGATATAATGGCCTCGGCAGCAATGGATACGGCAAACCATATTCTTATGAAAGAATAGAATGGTGTTCCACCGAACACAATTTGGATCTCTTCCAGGCACTGATTCTGGCAGCCCAAGTCTATCGGGGCCTCGGTTTAGACATCACTTGCGACAATCTGGCATGGAATATCGGAAGAGCCATCGACAAATATTTATGGGATGAAAACGCCGGAACTTTCAATCAGGGCTGGCGTTCCGAAGGGCCCGACCGATCCAGAGCCCTGGATTGCGCCTCGTGGGGAGCCTTATACCTCATCAAGCAGGCTCGACTGGCAAAAGAGAGCAGACAACCGACAACCGCCGATTTCTATCTATCCCGCGCCAAAAGATGTCTGGACTATGCCGATGCACATTTTCAAACGACATGGTATTATCGCACGCCTACTGGCAAAGAAGGCCACATCAGAGGCTATCGTCCCTATAACGGCCAAATCCCCGATGTCCGTTACGAGGAGGGGCCCCTTGCCGGCGAAATGATCGACTGGAGCTCGTTGAACAATATTGTCTGGTCGGAAGGAACCCTCGGTGTCGCCAAAGCCTGGGAGGAACTGGCCCGTCAGACCGGCGATCCAACCGCCCAAAAACGCATGCAGGAAATTTACCAGGAAATGCTCTCTCTTCAGAGTCTGAGCGACAAAGGCGGTATGCTGTACAGCACGAAGCAGATCAAAGGACATTTTACCATGGGTGAAGAACTGGCATCCATCGGGTGGCTGGGATATCTGTCTGCACTCAACGATTTTACCGCCCCCCGGCAGCAGAACAAGGAAATGCTCAAATGGATTGCCTGGTAGGCCGCACAGGATCCCAAATACACATGAAAATACAGATGTCAGCTTTCAGTTGTCATTTTAATATTTGGAGATGAATCATCGCATGATTCATGAATGTCTATTTCGTAGTGAACCTTAACTAAAAGATGGAGGTAAAATGAACAGAACAGGAATGATCGGGAAAAAAGGCTGGAGTATTGTTGTTGCGGTTGTTTTACTGTTGGCTTCCGGTTGTGCGCAGGAAACCATCGTCCGGGAACAGACCATTATCCGGGAATTGCCGAGAGCGAACGAATCCATTTTTTACGATGAGTTCGATCCCGGCAACGGTGCAATGCGAAACCTTTGGAAATCCAACGGGAAGGCCTACTGGATATGGGAAGGCCCGACACCCGGACTTTTGGGATGCGAAAACGGATGCATCAAGCAAAACAGCGAAGACATCCGGGCCCTGAATGCCATCATGTACGTTTCGACACCTCAGATTTCAAATGCCACCATCGAAGTCAAAACGCGGATCAGTTATGACAGATCGGCCTCACCAACCCAGGAAGAACTCGGCAATATTCGAAAATTCATCGGCTCTGGCATTGTGTTCCGTATGGTGGACCCGAACAATTACTATATGTTTCGACTGGCAGGAGAAGAAGGGGCGGTACTCGGTAAAATGGTCAACAACGAGTGGGTCGATCTGGCCAACCCCCGACGGCTCGACTTTCTCCAGGGCGGCCGAGTCAAACCCGACACGTGGTACCTATTGAAGGTCAAAGTCAGCGGAAGCAACATTCAGTGCTTTATCAACGACTCACCGGTCATCAACACCAATGATACGAATTCCCCCTTCACCGTCGGATATTTTGGGGTGAGTACGTTCAAATGTTTTGCTGATTTCGAATATATCGACGTCAAATAATGTCTGTACCCTCCCTCCCCCCATATCGGAGCAAGAACAGTTGGTCTCCCTCCCCCAGCGGGGGAGGGTCGGGGTGGGGGTTCAATAGCCATACAAATCTGAAAACCCTGGGGGATTCATGAAACAGTGTTCCAAAGGACATCGTTTTCCCGACAGTCTGACAGATTGCCCGGTCTGCGCCAAAGATAACGAGCTGAAAACCGTGTTTGCCGCTTCCACGGCCACAGTCTCTCCGGTTCGATCACAGAATCCCCCCCCCATTGCTCCGGTTCCAGAACACACTGCAGATTTATCAAAGACCGTTTTTCTGGGACCGGGCGGTTCCATCCCAACAATTCAACTGGCCGGATGGCTTGTGTTGCTGAATGCTGACGGTATTCCCATTGACAGTTATAAACTTTTCAACCGCAGAATGACGATCGGTCGTTCCGGAGCCAACGATATCGTGCTCACGGATGATGCCGTATCTGCTGTACACTGCGCCATCGAATTTGAAAATGGCAAATTTGTCGTTCAGGACAAGGGGTCATCCAACAAAACCATTGTGGATGGTAATCCAATAGATTCCACCCCTCTCGAAGAGACATCCACCCTCAAACTGGGGAGAAACCATTTCAAGATCAAGTATCTTTAATTATTGTTGGTGATCGAACCGGACATGATGACGTTAAAACATTTCTCACAGTACGCATCCCATGTAGATAAACTGGCCTGTGACACTCTGCCAGCCGTGTTGTCATTCGACAATTACCGGTTCAGCATCCATCATGAAAGCAACGGAATCATCATCAGTTGCACCCACCCGTTTCTGATCAACAATCGGGAATGCACCCACACCGAGTTCAGCCAAGGGGATCTGATCAAATTCGACCATGAATTCATTCTCTTCGACAATACCCATCATTCTGTCGGATATAACGTCTTTGTCGGAAAGATCCGAATTCCCGATGCGGATGGCAAACTGTTGATTTTCAAATTACAGCGGAAAAATACCGGGAAGGATTTCAATGAGATTTCTGACATCGCGGCGCGTGTTCCGGATGCCGGAAAGATATTTGTGGACACGTCAGCCACCCAGTTCATGGACAGCGATGCCATTCAAAGCATGATGACATTGATCCAACAAATCGGAAAGGAAAAACGATCCATCGTCTTTTACAAACCCAGCCAGAAATTCATCTCCTACCTGAAACTGGCGAATATCGAAAAGAAAGCTCCTGTCTTACCTTTTTCAAACCGCTATATCGATCAATTCATCGAAAACAGTGCTGCCGGCCGGCAGAATGTTTCCGGAGCGGCCCATTTTTCCCTGTCGGATGGTCACAAACAGTTCACGGTGCTTCCGGAAACCGTATTTCCGGTCGGCCGGATGAACACAATTTGCGGTCTGTCTCTTTCAGACAGCCAAATTTCCCGCATCCATGTCCTCTTTATCAATACGGACGCCCGCATCTATTTGATCGATTGCAACTCGACCAATTTCAGCTATATCAACGGCCG
>CAZBUL010000155.1:0-7125 GCA_964495045.1 uncultured Desulfobacterales bacterium | reverse complement strand
CCGCCTGGAGCCGGGTTTTCGTGCGGGGAACGGTGATCAAGGTCGCCGTCATCGCCGGGGCGCTCATCATCCTGCTGCTGGAACGCATTCTCGATCCTCGGGAGATGTCGGTGGTCGGTGTGGTCATCGCCGGTTATCTGATTTACGAATCCTGGATTTTCAAGAAAAAATACACCGAGGGACTGCATCAGGCCCTGATGGATGGTGAGCTCAATTTTGACGGGCTTACTTCGGATTTTTCGCTGAACGCCGATGTTACGTCCTTGATTCAACAGTCAGGCAGTCTGTCGATCTTCCGTGACGAGTTCAACTGGGATCGGTTGCCGCTGATGTCTCTGACAGCCGATATCGCTCTGAAAGAGCTGCTGCATCCGGATGATCGGATGCGTGCCGAGGCAGCCGCCTATTTTGTGGAAAATCCCGATCTGCGGGCCATGCATCGTTTGATCGATTGTCTGGATGACAAGGACTCGGTTCGGGAAATCGCCATAGAGGCCCTGGCTGGCTATGGTGAGACGGCTCTGCCCTTTCTGGAAGCTGAATTGATGAACCGTTCCGACCGTATCCAGATGGGAATCCTCAAAGCGATGAAATATTCCGGCCTTCGGGATGTCGATCTGATGCCGTTCATTGCCGGTCTGGTGGTGGATGTTTATTCGCATCTGGCAGCCATTGCATCGCTGGAAGCATTCAATGACCGGCACAGTGCCGGGATGCTCATTCAGCATCTTCAGGAAAAAAACGAACAAATCCTGAGCATGATATTTTATGGTTTCGGAATTTCCGATCCCAAGATGCGGTTCATGTATCGGCACCTGCGATCCCAGAAAGCATCCACTTCGGTGGAAATGGTCGAGGCTTCCATCGATCGGGAATTGTCAAAATATCTGATTCCCCTCATCGACGATATTCCTCTGACTGAAAAAATCGATCATGGCCGAAAAATGCTGCCAATTGTCCGGATTGCCATGCCGCTTCGGGTTCTTCCCGGACTGGTTCGAAATCCTGATCCCATCATCCGGATGCTGGCGGCCTACACCATCGGGGAATGTCTGCCGGAGATGCGGTATTATTCCGCAGTGGAATGCCTTCTTGCTGATCCCGATCCAGGTGTGGTTCAGGCGGCCGGCTATGCGATGAAACGCTGCATGAAAGGAGAGGCGAAAATGCCCGAAGCCATTTACGACATTCATCAAATTCAGCAAGAGGCCCTTTTTGAAGGCGTCGGTATCCGGGGGTACCGGGCGATTGCGTCCAGTGCGGTTCAGAAATTTTTTAAAGCCGGAGATGTGTTGATCCAGGCAGGTGAAAATGTCCTTTCGGTGTATCTGCTGGTGGACGGGCAGGTGGGGGTGTTCGATGGATACGGCACTGCGGATCAGCGATTGCGAAAAACGCTGGATCGCGGGAATATGATCGGAGAGACATGGCTGCTGAGCGGCATTCCGTCGGGTGAAACATGCGTGGTTTTATCGGATTTTCTGGAGACGCTGGAATTCACCCGATCTGTGTTTTTGGAGATCATGAGCCTGTATCCTCAGGTCGGTATCAATTTGTGCAGGCAGTTTGCTGTTCGGCTGAGTGAAAAATCGGTGTGAATATTGTTCACCGCAAAGACGCAAAGGACGCAAAGATAAGATTAGGTGAATGCAAGAGATGTGAAGAGTTTGATGTATGTTTCCACCCGGTGTTCCCAGGCGTGTTTTGAGGCCATGAAATGCATGGCGGCTTTTCGCTTTTCTGGAGACGGCGGATGCGTCAGAAGGGCCATGGCTTGGGCGAGCAGGTTGTCCATATCCCCAAAATGAAAAATCCTGCCGAGTTCTGTCTGCTGAATGAGATCGGTGTTCACCACTGGTGATTCGGACAGAACCGGCAATCCACCCCGCAGATAATTGTAGATTTTCGACAGATCGTTGTCGAAAGGATGGGGGCCGGTTGCCAGGGCCAGGCCGATGTCCGCATGATGGATGTAATCCCAGGTGCGGTCTTCAGAGATTTCCCCGTGTTGAATGATGGCGGGGTGAAGTGCCGCCGCTTTTCCCTGTCCGTACCAGTGGAGTTTATTCAGGCCGACGATGTGGATTTGGGCTGTGGGCGCCAACCGCTGCGCCAGGGTGTTCATCAGGGGGATCATCCGGGAGGCGGCGATACTGCCTAAGAAAAGAATGATACGTTTGCCGCTGTCGAACGGACGGCTGCGGGGTTCGGGGATTTGCCGAGGGCATCCGGTGGGAACCAGGACAACCGGAATGTGCTTTCCATACAGGCGCTGCCAGCGGATTTTATTCTCCATGTTGTTTACGACAAGAACCGATGACTGCCGGCGGATGATTTCCTGGCAGTGAAGCAGTCTCTCCCGCCACGGTTCATCCCGCTCAGGCAGATGGTCATCCACAACCCGGACGATTCGGGAGACAATGGGCCCGGGAAAATGAAAATGGGAAAAATCCTGAATCAATTCCATGGAAAAATGGTAGCAGGTCTTGAGGATGTCGTACCGGCCCTCCATGAGTTGGCTGAGAGGCCGGACCGGTATGGTTCCGTCCAGAATGCTGTCCTGATCGACTGGTGCCAGAATTTCCGTGGGGATTCCTTTTTGGATCAATCCGCCCGATATGGCTCTCAGACGGATGATATCGATGCTGGCGGGTGCAGACAGCGGATTTTTGTGGAAAAGGATGCCGACCTTTGGGGCGCGGTATTTTCCTCCCAAGGCGGAGGATGGGAGGATATCCATGCAATCTGGTGTAGTCACCTTCCGATTCACTTATTTCTTCTGAATCAGTTCGGCCAGTTCCAATGCGCGGGAAAGCAGGGCTTTCCCCGATTCCAAACCGGCATGATCTTCCTGAATGCCGGTGCGGACGGCCGGATCGAATTTGCCTTCACCGTGACGGCTGGCGACGGCCGAAGCCCCCATGGGGCTGATGCAGGAATGAATGGTCGCCGGAATCATGTCCAACGTCATGAATGCGTATAGATGAGACAGGTGGGTCGTTTCCATGCCGCCGTGACGCAGCCAGGACACGCCGGCGCTGATCCCGATTTTGTTCCGGAGTCTGCCGCCGGCCACTTTCCCGAATATAAACACCCGCAGACGGTCGATGAAAGTGGCCATCATGCCGCTGGTGCGCATGAAATAAACCGGACTGGCCAGAATGATGATATCGGCTTTCTCGAGTTTCTCGAATATTGGCTGAGCATCGTCATCGATCGAACAATATTTTCCGGCTTTCTGTTTGGCCAGGCAGAAATTGCAGTGGATGCAGTTTTTGATAGTCAATGTCGAAAGATGGATCGTTTCCGTTTCAAGTCCTTTTTGCTCGGCCATTTCCATGATCGATGCAAGAAATGTATCGACGTTGCCGTTTTTAACGGGGCTTCCTGAAATTCCAACAATTTTATATGTCATGTTTACTCCTTGATGGTTTTTTCGGGTACTCGGATGGGGGTGACTCAGAACATCCGTTCGGCGTGCATATAGTTTAGACGAAAGCGACAAATCAAGAAAATTATTCATGGAGGAAGAAAAACCGGAGTTTTCGTTATCGGATGGTAACCGTGCATCTCCTTCCCCCGCCGGGGGGAGGTCGGGAGAGGGGCATTTTATCTTGACAAACAGCAGCTATTTTGTTCTACGATTTTCATCAGAAACGGGCTATTTTTTAAAACCCTTCTGTCAAAACGACAAACTTGCAGATTGGGGCAGGCACAGGGCCTTCCCCTACGATGAAAACGATTCCACAGACGAATTATGAGGAAACACAAAGGATAACCCATGATCGAGATAATTCGCAATATCGGATGGTCCATTGTTTTTTCGGTAGTCGCCGGGATGGTCGGAACGGGTCTGGTGCTGGCGGTATCGGCCGTCATTCCGAGGCTGATCGACCGGTTGACTCCCAACATCGACGAGCATAAAGAAATCGCCAGAGGAAATCAGGCGGTTGCAGAGTATTTCGGCCGCTTGGTCAGTGCCGCCATACTGGGTGTCAGTATCGTTGTGGCAGCGGCAATCCTGGGCGGTTTGATCGCAGCCCTTCACTGAATCCTGGGAAGGTGCCCATGAAGAGATTGGTTGCGTTGGCTGTATGGCTGATCGTCGCGGCAATGCCTTTTTCCGCCTGGTCCCGCGGCGGCGGCGGATGTATCGAACAGGGAACGCTTGTTTGGACGCCTTTCGGAGCGGTTCCCATCGAAAATCTTCAACCGGGGGATACGGTATGGTCTCTGACGGCCGGCCGCATGGAAACCGCTGCGGTGCAGGCGTTTTACCGGGTCGATCCGGATCGGTATCTGGAAATTATTGCCGGGCGATCCCGATTGCGGGTCACTGACGAACATCCCATCATGGTCGGGCCGGGTGAGTTTCGCATGGCCCGGTATCTCCATGAAAACGATGTCGTTTATATTGCCGATCAGGGAACCCTCGATGCGGTAAGGATCGACGCAATTCACATCGTATCTTCCGAACTTCCTGCCTTCAATCTCCTGGTCAGCCCCGGCGGAACGTTTGCCGCCAACGGGGTGATAGTTCACAACAAGGGATGTTTCCTGCCCGAAACGCCGGTGCTTCGTTCGGACGGTTCTGAAATTCCCATCAGCAGGGTGCGCAAAGGGGATGAACTGATTGCCTTCACACCCGAAGGCCAGATCGTGATATCCAGCGTGCACGAGGTGGTTCGGCATCGGGTCGATGAATATCTTGTGCTGCGAACGGAGGCGGCGACACTTCGGGTCACCCGCGAACATCCATTCTTTGTCGGCGCGGGTACTTTCAAAACGGTGGAATCGTTGCAGCCGGGGGATACGGTGTATGCCTGGAATGGCGAGAGTCTGTCTGAACAGCGCATCCTGTCCATGGACGTCGTTCATGAAACGGTGCCGGTGTTCAATCTCCAGACCGATCATCCCAATACATTTCTGGCCGGTGGTCTGGCTGTTCACAATAAAGGCGGCGGGGGAGGCGGCGGTTCCCGATCAAGCAGCAGTTCCGGCAGATCCAGCGGTTCCCAGGAAGAGGCACCCTGGTGGGTGGTCTTGATTTTTTTGGTCGTATTTGCCGGTTTTTTTATATTTATCATTGTCGCGATCATCAAAACGCTGACCGGGGGGCGGAGCAAATCCGAAGAGCTGGATTTTCGCTACAACCGGCCGCAGATCGACCGTAAAGCCAAAAAGACGGAAAAACTTTTCGAGTTCGTCTCCGCGCAAGATCCGGAATTGAAACCCGTTGCATTGAAAAAAATGGTCGAAACCACATTCCGGAAACTCCAGGAATGTTGGCAGGCCCGTGCATACAGCCCCATGAAACCGCTGATGATGCCTGCCCTTTATGCCCAGCACAATGCCCAGATTCAGAGCATGATCCGGAACAATGAGATCAACCACATTGATGATCTCACGGTGGAGCGGATCGATCTGGTGAATATCCGCTATACCGAAAAGTCGGATCAGCGGGAGTTCACGGCGTTGATATCCGCCAGTGCCAAAGATTACTATACCAGCAGTCGCACGGGGGTTTTCCTTCGGGGCGACCGAATGCCGGCCCGTTTCCAGGAATTCTGGACATTTCAGCGTTTCGAAGACCGGTGGGTGCTGCGGGAAATCGAGCAGGCCGGAGAATCGGATATCCTGAAGGAAGAAAACTTCGTGGCCATGCTGACCGACGAAAACATCCAAAATGTTTATGCGGAAACCGCCAAGGATGGAACGGATGCCGCCTGGGTGGACAAGAAAGAAGCGGAGAAGGCCACCCGCATCGAGCGGCTTCTCAATTTTCTGGTTCAGACCGATAAACTCTGGAATCGACGGCTCATGCTGGAACGGGCCCGACAGGTCTTCATGAGTGTCTATCTGGCCAGAGAAGCCGGAGATCCGCAGCAAATCCCGACAGGAGACTTGTTCCCAGATGTGGTACAAAGCCTCGATGCCGATATGCAGCGGTGGCGTGCTGAAGGGATGCGGACGGAATACCGCAATTTGTGTATCCGGAAAGCCGAATTGATCCATGTCCGCAATTATGACGACCCGGCGTTGGACGAATACACCGTGCGAATCGATGCCCATGCGCAGCAAATCGTCAAAAGGGGAGAGCAGACCGTCCGGGAACAGCCCTATGTCACGCCTTTCGAGGAATTCTGGACATTCGGCCGGCGAGATAATCAGTGGAAACTCAAGGAGGTTGTTTCGGCTTCTCAGGCTCAGAAGATGATCGGCACGGAAAATATCGACGAAGACAGCAATGCCGGTCAGCTCAATTGGTATTATCGTCAGACCCGAGCCAATTAACATCGTTTGGCAAGATGATCAGCACTGAATTTACCGCAAAGACGCAAAGGACGCAAAGCAACAGACTGTTTTTTTATTATCGTTTTTCTTTGCGATCTTTGCGTCTTTGCGGTGATATCAATTTTATGAATTACAGGTTTTGGGCGAATTGATGCTCAAGTTCTTATTTTCTTTCGGCGGTCTCCTGCAGGGTGTCCTGATCGAAATCGGCGGTGCCGAAAGTCGGTGAAACATATTCCCGGTGGAATGTCTCGTAAATGCTGTCGATGGGAACATCTGCAAATTCTCCGCGATAACTCAGATATTCCATGTGCCGGTTTCCTTCCAGATCGAACGGATGGTAGATGGAATCAGCGCGGCCGTCGAATTCCAGGGGCCTGATCCTGAATCGCTGGCACAGTTCGATATTGAAGGCCGGCGTGGCTTTGACCCAGATATCGTTCAGATATATGGCGGTATATCCGTGCCAGAAAAAGACGTCTGTTTTCATGGCTTCGCGCATCCGTGCCGTGGAAAGATGATTTTTTACGTCCGCAAACCCCAGTCGGGCCGGAATCCCGACGGCTCTGCAGGCGGCTGCCAGCAGAATGGCTTTGGGAACACACCATCCTTTTCCGGTGGCAAGGGTCCGGCTGGCTTTCAGGCCTTCGACGGTCATTTCGATGTTATACGGATCGTATCGGATACCGTCTCGAACGGCATAATAAAGCCGAATGGCTCGTTTTTCCGGATCGGGGGTTTCCGCCGTGTGTTCGGCCGCAAACGCCGAAACCTGGGGATCGTCGAAATTCAATGCCGGTGTGGGCTGAAGATATATGGTCATGTCCGAAT
>CAZBUL010000154.1:0-7228 GCA_964495045.1 uncultured Desulfobacterales bacterium | reverse complement strand
TGATATGGGTATGCCGAGGACAAATTTCCAATTTACCCAATCCGACACCGTTCTCTATTATTACGATATCCTTCCGGATTGACAGGATAAATATTCGGCAAGCCTGCAAAGCCCTTCTTCTGTCGATACATCCGGCGCATAACCGAGATCCCTTTGGGCGGCGCGGATGTCGAACCAGTGGGATGTCGATAGCTCTCTGGCCACAAAGCGGGTCATGGGCGGTTCCGTTTTCAATCCCAAAGTGTTGTAAACCCATTCCAGAATGGCACCGATCCTGAAGGCCGTCCGGGGTGAGACCGTTCCTTTCACTGGCGGCATCCCCCCGGCCAGCAAAATATCATCGACCATCTTCCACAGCGGCACCGGCGCTCCCTGACTGATAAAATACACATTTCCGGAAAGCTCCGGATGCCGGATCAAGGCCTCTTCGGCCAGTAGATGCGCCCGTGCCGCATTGTCTATGTAAATGATATCCACCCGGTTGGTGCCGTCTCCAATCCGCCGCAGCCGATTGGCCCGCTGCAAAATTCGCGGCACCAGGTGGTTGTCTCCCGGCCCCCAGATCAGATGCGGTCGCAGGCTGATGGTTTTCAGGCCGGCTTTGTCATACGCATCGGGCTTCTCCGACCGTTGCCAGGAACCGTCCGCTGATAGAAAGCATCCGCCGGCTTCCCGAACCGCCTGTTCGGCCAGCGCCTTGGTTTCCGGATAGGGCGCTTCGTAATGGCGGGGATAGGGGACCGTTTCATCGACACCGGCCATATCTCCGCCGTCGAACACGACACTGGGAGAGCTCGTGTAAATCAGCCGGGGGATACCGGCCGACCGGCAGGCGGCAATGATATTTCGGGTGCCTTCGGTATTGATCTGGTAATACACGTTGTATGCTCCCCAGACGCCCGCTTTGGCCGCCACATGATAGACGGTGTCCGTACCGTTCACGGCCTGTGTCACGGCAACGGGGTCTGAAATATCCCCTTGAATCTGTGTGACTCCCCATACATCCAGTTCCGGATACCGGTTTCGGGAAAAGCTGACGACCCGGTCTCCCCTGTCCAGAAGAAGCCGAACGATGGCTTTTCCCAGAAATCCCCCGCCGCCGGTGACCAGCACATTTCGGCGGGCAATCTCCGATATATTCTCTTCTCTTGATTCTGTCATTTTCGTCAATCTCGTGGGGGTCATGTATTTCATGGTGAGTCAGAACGGCTGTCGTACCGGATCATAACGGATAGAGCACTTTTTCCAGCCGCTGCAAGTCTTCTTCCTGCCCCACCGCAATGACCGTCGAGCCGGGTTCGAGGGATGTTTCAAACGACGGGTTGAACATCATGCTGCCATCCACCTGTTTGATGGCGATGATGATCAGGTTGAAATCCTGACGGATTCGGGAGTTCTTGAGGGTCTGGTTGGTCAACGGCGATACGGGGCTGACCGGAATTTCCTCCATCTGAATATCTTTGCGATCATAAGTGAACGCCAGATCCAAAAAGCTGGTGACCGTCGGCCGGATAATCCGGTGGGCCATGCTCACGGCGCCGACTTCGTAAGGTGATTCCACGGCGGTTGCACCGGCTGCCAGCAGTTTGGACTTGGATTCCTTATGAATCGCTCTGGCCATGATGAACAGCTTGGGATTGAGCTGCCGGGCGGTCAGCACCAGAAACACATTATCCACATCGGTTCCCAGTACCGCGATCAGCCCTTTGGCGCGTTCGATGCCTGCGCTGTGCAGGATGGCCTCGTCGGCCGTGTCCCCGGGCAGGTAGAGCACCTTGTCTTCTTCCATGACGGGGATGAGGTCAGGATTTTTTTCGATGACCACGATATCGATGGGTTTCTGCCGCAGATTCATGCACAGTACTCTTCCGATGCGGCCGTAGCCACAGACGATGTAGTGATTTTTCAGTCGGGTGATTTTTTTGTCCAATCTACGCCTCCCCAAAATGATGCGAATCCGTCCTTCGATCATGTATTGAATGATGGTGGCCCCCACATAACCGAAAAAACCGACTCCCACAAAGATCAGGACTATGGTATATATTCGACCTTCAGGGCTGAGTTGATGGACTTCTCCGAACCCCACGGTGGTCAGGGTGATCACGGTCATGAAAAAGGCGTCCAGAATATTCCAACCTTCGATGATCATGAATCCCCAGGAGCCGAACAGAATGATGCCGATCGAAATGAGTATGGAGACGATCAATTGCCGGGTGTTGTTCATGACCGGGGATATACGACAGACAATACATTGAAAGCAAGAGGATTTACCTGTGGACTTCATCCGGATTTTTCATATCCTGCACGGCGGGTTCGGCATTATCGCCTTGATTGTGGCGATCATTACCCTGACGATGTTGTGGCGTCTCCGCGGCATGCTTCAGTGGAAGCGATCCCTGCGGCTGGAGTTCCGAAAAATGAAAGCCGAGCTGGCATCCGCCGGACCCGGTCGGCGGCAGGCCGTCGAGGTGGTGCTGAATCGTTGTCGGGATATCTGGGATGCTGGTTTTCCGGAGTTTACGGTCTTGTTCGATTTGGATGGCTATATTCGGGATATCGCGACAGCCTTTCATCCCGAGCAGGAAAAACCGGAACTTTGTGTGACCACCGGCAGTCTGATCCGAACGGCCCACGATGGCATCCAGCGGCTTCAGGCTATTCTCAACCGACCCGGATTTTCCCGGTTTCAACATCTTCGTATCCGACATGTCCGCAAGGCATGGAACTGGTACAACCGCATCAGCCAATATCGGGTGATCCGGGCCTATATCCGCTATCGAAAATGGATCGGGAATGCCAATATCTTGCGGCTCATCCTGTTGCCAGACCCCTTTTCATGGCTGATTTATCTTTCCAATCAGTTGACCATTCTGTCGTTGACCCGGTTTTTTCTGATGGATATTTATCTTTTTGTGGGCAGGCAGGCGATTCAGGCATATAATCATGAGGTTCGTCCGGATATTCTGTCTCAGGACGAAAATGAAATCGAAGCGGAACTGGCGGAACTGGCCGATCTGAAAGAATCCGAATTTCGACCGGCCAATCCGCGGATACAGGAAATTCGCAATCGTTTGGTGGGCGTGAATGCGATGATTTTCCCGAATGCAGGCGTTGCGGCATGGAAATCCGGATTGATCGATGCTCTTCACGTGATTGCCGAAACATATTTTCCGGACAGCCCGGTGCCGGTTGACGAAGCCAAAATCGGACCGATGCTGATCCGCTGCCGCTATTGGCTGCAGTCGATATCCGAAACGGAAAGAAATCCCGTCATGCGACGGCTTCATCGCATCGAAATTCGCTATCTTTACAGTGTCAAGGCGATTGCAGACCATCCAGCCTTTCGGCGCTTGGGGGTGTTGACGCGAACCTCCTGGAATGTCTATCAATGGATGCAGTGGCCGTTGTTTATTTTTCGGATAATCCGGAAAACGACACCGACGGGCATGGCCGCCAGTGTCGGATGGATGATGCTGCAGAAAGGGGCGGTCAATTATATGAGCCGTAAGGCTTTCGATTTGACCATAAAGGAAATGGAAACGGTCTTTTTTTTGTCTGGTGATGACGGCGCTGAAAAACAGGAGACAGAAACCGGCACACCCCTCAGCCTGCCCCCTGCCCCCTGATCCCTGCCCCCTTTTTTTATTCCTCCGTTTTGCAGACCACCTTCGGATCGGCAATTTGCTTCAGGTCTTCATAACGTCCGAGAATTTCTCTTTCGATCTGGGCCCGCAGCTTTTTGGATTCGTCAGGGAAGCTTTTTTCCAACTGGGCATACCGGTTTTCACCCGACAGGAATTCCTGCAAGGTTCCGTCCGGAGCTTTTTCGTAATCCAGAATGAACGGATTTTTCCCTTCCTGAGCAAGCAGCGGGTTATACCGATAAAGGGGCCAGTAACCGGCTTGAACTGCGAGCTGTTCTTCGAGCTGGGTTTTTCCCATGCCTTTTCTGATCCCCTGGTTGATACAAGGCGCATAGCAGAGCACGATGGACGGCCCGGGATAGCTGTCCGCCTCCATAAATGCCTTCAAAAGCTGCTGTTTGTTGGCGCCCATGGCAACGGATGCCACATACACGTATTTGTAGGTCATGGCGATCCGGCCCAGATCCTTTTTCCCGATTTTCTTGCCGGATGCGGCAAACTTGGCCACGGCACCACTCGGCGTGGATTTGGAGGACTGGCCGCCCGTATTGGAATAGACTTCGGTGTCCATGATGAGAATATTGATGTCTTCACCGGATGCGATTACATGATCCAGACCGCCGTATCCGATGTCATAAGCCCAGCCGTCACCGCCGAACGCCCAGATGGATTTCTTGACGAACAGATCTTTCATGCCGTAAATCTGATCCAGCAGGCGGTTTCGCTGCATACCGGAAAGCATTTCTTTCAACTGATCGCTGTAAGTCTTGGAACCCTGGGCATCGTTTATGGACTCTAACCAGCCGGTCATGGCCGTTTTCAAGGCATCCGGGATCGGTATTTCCACAGCCGCCTGCATCAGATCAGCCAGTTTCCGGCGGCGCTGGGTGATGGACATGCCCATGCCATAGCTGAATTCCGCGGCATCTTCGAACAAGGAATTCCCCCAGGCCGGCCCATGGCCATCTTTGTTGACCGAATACGGTGTCGAAGGTGCCGATGCGCCCCAGATCGAACTGCATCCGGTGGCGTTTCCGATGATCATCCGCTCACCGAAGAGCTGGGTGAGGACCTTGACATAAGGCGTTTCACCGCATCCGGCACAGGCTCCGGAGAATTCCATCAGGGGTTTCACGAGCTGGCTGCCCTTGACCGTATCCCGCTTCAAAATGCTGTCTTTGAACGGAATGGTCAAAGAGAAATGGTGATTGGGCACCTGAAGCCCTGTCTGGGTTTCGATGTGTTTCATGACGAGCGCTTTTTTCTTGGAAGGGCAGATATCCGCGCAGTTGCCGCACCCCTGGCAATCCAGCGCATTGACCTGCATCCGGAAATGATATCCTTTCAATTCTTTCCCCAGGGACGGCAGGGTTTCGAAGGACGCCGGCGCGCCGACCAGATCGGCATCGGTGGCCAAAATCGGAATGATAGCCGCATGGGGACAGACAAAAGCGCACTGGTTGCACTGAATACAATTTTCCTTGATCCATTCGGGAACCTGAATGGCCACGCCGCGTTTTTCATACTTTGCCGTATCGACAGGGAACACCCCGTCCGGCTGGAATACGCTGACCGGCAAATTGTCGCCCTGTTGAGCCAGCATGGGATTCATCACTTTTTCCACATAAGCCGGCACTTCGGCACCGACGATATCACTGCCAACCGCTTCTTTCCAGGATGCGGGATACTTGATTTCCTCGAGATTGGCCAAGGTCTGATCCACGGCATCCATATTCATCTGGATGACTTTTTCGCCCTTGTTGCCGTAAACCTTCTTGATCTCGCCTTTCAACAGTGCGATGGCTTCTTCGAACGGCAGCACGTTGGCCAGTTTGAAGAAAGCGGTCTGCATGATCATGTTGATTCGGCCGCCGAGTCCAACGTCATTGGCGATTTTGACGGCATCGATGTTGTAGAATTTCAATTTGTTGGCTGCAATGAATCGACGCATTCTGGCCGGCAGCATGCTCTCCATTTCTTCGAGGGACCAATTGGAGTTCAACAGAAAGGTGCCGCCCGGTTTAATGCCTTCCAGCACATCGTAAATCTGAACGTAATTGGCCTTGTGGCAGGCCACGAAATCGGCCGTGTTTACGAGATAGGTGGATTGAATAGGCTCGCTGCCGAACCGAAGGTGTGATACCGTAATGCCGCCGGATTTCTTGGAGTCATAAGCAAAATAACCTTGTGCGAACATCGGGGTGTTGTCGCCGATGATCTTGATGGCCGATTTGTTGGCGCCGACGGTTCCATCCGATCCCAACCCCCAGAACTTGCACTGAACCGTTCCTGTGGGTGTTGTATCGACCATTTCTTCGACATCCAGCGATGTTCGGGTAACGTCATCGATGATACCGACGGTGAAATGATTCTTGGGACCAGCGGCGTTCATGTTTTTAAAGACAGCCTTGACCATGGCCGGAGAAAATTCCTTGGATCCCAGACCATACCGACCGCCCGTGATCATGGGTATCTCGCCCCGTTCCATGAAAGCCGTGCATACATCCATATACAGCGGATCCCCAATGGCGCCCGGTTCTTTGGTCCGGTCCAGAACCGTGATGCGATCGCAGGACGCCGGCAGCGCTTCGAGAAAATCGGGAATGCAGAACGGTCTGTAAAGACGAACCTTGACAAGCCCGACCCGCTCTCCGGCATCATTCAGATGATTGACCACTTCTTCGATGGTCTCGCAGGACGAACCCATTGAAATGATAACCCGCTCTGCCAGAGGATCGCCGACATAATCGAAGAATTTGTATCGTCTGCCGGTCAATCGACCGACCTTGGTCATATAATTGGCAACAACTGAAGGAATATTCTGATAAAACACATTGGCGGCTTCCCGTCCTTGAAAATACACATCCGGATTCTGGGCTGTGCCTCGGATGTGCGGATGTTCCGGGTTCATGGAGCGGCTGCGGAACGCTTCAATAGCTTCGAAATTAGTGAGTCGGGCCATATCTTCATAATCGATCAGCTCGATTTTCTGAATTTCATGGGAGGTTCTGAATCCATCGAAGAAATGCAGAAACGGTATCCGGCCTTCGATAGCGGACAGGTGGGAGACCAATGCCATATCCATGACTTCCTGCACCGAATTGGAGCACAGCATGGCAAAACCGGCCTGACGGACGGACATGACATCGGCATGATCCCCGAAAATGGAAAGCGCATGGCTGGCAATCGCGCGGGCCGTGACATGAAAGACACCCGGCAGAAGTTCTCCGGAAATCTTGTACATATTGGGAATCATAAGCAGCAGACCCTGAGAGGCCGTAAACGTGGTGGTCAACGACCCGGCGGCCAGTGCGCCGTGAACTGCTCCCGCAGCACCGGCTTCGGACTGCATCTGCTTGACAAGCAGGGTCTGGCCAAAAATGTTTTTCCGTCCTTGGGCCGACCATTCATCGGCAATCTCTCCCATCGGTGTGGAAGGCGTGATCGGGTAAATAGCAGCGACATCGCTCATGGCATAAGCCACATGGGCTGCAGCCGTGTTGCCGTCAATGGTTTTCATCTTTTTGGGCATGAGAATTCTCCTTTATTCTGGTTATTCAATCGGTTGAGTGGTGACAATATGA
>CAZBUL010000153.1:4157-7237 GCA_964495045.1 uncultured Desulfobacterales bacterium | reverse complement strand
AAAAAAGCATCTCGATCTATGAAATTATTTCATGTGAGTTGCCTAACCTCTTTCGTACTTCATATTTCAATGGTACCGTTTCGGAGCCGCTATGGTTGAATTATCTTTTCCGTCGAAAGTGGAATCTCCGCTATCCGTGAGAGCGGAATACACGCCGTTCGTAAATTTCGCAATGCAGCAAAACGCTATTGCGCTTCTGAGAGAACTTGTCGTGATGAATCTTTCTGACAAGCAGGCTGTACACGTGGTGGTCAGAATGTGGAGCGATCCGCCGGTCATGGTTGAGAAGACATTCCGGGTGGATACGATTGACCCTGGCGCGAGCTACGCTTTTTCGGATTTATCCATCACGATGCTGCGCGAACCTCTGCGCAAACAAACTGAACGGGAAGCCGGACATCTGTGGATCGAAATCGCCGCAGACGACATTGCGCCGAACCGGCAGGCGCTTCCCCTTTCCGTATTGGCCTACAACGAATGGTTCGGTGTTTGCTCGCTTCCGGAGATTCTTGCCGCACACGTTCTGCCCAACGACCCGGCCGTGGAGCGCATCCTGGCCGATGCATCGAGCGTGCTGCTGGAGCAGACGCAGGATGGTTCCCTGTCGGGTTATCAGAGTGGCGATCCCCGTCGGGCGTACGCGCAGGCGGCTGCGATCTATTTTGCGGCAGCCCGTCAGAAAATCAGCTACATCAACCCGCCAGCAAGCTTCGAGAAGACAGGGCAAAAGATCAGAACCCCGGAACACCTATTGGACCGGAAACTGGGCACCTGTATGGATACCACCGCGCTTCTGGCCGCCTGCTTCGAGCAGGCGGGCATGCGGCCGGTGCTCGTAATGACGGAAGGGCACGCCTTTGCCGGCGTGTGGCTTGTTGACAAGTCTTTTGACGACATCGTGACGCATCATGCCTCGATCCTGCTGAACCGGATCGGTTTGGGGGAATTCATCGTCGTCGAATCGACGGGAATCACCAATATGCCGCCTTTGGGCTTCAGTATGGCCGTGGCGCAGGCGAATAATCATTTCCAGGTCGAGGGGGCTTTTCACTTTGCGGTGGATGTCAAACCCGCCCGCAAGGCTGGCATCCGCCCGCTGTCATTGACCGAAGCGGTTAGCGGGGAGGCGGTTGGAGACACGGCTCCTGCCGGAGACACGGGCCCTGCCAAAGAAATCGTTTCCATCGGTGAAGACCTGCATGTTCCCGAGTCGATTGCGGAAGCCGGAATCGTGAAAACGCCGGACATTTCGCGCGATCGGGAGAGTCCTTCCGACCGCCTTGCCCGATGGAAAACCAGTCTGCTCGATCTTACGCTGCGAAACCGTCTGCTCAACTTCAGGGAATCCAAAAAATCCATCCCGTTGCTCTGTCCGGACATTGCCGGCCTTGACAATGCGCTGGCTGCCAGCGAAGTGTTTCGCGTGCGCCCGAAGCCGGAAGCCTGGGGATCGGGCGATCCCCGTGATGCCGCGTTGTATCGCGGGCAAACGGGCGGGGATGCGCTGACCGATTACCTGCGTGAGGAAATGTCTCAACGGCGGCTGCATGCTGCCGTGACGGAGGAGGAACTGGCGGATCGACTTACCGAGATCGAGCGCGCGACCCGTCTGGGACTGGAAGAAGGAGGTGCGAATACGCTGTTTCTGGTTCTTGGTTTTCTGGTCTGGACCGAATCGGCATCGAGTGACATCGAGCGCCGTGCGCCCATTCTTCTGATTCCCATGAATATCGAACGCACGTCTGTACGCGATGGCTTTCGCATCAAGGGGATTGACGAAGAGCCGCGTATCAACGTCACCCTGCTCCAGAAACTCAAAGTGGATTTCGGTATCGCCATCGATGGCCTGGATCCTCTGCCCGAAGACGATTCCGGTCTGGATGTGCCGAATATTCTGCGGATCATCCGCAACGCGATCAAACGTGAACCCCGATGGAAGGTGGAAGAAGGGGCCTGTCTCACGACATTGACATTCTCCCGGTTCCTGATGTGGCTCGACCTGGAGGCCAACGCCGAAGAACTCAAAAGGAATGCGATTATCCGTCATCTGATCGAGACATCGAGCGAGCGGTTCGAACCGGAGGCGTCGTTTCCCGAGATGGAATTCCTCGACGACCGCTATCCACCATCGGTGTCGTTCTGTCCGCTCCATGCCGATTCCTCCCAGCTTCGTGCCGTCTATGCGGCGTCGGAGGGCCGATCTTTCGTGCTGCAAGGCCCGCCGGGTACCGGAAAATCCCAGACAATCACCAACCTGATCGCTCACTGCCTGACCACCGGCAAACGGGTGTTGTTCGTGGCCCAGAAGCGGGCGGCGCTCGATGTGGTGCACAAGCGCCTGACGGATGTGGGGCTGGGCCCCTTCTGTCTGGAGCTTCATTCGAACAAGACGACCAAAGAGTCTTTTCGCGCGCAGCTTCGCGATGCCCTGGCGGTGGCCGGTACCGGAACCAGTGAACGATGGGAAACCGACACAAAACGGCTTGCCGATCTGCGGAAGGTGTTGAACACGTATGTGGAAGACCTCCACACGCCCCGCGCGTTCGGAAAGAGCGCGTACTGGGTCATCTCAAAACTCATTGGACGGGGAAATGAACCGAAGGTTATGTTGTTAGACCTCGGTGATCCGGCCGGGTGGACGGCCGAGACTTTCGACCGGATGCGGACCGCCATGCGGGAAATGGCCGAGGCGGCGCGTGTTTCCGCTGATCTGGCTGCACATCCTCTAAGTGCGGTCCGGTTGTCCACCTGGACTTATGGCATCGAAGATGACGCGCGAAATGCGATCCTGGCGGCCGAGTCGGCGCAGGAAAACCTGAAATCCACCGGCATGTCCATCCTGCCGGATCTGGGGTTTCAAATCGAAGAGGCGTCTCTTTCCGATCTCAAACGTGGAGGCGATCTGACCATTTTGTTGGAGACCGCGCCGAATGTCACCCAGGCCATTCTGTCGGAACCCGACTGGCAGCGCACCAGGGCCGGGCTGACAGAATGGATCGCATGGGGATGTGGATGTGCTGCAAAACGCTCGCATCTGCTGGAGACCTATACCGACGGCATTTTCGCTCTGGATATTCCGG
>CAZBUL010000153.1:0-4057 GCA_964495045.1 uncultured Desulfobacterales bacterium | reverse complement strand
CACCCTGAACATGAAGATGAAAATCAGGGGGATGTGGACGCGTCTTGCCGCGGAAAGCCGCATGTTGTTTGCTTCCGGCGCTTCGGCCGCACTGCGGGCACAAGCTTTCCGGGATGCGCTTCACCACTTCGAGGATCGGCGAAGACACCTGGACACCCTGCTGTGTCTGGATTCCCGCATAGCATGGGGGGCTGATGCGGACGCACGGATGTTGGAGCGGGCCGGGACGACCATGGGAAATATCGCCGCAAACCTGCATCGGCTGCGGGACTGGTCGCATTACCAGATGTCCCGCACCGTGATTGTGGATCACCACATTGTCGAAATTGCGGAAGCCCTCGAACGGGGAGAGATCGGTGTCCATCAACTGGAAAACGTGTTCGAACATTCCTTTGCCGACTGGTGGGCGCGGACTGTTTTGAAATCCGTACCATCTCTGGCCGGTTTTATCGGGGAGCGGCACGACATGAAGATTCGGGATTTCCGGGAGCATGATGCCCGGGTGGCCGATCTGACCCGAAAGGAGTCTTTTGCGCGGATTGCCGGCGGCATGCCAAGAGCGGCGGTTGGCGGGCATACGCCTGCCAGTTCCGAAGCCGGCATGCTCCAGCGGTTTGTACAGGGGGGACGAAAGACGATCCGGCGCATTTTCAGGGAATGTCCCAATGCCCTGGCCAGGTACAAGCCCTGCGTGTTGATGAGTCCGCTGTCGGTGGCCCAGTTCATTGGTGCGGAATTCCCGAAGTTCGATCTCGTGGTGTTCGATGAGGCGTCGCAAATGCCAACCTACGATGCCATCGGCGCCATCGCAAGGGGAAATCAGCTCATCGTGGTGGGGGATTCCCGCCAGCTTCCGCCGACACGTTTCTTCGAACGGCAGAAAGGGGATGAAGATTACAATGAAGATGATCTGCCCGAGGAACTGGAGAGCATTCTGGAGGAGGCGGAGGCGGCGGGCATAACACCCCTTCGCCTCGACTGGCACTACCGCAGCCGTCACGAAAGCCTCATATCTTTCAGCAACCGGCAATATTACGAGAATCGGCTTCTGACCTTCCCCGCGGCGTTTTCGGAACATTCCCGGCTCGGCGTACGGTGGTGCGAGGTTCCAGACGGGGTTTACGACCACGGGAAATCCCGCACCAATCGTAAAGAAGCCGAGGCGGTGGTTGCCGAAATCATCCGGCGGCTGCGTGATTCTCAGGAACAGAACGCTTCTCTGGGGGTGGTTACCTTCAGTCAGGCGCAGCAGGGCCTCGTCGAGGATCTGTTGGATGCGGCGCGAAGTGAATATCCGGAAATCGAGCCATACTTCACGACGGTTTCCGAGCCCGTTTTCGTGAAAAACCTGGAGACGGTTCAGGGGGACGAACGGGATGTGATCCTATTCTCGATTTGCTACGGGCCCGATGCCGCCGGGGTCGTTCGCATGAACTTCGGGCCATTGAACAACAAGGGCGGGGAGAGACGGCTCAACGTGGCGATTACCCGAGCCCGCAAGCAGTTGCTGGTCTTTTCCCGGCTGCGGCCGGCCCACATAGACATCTCCCGGACCCAGGCAATGGGTGTTCATCACCTTCGGATGTTTCTCGATTTCGCGATACGCGGTCAGGCGGCGTTTGTGGAAGAAATTTCCCGGACGGCTGGTGAGGCGGCATCCTATTTCGAGCAGTCGGTCCAGGATGAACTGACCCGGAAAGGCTGGCGTGTGGATGCGCAGGTGGGGTGTTCGGGATATCGGATCGACCTGGCGGTTCACGATCCCGGCATGCCGGGGCGGTATATTCTGGGTGTGGAATGTGACGGTGCGAATTACCACAGCGCCAAATCGGCCAGGGACCGAGACCGGCTTCGTCAGGCAGTGCTGGAGAGCCTTGGCTGGCGGATGTACCGTATCTGGTCAACCGACTGGTGGTTGCAGCGTCCCAAGGAAATCGCCAAGCTCGAAGCCGCGCTCGAGGCGGCCAGACAGAGCGCTGCAGCTAACAACGACATCGATCTGAGCCCGCCTGCAAACCTTTCGTTGGTACCCGCTGTCGCCGAAAAATCCGACACGGGAGAAACCAATCGACACTTCGCGAAGATGTCCGTATCCAACGAACCGAACCCCCTCCCTGTTGCCGCCGAACTTCCGGGCCAGTCAATTTACCGGCGTTACGAACCGGATTCCCAGAAATTTTCAGGCGACCTTCACAGCCAGGCCAACAAACGGAACGTGCGTAAAATCGTCATGGCAATCGCTGCCATCGAAGCTCCCTTGCTGTTCGAGACGCTCTGCGCCGAGGTGTCATCGGCCTGGGGGTTGCAGCGGGTGGGCAACCGCATTCGGGAAGTGGTTCGAAATGCCGTGAAACTGAACGGTCTTGCGATGCGCCGTTCCGGAGACCGTGAGTTTATCTGGACCAAAGAGTTGACCGGAAAGCCCTACAACGGCTTCCGTATTCCGGAAGAAATGGATGCCAGGGTGCGCACCGCTGAGGAAATCTGCCCGGAAGAGATCGCCAATGCGGCTGCCCAGGTTTTAATTTTGCACATCAGCATGCGCCAGGACGATCTTTTGCGGGAAACTGCCAGAACATTCGGTATTTCCCGCCTTGGAAACAAAACCCGGTCGTTCTTCGACGCGGGGATCGAACTGTTGAAAAAGAACGGCGGGTGCCGTGTCGATGGAGATAACATTGTGGCCGTGTGATCCCAGCACTTCTCCCAAACATCCAGCGCAGAACATCCCGCAGACTGAAGGTGACGGGAAGCAGGAGCTTCCCGACCGGGTTCCCAAGCTGGAGCTTGGAAACCAGCGACGAATGAAATCATTCGATGAATCGACAGAAACGATGGTCATACCCGGATTTCACGTCAATCTGCGATGAACCACAAAAAGTTTTCAGCCATCCGTGTCGTTCAATATGCCATGGACCTTGACGAGCATATCCCGCATCGAAAACGGTTTCTGGATGAAGTTGACATCATTGTTCAGAACGCCGTGATGCCCGATGACATCCGCAGCGTATCCGGACATGAACAGAATTTTCATGTCCGGATGGTTGACCATCAATCTTTGCGTCAGCTCCCATCCGTTCATCTCCGGCATGATGACATCGGTCATGAGAAGATGGATCGTTCCGGAATGCCCGGCGGCAAGCGCGATGGCCTCACCGGGGGTCGAGGCTGTCCGTACCGAATAACCATGCTTGTCTAGCATCATGGCGGTCATTTTCAGGATGGCCGATTCATCTTCGACCAAAAGAATGGTCTCATGACCCTTGGGAATGGCCGAAACCTGATTGTTTTCCGTTGAGAGCATGGCTGCCGCTTCAAATCGGGGCAGATAGATGGAGAAAGTCGTCCCTTTTCCCGGTTCGCTGTAAACATTGATAAAACCATTGTTCTGCTTGACGATGCCATAAACCGTCGCGAGCCCCAGGCCTGTGCCCTTCCCCATCTCTTTGGTGGTGTAGAACGGCTCGAAGATATGTGTCCGCGTATCTCTGTCCATCCCGATCCCGTCATCGCTGACACTTAACCGGACATAGTCTCCGGGTACGGCATCGAAGTGATCTTCACAGTAAAAGACATCGACGGATCTGTTATGGGTTTCGATCATGATCTTGCCCGTGTTTTGGATGGCATCCCTGGCATTGACACAAAGGTTTGCCAGGATTTGATCCACCTGAGACGGATCCATTTTGATCCGCCAGAGATCCGATGCCGCCTGCCAAGTCAGTGTGATGTCCTCGCCGATGAGGCGCTGCAACATTCTAAGCATGGAGGATACCGTGTCGTTCAGGTTTATCACCTTCGGCTGGATGGCCTGTTGGCGTGCGAAGGCCAGCAGTTGACGGGTCAGATCGGAGGATCGGTCGGCGGCGTTTTTGATTTCGACCAGACATTCGTGCAGAGGGTCGGTGTTATCGGTGCACATGAGCCCCAGTTCGGCATTTCCTATGATGACGCTCAGCATGTTGTTGAAGTCGTGGGCCACCCCGCCCGCCAGCCGTCCGATCGACTCCATTTTCTGAGCCTGATGGAGTTGATCCGCTGTTTTCTTCTGTTCGGT
>CAZBUL010000152.1:0-7244 GCA_964495045.1 uncultured Desulfobacterales bacterium | reverse complement strand
TCAGTTCCAGGCAGACCGCCACATACTCCAGCTTACTCTTTCGTATAATCGCCGTGTATCCCATGGTCATTTGAGAATCTCCCGGAAATAAGTACGTTAAGACAGCTTGTCCTTAATCAGGAGCGTTGAGGAATCCAGATAAAGATTCGACGATCCGGTTGCCGGGTTGCGGCCTTTCAATGCTTTGACCAGAACCTCTTTTCCTTCGGGCTGAAGCTCGATGGCGACATTGAAAAGCTCGGATATGCCGTCGATCGGAAGGGGCAGTCCGTCGGCACCGAGTTCTTCATTCGGGCGGGTCCGGACAGACAGCCATATCGGAAGGCGATATTCGGCTGCCAGGGTTTTCAAATCCGAGAGAATCGGATTGACGGGTTTATCGAACGGTAGTCCGTCCAGAATGATCATCTGGGGGAAAAATATGCTCTGAGCGGTTAAATCGGTCAGCCGCTCCTTGAGCCTGGGCACGGTGAATCCTTCCACCTGAAACGTCATGATGAACCGGTGAACGAGAATGGTCTCCCAGAGCTCGTTCATTTCGTGCAGTTCGTAGGACTGCTTGATATTGCGAAACACTTCCTCATACCAGAGGGATACTTTCTGCACCGGCTCGTTCAAGCTGATGTGAAGCACATTTTTATCCCTGAGCAGGGCATTCAGGGCGATCTGCACCATCAGTGCGGTTTTCCCCACACCCGCAGATGCCAAAACGGCGCCGAACCCGCCGGGGGGAAGAATATCATCACTTTCATGTCCCAGAAGTCTCAATGGATTTCTCAGGATCAAATCCTTTCTCAGCATGGCTGCATTCCTTTCCTTAAGATATATGACCTTGGCGGAATGTGGGCTGAAATCCGCATTCCGCCGGGAGCCTGTCGCACCCATTCGATTATGCCACATTTTTTTTCGTTTCGGATGCCTTTTTGATAAGTTCTTCGGAAACCGATTGCGGAACCTGCTTGTAGGATGAAAACTCCATCGTAAACTGGGCCTTGCCCTGGGTGGAAGATCTGAGCACCGTCGAAAATCCGAACATTTCCGCCAGCGGTACCTGGGCTTCGACCGAACAGAGCACCCCTTCATCCTGAGCACCGACGATCATGCCCCGCCGTTGGTTCATCAGGCCCATGACAGAGCCCTGAAATTCGGTGGGGGTTTCGACCACCACTTTCATGATGGGTTCGTGAATCACGGCCTTGGCCTTGCCGTAACCTTCCAGAAAAGCCCCTCTGGCAGTCGCCTGAAAGGCCATGTCCGAGGAGTCCACCGAATGGGAGGCGCCATCGTTGATAACCACTTTTACACCGGTAACCGGAAAGCCCAGTTTGGGGCCCTTGGGCAGGCAGAGACGGAAGCCTTTTTCACAGGCCGGGATATATTGGGTCGGGATGGAACCGCCGGTTACTGCATTGACGAATTCGAAGGGCTCTTCGGTCGGTTCCATATATCCGGCCACCCGTCCGTACTGACCGGCGCCGCCTGTCTGCTTCTTGTGGGTGTAGTTGAACTCCGCGCGGCGGGTGATGGTTTCCCTGTATGCCACCTGCGGCATGCCGGTAGTGACCTCGGCCGCGTATTCCCGTTTCATGCGTTCGACGTAAACTTCGAGATGCAGCTCTCCCATACCTTCGATGACCGTTTCATTGGTCTCGTCGTTGTAGTGGGACTTGAACGTGGGGTCTTCCTTGGTGAAGCGGTTCAGGGCCTTGGACATGTTGATCTGGGATTTGTTGTCCTTGGGAGCGATCGCCAGGGAAATGACCGGCGCCGGCACGAACATGGACGTCAGGGTCAGGCTGAGGCCCGGCGCCACAAAGGTGTCTCCGGACGCACAGTCGATACCGAAGAGAGCGCCGATGTGTCCGGCGGGAATGGCTTCGATATCTTCCATCTGATCCGCATGCATGCGCACGACCCGACCGACTTTCACCTTGCGGCCGTTGCGGACATTGATGATGGTCGATCCTTTGGCAATGACGCCCTGATACACCCGGATATAGGTCAGTTGGCCGTACTGTCCGTCTTCGAGCTTGAAAGCGAAAGCCACAACCGGTTTGTCCGGGTCGGTATCGAGGGGTACCACCGCCTCGTTGTTGTCCATATCCAGGGCATCATTGACGACATCCGACGGGCAGGGCAGCAGTTGGGTGACGCCGTCCAGCAGGGGCTGAATGCCTTTGTTCCGATAAGCCGATCCCATAAAGACCGGGGTGACTTTCCGTTCCAGGGTGGCGGTGCGGAGTGCGGACATGATCATCTCCGGCGGAATCTCGCGCTCTTCCAGAATGGCTTCGGTCAGCTCATCGGAAACCACGGAAACGGCATCGAGAAGCTCTTCGCGTGCGGTTTCGGCCTCACGGATCAGGTCGGCCGGAATGTCTTCGGTGCGGAGAATCTCGCCGTTCTCGCCATCGAAATACACAGCTTTCATGGTGATTACATCCACAAGGCCTTTCAGGTCGGATTCCAGGCCGATGGGAAGCTGCACGGCAACCGGATGATGCCCGAGTTTCTCCCGCAGTTGCTGAATCACCCGGGATGGATTGGCGCCGCTGCGGTCGCATTTGTTGATAAAGGCGACACAAGGAACCTTGTAACGCTTCATCTGCTGATCCACCGTGATGGATTGGGACTGAACCCCGCCGACCGCGCACAGCACCAAAATGGCGCCGTCCAGTACCCGCAGGGAGCGCTCCACCTCGATGGTGAAATCCACATGTCCCGGTGTATCGATGATGTTGATCTGATGATTCTGCCATTCACAGAATGTTGCGGCCGAAGCGATGGTGATGCCGCGCTCTCTTTCCAGCTCCATGGAATCCATGGTGGCGCCCACACCGTCTTTTCCCTTGACGTCGTGGATGGCATGAATGCGTTTGGTGTAATAAAGGATGCGTTCTGTCAGGGTGGTCTTTCCTGAATCAATATGGGCACTGATGCCGATATTCCTGACTTTTTGGATATTTCTTTCCATTGGATATTCCTTGATACGAAAAAAGAAACGAAGAATGAAAAAAAAACCCTCATTTGGAAAAGGCTTCCAGATGAAGGTTTCAATACTCTTTATATATCGAATCTGGTTAGAATAGTTTTATCTGAAAATTAAGTCAATAATTATTTTCCATAAATAATAATTTGCCTGGAATCAGCCATCAGTAATCGGTCAAAAGCAAGTTCAGAACTACAGCTCGACGGTGATATTGTAGAGCTGATCCGCCCGCTGGAGAAGTATCACGACGGATGCTTTCCGGCGGTATTTGACGATGGCCTTGTTGAAATCTTCGACGGAGGCGATCCCGATATCATCGAGCTGGTGGATGATGTCTCCCGGTTTCACGCCGATGCGGGCCAGATAGGATGACGGATTGACTTCGGAGATGACCACCCCGGTGGAAGCCTGATTTTGACGGCCTGTCCGCTTTCGTATCGCTGGATGCTGCACCCGGATACCGAGCAGTTTGTATGCCAGAGCGGGGGCTCTTTCATCGGGGAAGACCGAAGATTTCAGCGATAGACTGAGGGTCTTGCCGTTTCGCCAGATATCGAAGACAGCGGTGTCTCCGGCGGGTATTTCATTGACGGCGCTGTGATAGTCTGTCGTGGAAGATAACGGCCGGCTGGCGATGGAAAGCAGAATATCGCCGGACTGAATGCCGGCATTCGATGCCGGGCTGGAAGGCTCCACGTCCTTGACGACCACGCCTTTTGCTTTCGTGGCGCCAGGTTCGGGAAGATTCAGATATTGAGACAGACCGGCATCCAGGTCTTGAACCGTCAGCCCGATCCACGGCTGAACGACTTCCCCATGACGAATCAAATCTGTGATGATTCTTCGGGCTTTGCTGATGGGGATGGCAAACCCGATACCCTGTGCCTTGGCATAAATGGCGGTGTTGATGCCGATCAGCTCACCGTTGATGTTCAGCAAGGGGCCGCCGCTGTTTCCGGGATTGATGGAGGCGTCGATCTGAATGAAATCGTGAAACACCCGGTCTTCGGTACGAAAACTCCGGTTCACTGCGCTGATCACCCCGGTGGTGACGGTATTGGAGAATCCGAAAGGATTGCCGATAGCGATGACGGTCTCTCCGATCATCAGATCATCGCTGTTTCCCATATCTACGACGGGAATGGTTTCCTGCGTGGTGATTTTGAGCACCGCCAGGTCGGAATCCGGATCGGCACCGACGATGTGGGCCTGATATTCCCGTTCGTCCTTGAAGATGACCTTGATCTTTCCAGCATTGGTGATCACATGGGCGTTGGTCAGAATATATCCCCGCCGGCCGTCGATAATGACACCGGATCCAAGGCTGGTGCGTTTATAGTCCGGCATTCCTCTCCGATCGAAAAAATCTTTGAAAAAATTGTCGAAAAACGGGTCGTTGCCGTATTGAGAGAAAGGATTGGTGCGCTGGCGAATTTCTTGCTCCGAGCTGATATTGACCACCGCCGGGCTGACCTTGCGAACGGCTTTGACTACGGGGGTTTCCCGTGAGAAATCATTGGCCGCATGCAGTGAGGATGACAGCAGCAAGGTGATCCATACCAGGATGCCACTGATGGATTTCGGGGTTGTCATTTGCATGGGAATCATCTATTTTTACAGTTTTCGACATGGCCTTGCAGGCCGGTAACAATTCAACACAATATCGGAAATTACAATATCATGACATATACGTGTATTCAAGACATCTTGCCCTTGGTCGAGATGCCAAGCCAGTATATCGGATCGGAAGTCAACACCATCAAAAAAAAACCGGAAGCCGTCGAACTGGCAATCGCTTTGGCTTTTCCGGATTTATACGTTATCGGCACCTCCCATTTTGGGCTGCAAATACTGTATCATCTGCTGAACCGGGAGGAAACCCTTGCTGCGGAAAGGGTGTATGCCCCGGATATCGATATGGAATCCCGGTTACGGAACGCGGGTCTGCCTTTGGCATCGCTCGAGTCCGGCAGGCCCCTGCGGCAGTTCGATATCATCGGGTTCAGCCTGCTTTATGAACTCGATTACACCAATATCCTCACGATGCTGGATCTGGCCGGTATCCCGTTTTTGTCAAAAGAAAGAGATTTATCTTATCCGCTGATCATTGCCGGTGGACCCTGCACCGTCAATCCGGAACCATTGGCTGATTTTTTCGATGCCATGGTGATCGGAGACGGTGAATCCGTTATCCTCGAGATGGCCGATAATTGGAAAAAGTGGAAACAGGGCGGTGGCAACGATAAACGCCAGCTTCTGGAATCCTGGTGCAAAATCGAAGGGGTGTATATCCCGTCATTCTTTGAACCGGTCTATACGCCGGACGGGTTTCAGACACTCCAGCCACATTATCCGGATTATGTTGCGGTGCATCGAGCCATCATTCCCAGTCTGGATGCGGCACCTTTTCCGGAAAGGCCGGTGGTGCCTTATGGCCGGCCGGTTCACGACAGGCTGCGGCTGGAAGTCTCCAGAGGCTGCACGCGGGGTTGCCGGTTCTGTCAGGCCGGCATGATATACCGGCCGGTGCGGGAACGTTCGGTTCACACCCTGATGCGGCAGGCCGAACATGCGCTGGCCGCAACCGGTTATGACGAGCTGTCGCTGCTGTCGCTCAGCACCAGTGACTACAGCGGTCTGCCGGAATTGATGACCGGCCTGATTGATCGATGTGCGCCGGAACATATCGCCGTGTCGCTGCCTTCGTTTCGGGCGGGAACGCTTACTCCGGAACTCATGAGCCAGATCAAACAAATCCGCAAAACCGGCTTTACCATCGCCCCCGAAGCTGGCAGTCAGCGGCTGCGCAATGTCATTAACAAAAACATCACCCAGGACGATATCGTCTCGACCGTGCGGGATGCCTTTTCTTTGGGATGGCAGGTGATCAAGCTCTATTTTATGATCGGTCTTCCCACGGAAACCGATACAGACTTGGCGTCTATAGTGGCCCTCGTGCATGCGCTCAGAAAATTCAAAATTCAGAAAACGCAGGGAATGAAAGGGCACAAGAATCAGATCAATGTCAGTGTCAACACCTTTATCCCCAAACCCCACACGCCGTTTCAGTGGGCCCCGCAGTTGCCGGTCGAGGATTCCAGGTCGATCATTTACCGGCTGAAAGAACAGTTGCCGTATTCCGATATTCAGTTCAAATGGCAGCATCCGCAGGTCGGCCTATTGGAAGGGTTGTGGGCGCGAGGCGACCGCAGACTGTCCGATTTGTTGGTGGCCGCCTGGCGAAACGGGTGCCGGCTGGATGGCTGGAGCGATCATTTCGATTTTTCGAAATGGGAAAAATCGCTGGCTGAAACCGGCATCGACATCGATTATTATACAACCCGTAATCGGGAGATTTCAGAGCCGCTGCCATGGGACCACATCGAAACAGGGGTCAGCCGGAGTTTTTTAGCTGCGGAATGGGAAAAAGCCCTTTCGGAGCAGCTCACACCGGACTGCCGGACGGGAGATTGCCAGTCTTGCGGGGTCTGTGATTTTCAGACCATTGCTCCCAATATGTCGGAATCTTCGGTTGCAGGCGGCGCCGAAATGAAATCCGACGCCTCTCCACCCACGGCAATGAAGCAGGTCCGGTATCAGATAACCTATGCCAAAACGGGCCCGGCAAGGGTTTTTGGACATCTCGAACTGGCCAACATTATGTTCCGTGCATTCCGCAGGGCGAAAATTCCCATTGAATTTTCCGCAGGCTTTCACCCCAAGCCCAAAATATCTTTTGACGATCCGCTGCCGGTGGGCATGGAGAGTCAGCATGAAATCTGTACGGTGTCTGCCATGCCGATCTGTTCGGCCCGTCACATGATGGACAGACTCAATCAGACCCTTCCCGAAGGGTTGACCATCACGCGATGGGACATTGCTCCTTCGAAAAAAGAGAAGCTGCCTGGCAGCACCATCCGCTATCGGATTCAATTGACGGAAGGCCGTTTTGAACAGAGCCGGATCGATGTGTTTCAGGAAGGAGAAGTATTCGTGAAAACACGCGTCAGCCGGAAAGGAACGATGGAATTGGTGAATTACAAAGCCCATGTGGAACAAATGGCATTGGATATCGAAAATCGCCTGATTCTGTCGATCCGTTCCGGACAACAGCAAACCCTGAGACCCGCCGAGATTCTGGCAACTGTTTTCGATCTTCCGGATGAGATAATCAAAACAGCCAGAATTGTCAAACTGGCGCCGCAATCCGCGGCGGGTTGAAAATGGAAATGCAGGGATGCGTCAGGGGCGTTAT